>DASUGM010000281.1:0-7769 GCA_036274055.1 Vicinamibacterales bacterium | reverse complement strand
CCTGTCCCCAAAACCGTCAAAACTGTGGAAAACACCCCCGTCCCCCAATTATCTTCCATGAATGAAAATCGCCGGTCACGTCGTCGCTGCGGTGTTGCTCCTCTCGGCCGTTACGGTGGGAAGCGCGCAGAAGTCGGATCCGATCGAGAAGATCCGTGAGTCCGAGATCAAGGACGATCTCTTCACGCTCGCCGGCGACGCGATGCGCGGCCGCGAAGGCGGCACGCTCGACGAGATGGCCGCGTCGGTCTGGGTCGCCGAACGCGCCCGGGCCGCCGGGCTATTGCCGGCCGGCGACAACGGCACCTATTTTCAGTTCTTCCCGCTCGAACGATTTCGCGTCTCGGCGAGCAGCACGGTGACGCTCGGCGGAAAGAAGCTGGTGATGGGCCGCGACGCCGTCACCGACGGCACCGTGCTCGCCAACGTCGACGCGCCGGTGATTGTCGTTTCACCAGACGCGCTGACCGGCGCTGACCTGAAGGACAAGACGCTCGTCGTCCGCTACGCCCCACCGGCCGCGCCGGCCGCCGGGCCCGCAGCCGGCCCCGGCGCGCCGCAGGCGATGCGCACCTGGCTGCGCGCGATTCAGAAGCAGGTCAGCGCCGCCGGCCCGGCGGCGATCGTGGCGCTCGTGCCGGACAGCGCCGGAGATCAGTGGGCGCGCGTCCTGTTCCCGTTCCCGCGCGGCACCTACGGGCTCGATCCCGACGGCACCGCGGAGCCGCGTGTGCCGACGCGCGGCATGCCGATGCTGTACGTTCGCGAGTCGGCGCTCGACGGCGCGCTCGCCGCTGACGCACGTCTGGTGGCGTCGATTTTCACCGACAGCTTCACCTACCCGTCGGTCAATATCATCGCCAAGGTCCCGGGCCGCGATCCGAAGCTGAGCAGCGAATACGTGCTGTTCAGCGCGCACCAGGACCACGACGGCGAGCGCTACCCGGTCGATGGCGACGCGATCTGGAACGGCGCCGATGACAACGCGACGACCGCGGTGGCGCTGCTGGCGATCGGCCGTGCGATGGCCTCGGCTCCCGGCCGGCGCTCGGCGCTGTTCATCTGGCACGGCGCCGAAGAACGCGGCCTGATGGGCTCGCGCTGGTATGTGAAACATCCGACGGTGCCGCTCACGTCAATCGTCGCCTGCCTCAACGGCGACATGATGGGCCGGAACGATCCCAAAACGGCGGCGCTGCTCGGCGTGCTGCCGCCGCATCGCAACTCACCCGAGCTTGTCGACATCGCGCTCGCCGCCAACAAGAACGTCTCGGGTTTCGAACTCGATCATTCCTGGGATGATCCCAACCATCGCGAGGGCTGGTACTACCGCAGCGATCACCTGCCGTACGCGCGCAACGGCGTGCCGGCGCTGTTCTTCACGACGCTGCTGCATCCGGACTACCACACGCCGTTCGACAATCCCGATCGCATCGACGTCGCCAAGCTGACGAAGATGACGAAGTGGATGTACGCGACCGGACGCGCGGTCGCCGAAGCCGACAAGGCGCCTGCCGTCGATCCGGCGTTCAAGCTCGAGCGCTGCCGCGATTTCACGGGGAACTACGGGTGCCATTAGAGAACTGAGGCTACGCCGATTTTGATCTTCTTCATGGCTTCATGGTGATCGTGGCAGGCTCTTACTGAGCTCGGCGACTCCGCGCGGCTGACACTCCGAACAGGAGCGCGATGAACGCCAGCGGACCGGAGATCACGGCAATCCAGTCGAGGTGCCCTCCGGCCATGACGGCGTAGCCAATCGCCAGAGCCAGGAAGGCGGCGGCGCCGAAAGCCGGGTGTCGCCAGCCGCCGGCGACTGCGAGGCCGACAATCGCGGCCGGTAGCAGGTGCATGAGAACGGCGATCGGAATCGGACCGGCGCCGTTGAATGCATCGAGCGCAAACGCGGCGAGAAAGACCGTCATGAGCAGGCCGGCTATCCGGGGAGTCCAGAGGATCATGTCTCGACGATACGGCGCCGGTGCCGGCCGAGTCCTGAGCGGGGATTGAGAAATCCTGAGGAAGCAGACAGCAAATAGCAAATAGCAAATAGCAGATAGCAAATGGCGCTATAGCGCCTCGTCCGCGCCCGGCCGTGCATGCTGCAGCGCGCGCGCGATCGCCGCGGCCGTGACCGAGGCGTGCGACCGATGCCAGCGCACTACGCCGTTCTGCACCAGCAACACCTGCGGCGATTCATGACGGACCTTCAGCCGCTCCGCGATCGCGTTCGACACCGGCCGCCGGCCGCGGACGTCGACGACGAAGATGTCGGCGTCGATCGCGGCGCCATTGAGAAGATCGGCGACCTCGGCGGCGGCCATCGCGCTGAGTCCGCAGGTGGTGCTGTGCTTGAAGAGCAGCACCGGCGTCTCTGCCGAGCGCGCGATCGCGGCGTCGAGTTGCTCGAGGCTCTCGAGCGGCGTGATCGCGTGCGGCGGCTGGTGGGTCATGGACCGCAAGATTCTCCAAGATTGCCGGCAGGCGTCCCGGCTACGCTCGCACGTTCCAGCCAAGGAGCTGAAATGACGTTCAAGCATCTGATCGCCAGCGCCGCAGTCGTTGCTGTCGGCACCATCGTATCGAAAACCGCGGCGCCGGCGGCGCTGGCCGACGATCGCGCGACCGTCGCGGCGCTCGACACCGCCTATCAGGCGGCGGTCAAAGCCAACGACGCCGCGACGATGGACCGCATCCTGCACAAGGACTTCGTCCTCGTCCTTGGCGACGGCCGCACCGCCACACGCGACGATCTCATCAGTGAAGCGCGCAATAAGACGTTCGCCTGGGATAAGCAGGACGAGGAGTCAGGTTCTCAGGTCGTGCGCATGTACGGCGACGCCGCGATCGTTACCGCGAAACTCTGGGTCAAGGGGTCGAAGGCCGGGACGTCATTCGATCGCACGCTCTGGTTCAGCGATACCTACGTACGGACCAAGGACGGCTGGAAGTATGCCTTCGGCCAGGCGTCGCTCGCGCTTTCACCGAAGTAGCGGGTCTGCGCTTACTGCAGACTGGAATCAGCCGCGGATCTGAACTTGCAATCGCTAAGTGGCGTGGGAACCTTGCCGGGACTTCCTGCATCCACATCAGTAAGCTCAGAGCTGGAGGCACAGTGGCCGATTCACCCCTGCCGGATTTTTCCAAGGGCTATGCGTTCGCGGACATCCCCGACAACGGTATCGTCGCCGGCAAGATTGGCGACGACGACGTGTTGCTGGTGCGGCGGGGCGACGACGTGTTTGCCATCGGCGCGAAGTGCACGCATTATCACGGCCCGCTCGCCGAAGGCCTGGTCGTCGGCGACACGATCCGCTGCCCATGGCACCACGCGTGTTTCAGTCTGAAGACTGGTGAGGCGCTGCGCGCACCGGCGCTCGACGCGGTCGATTGCTGGGACGTGGAGCGCAAGGGCGATCGCGTGTTCGTGCGTGACAAGCGCGCCGCGCTGCCGAAAGCGAAGCCGCGGGTCTCACCGGCGTCGATCGTGATCGTCGGCGGCGGCGCGGCCGGGCTGGCCGCCGCGGACATGTTGCGACGCCTCGGCTACGGCGGTCCGATCACGATGCTCAGCGCCGACGTCGCGCCGCCCAGCGATCGGCCGAATCTGTCGAAGGACTACCTGGCGGGCACGGCGCAGGAATCCTGGATTCCGCTCAAGGGCGACGACTACTTCGCCGACCAGAAGATCGATCTCGTGCTCGACGCGCGGGTGGAGTCGATTGATGTCGACCAGCGCCGCGTGCACCTCGAGAACGGACGCGGGTATCCATATGGCGCCCTCCTGCTCGCGACCGGCGCCGAACCGGTGCATTTGACGATTCCCGGCGCCGCCGCCGGCGACGTGCTCCTGCTGCGCACGCTCACCGACAGCAAGACGATCATCGCGCGCGCCGCGTCGGCGAAGCGCGTGCTGATCATCGGCGCGAGTTTCATCGGCCTCGAAGTCGCCGCGTCGCTGCGCGAGCGCAAACTCGACGTCCACGTCGTCGCGCCGGAAGCGCAGCCCCTGGAACGCGTGCTCGGCGCCGAACTCGGCAGGATGATTCGAAGCGTGCACGAGCAGCACGGCGTCACGTTCCACCTCGGCGCGAAAGTGGATCGCGTCGACGGGCGCCAGGCGCTGTTGAGCGACGGCACCGCCGTCGCCGACGTCGACTTCATCGTCGCCGGCGTCGGCGTCAAGCCGGCCGTGGCGCTCGCGGAGCAGGCGGGTCTGACGATGGACCGCGGCGTCTCGGTGAACGAGTTCCTCGAGACGAGCGCGCCCGGCGTGTTCGCGGCCGGCGACATTGCCCGCTGGCCCGATCCCCATTCCGGGGAGCGCATCCGCGTCGAGCACTTTGTCGTCGCCGAGCGCCACGGTCAGGCGGCGGCGAAAAACATGCTCGGCCTGCGGGTGCCGTTCAATCTCGTGCCGTTCTTCTGGAGCCAGCACTACGACGTCGTCGTGAACTACGTCGGGCATGCGCAGACGTGGGATGACGCGAACGTCGACGGCGATCTGGCCGGGCAGGACTGCACGGTGACCTATCGTCGCGACGGCAAGGTGCTGGCGGTCGCGACGGTGGGGCGCGACCAGGCGAATCTCGAGGCCGAAGCGCGCATGGAGGGAAATCTCAAGTAGCATGCGCGCATGACTTCAACCACCCGGACCATCGTCGTCGTTGCGCTGGCGTGTGGCGCGGCTGCGGTCGGCGTTCGCGCCGCGCAGGTGACCGAATCGAACGCGTATGTGCAGGCCGAGCCGCCACCCAACGGCATTTTCGTCGACACTCTGGACTTGAACGCGATCCGGGCGACGGTCATTCGGGCACCGCGCGGGGGCGGCCAGGGTCGGGCCGGCGCGTCTGCGACGCCACCGCCGGCGCCGGTCTACGCGCTCGGCGGCGTGACATATCCACACGCGGTGCCGATGCAATCGGACCGCGACCTGTCGATCGATCTCAAGGGACAAGCCGTGCGCTTCGGGTCGATGGTCGGCATCGACTCGTCGGTCGCCGCAGGTCGCGGCAGCGTGATCTTCGGCGTCTGGGTCGATGGGAAAAAGATTACCGACTCTGGCGTGCTGCGCGGCGGCGACGCGCCGAAGCTGCTCACCGCGGATCTCAAGGGCGCGCAGAAGCTGACGCTGGCGGTGATTGACGCCAACGACGGCACTGGCGGCGACACAGCCAACTGGGGCGGCGCGCTGATCACGATGGCGCAGGGCGCGGGCGATCGACCGTCGATTCTCACGCCGGCTGTCGAGGCGATGCCGCCGATCGCGTCGAGCAAATCGAGCGCGCCGTTGTTGAACTACCCGCGGATTACCGGTGCGACGCCTGGCAAGCCGTTCATGTTCGTGATTCCCGCGTCGGGTGACGAACCGCTGTCGTTCGCGGCGAAGAATCTTCCCGCCGGCCTGAAACTCGACACGAGGACAGGATGGATCACCGGATCGCTCGCGAGCGCGGGGCGCACGCCGGTCGAGATCACGGTGTCGAATCCCAAGGGCAAGACCACAGGCACGCTGACGATCGTCGGCGGCGAGAACGCGCTCGCACTGACGCCACCACTCGGGTGGAATTCATGGAACGCGTGGGGCAACACGGTCACCGCAGAGCGAGTGAAGCTCTCCGCCGACGGCATGGTCGCGAGCGGCCTGCATCGGCAGGGCTACACGTACATCAACATCGACGATGTCTGGGAGGGCGGCATGGAGCCGAATCCCGGGACCGGGCGTGGCCGCAACGTCGCCGGTGCGCGGGATGCCAACGGCGAGCCGACGACCAACGCGAACTTCGCCGACATGAAAGGCCTCGTCGATCACATCCACTCGCTCGGTCTGAAGGCAGGGCTGTACTCGTCACCCGGTCCGACGACGTGTCAAGGGCTCGGCGCGTCGTGGCAGCACGAAGCGCAGGACGCGGCCGCGTATGCGCGCTGGGGCTTCGACTACTTGAAGTACGACTGGTGCGGCTACAGCCAGATCGCGCCGCAGCCGACGCTCGAGGATCGCAAGAAGCCGTACAAGCTGATGGGCGACATCCTCAAGAAGCAGCCGCGCGACATCATCTTCAGCATCTGTCAGTACGGCGCCGGTAACGTCTGGGAGTGGGGCAAGGAAGTCGGTGGACATCTCTGGCGCATGACCGGCGACATCCGCGACAACTGGCCGAGCATGACCAGCATCGGCTTCCAGCAGACCGGCCGCGAGCAGTACGCCGGGCCCGGCGGCTGGAACGACACCGACATGCTCGTCGTCGGCATGGTCGGCTGGAGTCAGGGACCGCGGCCGACCGATCTCACACCGAACGAACAGCTGACGCACATGGCGCTGTGGGCGCTGCAGGCGGCGCCGCTCCTGATCGGCGCCGACTTGTCGAAGATCGACGAGTGGACCACGAACATCCTCGGCAACCGCGAGATGCTCGCCGTGAATCAGGACGTCCTTGGCAAGCCGGCGGGCCGGAAGATGAGCGACGGCTGGGTCGAAGTCTGGGCCCGCCCGCTCGAAGACGGGACGATCGCCGCGGGCTTGTTCAACCGCGGTCCGGAGGCGGCGACGGTGACGGCGACGTGGGCCGATCTGGGTCTGACCGGTGCGCAGCCGGTGCGGGACCTGTGGCTGCAGAAGGATCTTGGCCGGATGGACAAGCAGATCTCGGCGACGGTGCCGCGGCATGGTGTGCTGTTCGTGAAGATCGGGACGGCGAAGCGGTAGGGGGTCAAACAAGGGTCAGACCCCTTGGGAACCCCCAAGGGGTCTGACCCTTGTTTGACCCCGTCCTTGACCCTGGAACGATTCCAGCCGGTAGGGTAGAACGTAAGGAGTGTGTCCCATGCGTTTGCTCTCGGTTGGAGTCATTGCGTTGATCTCGATCGCTTCGCTCGCCGCTCAGGACCCGCACGCCCAGATGAAAGACCGCGGCGCGATGGCGATGGGCTTCGATCAGGACAAGACCACCCATCACTTTCTGCTCTACGACGACGGCGGCGCGATTGACATCAGCGTCAACGACGCCGCCGACCTCAAGAACCGCGATGCGATTCGATCGCATCTGCCGCACATCGCGACGATGTTCGGCAGCGGCGATTTCGACGTCCCGATGCTGATCCACGACTCGAAGGCCGTGCCCGGAACGAAGGCTTTGGCGGCGAAGAAAGCGGCGCTGACTTACACCTACAAGGAGACGCCGAAGGGCGGCCGCGTCGATATCGTGACGAAAGACGCCGAGGCGCTCGCGGCACTGCACCAGTTCCTCGCCTATCAGATTGCCGAGCACAAGACCGGCGACCCGACGACCCCTAGGAAGCGATGACCACACGATGATCAGCGGCATGTCGATGGGCCCTCGGGATGCCGCGCGCGCGACCGGCGTCAGCACCGACACCCTTCGACACTACGAGCGGCTCGGGCTGCTGCCGGGCATCGGTCGCACCGCCGCCGGGTACCGGAGGTACTCGGCGGCGACGGTTGCGCGCGTGCATGTCATCCAGCGCGCCCTCGGGATCGGGTTTTCGTTGAAGGATTTGAAGCGCGTGTTGACGGCACGAGACGCCGGTGGCGCGCCGTGCCACGCGGTGCGCGCGCTGGTGGGGGAGCGGCTCGGCGAGCTGAACCAGCGGCTCGAGGAACTGCATGTTCTTCGCGACGACCTCATGGCGCTGGTCGCCGACTGGGATCGCACGCTTGCCCACACGCCGCCGGGCCGCCGCGCGCACCTGCTCGACGCGTTGGCGGCGCCGCCGAAAAAGCCGTCGGGTGGCTTTTTACGTAAACCGTA
>DASUGM010000280.1:0-5979 GCA_036274055.1 Vicinamibacterales bacterium | reverse complement strand
CCTGTCCCCGAAATGTCCGAATCTGTGGAAAACACCCCCGTCCCCCTCCTACTATCTCCCCATGGTTTCGCATCCTGACTCGTCCCGCGCCCGTACTCTGCTGCTGACCCTCGCTGTTCTCGTCAGCGCCGCGCTCGCCTGGCCGACCGCGCAAGCCCCGACGCCAGCGCCGCAGGCCACGGCGGCGTCGGCGCCGGTGACCGGCAAGCGAGCGCTCACCGTCGACGACTACACGAAGTGGCGCAGCATCAGCGGTCAGGAAATCTCGGGCGACGGCAAGTGGGTCGCCTACACGTTGCAGCTCACCAACGTGCCCACCACGGACACGAAGCCGGTGCTGCACTTGCTCAATCTCGAGACCAACAAGGACACCGAGATCCCGAATGGCACCGGCGGCGCATTCTCATCGGACTCGAAGTGGATCGCGTATCAGATTGATCCGGGCGGCGCCGGCCGCGGCGGCCGCGGCGGCCGCGGTGCGGGCGCGGGCGCTGGCGGCGGCGCGACTCCGGCCGGCGGCGACCAGGATGCACCGGCAGGCCGGAGCGGCACCACGCCGCCGCCGAATCCGCGCCGCGTCGAGTTGCGCAACCTGGCGAGCGGCGCGGTCCGTTCGTGGCAGGACATTCAGACGTTTACTTTTTCCGCGAACGCGTCGCATCTCTTGCTGCGTCGCCGTCCGGCCAATGCCGCAGGCCGCGGCGCCGCGGGTGACGGCGCCGCGACTGCGCCTGGCGGCGCGCCGGGCGGCGGTGCCGCCGCTGCCGGCGGCGCGGCAGAGGCGCCGGCCGGACCGCGCGGCGTCGATGTCACCGTGCACAACCTCACCACCGGCCGCGATCAGCTGCTTGGCAGCGTCGGCGACATTTCGTTCAACAAGACCGGCGAGCTCGTCGCCTACACGGTTGACGCGGCCGTGAAAGACAGCAACGGTCTGTTCGTCCTCGACTTGAGAAGCAACCGCATCAACGCGCTCGACAACGACGCCAAGGTGTACAACCGGCTGACCTGGAACGAGGAAGGCACGGCGCTCGCGGTGCTCAAGGGCACCGACGTCGAGAAGATGCGCGAGCGCAGCAACGTCATGCTGATCTATCCCAACATCCAGGCCGCGCTCGGCGACGGCGGCGAACCGCCGCCGGTGATCTTCGATCCGGTCAAGACCGACACTTTCCCGAAGGGCTGGGTGCTGAGCGATCGCGCCGCGCTCGACTGGAGCGACGACAACAAACGCGTGTTCTTCGGCATGAAAGAACAGGTCGCGGTACCGACGACGCCGGCGCGGCGCAACGCCGATGAAGTCGCCGACGTCGACGTCTGGAACACCAACGACGAGCGGATCCAGTCGGTGCAGATGATCCGTGCCGAGGCCGATCGCAATTTCACCTTCCGCGAAGTCTTCGACGTCTCGGCCGGCAAGTTCGTCAAGCTGGCTGACGAGACCATGCGCGACGTCGACATCGCGCCGGACGGCCGCTGGGCCGTCGGCCGCGACACCCGCGGCTACGTTTCGGATTACAAGCGTCCAGCCGCCGACATCTATCGCATCAACACCACCACCGGCGAGCGGACGCTGATGCTGAAGAACCAGCTCATCGGCGCGCACGTCTTCGGCATTTCGCCCGACGGCAAGCAGTATCTGTTCTGGAAAGACAGCAAGTTCCAGGCCTACAACCTCGATGCCGCGGCGATCAAGGCGCTCGGCGGTGCGACGGCGCCGAACTTCACCGACATGGAATTCGATCATCCCGGCCCGCGTCCTTCGTACGGCATCGCCGGCTACACCAGCGACGGCGCGACGGTGATCGTGCAGCAGCGCTACGACCTGTGGGCGCTGCCGATCGACGGATCCGCGGCGAGGAGCCTGACCAACGGCCAGGGACTCAAGGGCGAGACGCGTTTCCGCTATGTCCGTACCGAACCGGCGGATGCGGCCGGCGGGGGCGCGCCGGGTGGTGGTCCTGGCGGCGGCGGCCGCGGCGGCGGCGCCGCGCGACAGACGATCGATCTGTCGAAGCCGATCACGCTCTCCGCCTACGGCGAGTACACGAAGAAGGCCGGCTTCTACGAGCTCGCCAACGGTACGTTGCGCGAAGTCGTCTACGAGGACGCCGCGTTCAGCAACCCGACGCGCGCCGCCAAGGCCGAAAAGTTCCTGTTCACGCGCCAGACGTTTGTCGAGTTCCCGGATCTGCGCGTCTCCGGCCCGGACTTCAAGAACTCGACGAAGATCTCTGATGCCAACCCGCAGCAAGCGGAGTTCAAGTGGGGCAAACGCATCCTGTTCGACTTCAAGAACAAGGACGGGATGCGGCTGCAGGGCATCCTCGCGCTGCCGGACGACTACAAGGCGGGCGAGAAGCGGCCGATGATCGTCAATTTCTACGAGGACAACTCCCAGAACCTGCATCGCTACAGCGCGCCGTCGTATCTGACCGGCATGGGCTCGTCGCCGATTCAAGCGGTCAGCGAGGGCTACATCACGATGCTGCCGGACATCCACTTCCGCACCGGCTCATCGCACAGCGACATGCTCGAGTGCGTCGAGGCCGCGGTGAAGAAAGTGATCGAGATGG
Organism: Vicinamibacterales bacterium; assembly: GCA_036274055.1. Classification (GTDB taxonomy): domain Bacteria; phylum Acidobacteriota; class Vicinamibacteria; order Vicinamibacterales; family SCN-69-37; genus DASUGM01. Next base: position 3,403 of record DASUGM010000280.1, on the reverse strand, counting down.
GATACGTCGATCCGAAGCGGATCGGCATCAACGGCCACAGCTACGGCGGCGAAGGCGCGGCGTTCATCGGCACGCGCTCGCGGCTGTTCGCGGCCGTCGGCATGGGCGCGGGCGTCACCGATCTCTACTCCGACTTCAACCAGAGCTGGGGCTGGTCGTATCAGGTCAGCGGCGGCAGCGGCGCCAACGGCCACGACTACTACCTTTACGGTCAGGGCCGCTGGGGTTTCACGCCCTGGGATCAGCCCGAGGTCTATCGCTTCGAGTCGGCGATCACGCACGTGAAGGAAGTCACCCAGCCGTTTCTGATCATGCACGGTACCGCCGATCCGACGGTTTCCTTCAGCGAAGGCATGAACTTCTACAACGCGCTGCGCTACGCGGGGAAGAGCGCGGTGATGCTCGCGTATCCGGGCGAAGGCCACGGCCTGCGCGGGCTCGCCAATCGCAAAGACCTGACGATTCGCTACTTCCAGTTCTTCAATCACTACTTGAAGGGCGATCCGGCGCCGAAGTGGCTCTCAGAGGGTGTCGCTTACTTGAAAAAAGACGCCGCTAAAGATCCTAAATAGTCTTGAGTCTTGAGTCTTGAGTCTTGAGTCTTGGGTCTTGGGTCTTGGGTCTTGAGTCTTGGGTCGTGGGTCGTGGGCTCAGACGTCAAGTCCAGGCCCCAAGACCCAAGACTCAAGACCCAAGACGAACGAGAGACAAATGAAACCTGCGATCCCTGTCGCCGCCGCGATCGTGGCGGCAATCAGCATGAGTGTCTCCGCGATGCAGCAGAAGATCTACTGGGGCGATGACGTTCCGGCCAACTGGAATGGCACTTGGGCCGACGATCTCCGCATTCCGCCGGAGAAAACGAAGTTCACCCGGACGACGAACTCGCTGCAGTCGATCGAGTTCCTGACCGCGCTGAAAGGCAAGAGCGAGCGCATCCATGTCCTCAACATGTTCATCAGCCCGCTGCGCAAGGCGGCGCCGGCGGCGGTGCTCGCCAATCCGCGGGTGACGTCGGCGCAGCAGGCGCGGGCGTCCGGCAAGCCGGTGGTGTTTCTGTTCGGCAACATTCATCCGCCGGAATCAGAAGCCACCGAAGCGCTGCTGATGGTGATGCGCGATCTGCTGGTCGGCAAGCATCAGGATCTGCTCACCAACCAGATCGTGATGATCGCGCCGATCTTCAACGTCGACGGCACCGACACGTTCGTCGTCCAGGACGGCGGCCTCGGCAGCGAGACGCCGCACATTCAGGGCACGCGCGAGAACTCGCAGGGGCTCGACCTCAATCGCGACGCGGTCAAACTAGTCACGGTCGAGGCCAATGGCCTCTATCGCGTGCTCAACGACTGGGATCCGGTGCTGCTGCTCGACGGCCACCTGATGTCGCGCGTCAATCACGGGTACGCCAACACTTACGGGACGACGACGGTGCCGGCCGCGGCGCCGGGGCCGCGTGACTACACGCACGACACGCTGTTTCCGGCGGTGCGCGACCTGGTGCGCAAGGACTTCGGCCTCGAGGTGTTCACGCACGCGCTCCCGGTTCGCGGCGACGGCTGGCCGCCGAAAGTGTGGAGCCACGACGCCGCCGCCTGGACCGTCGAAGCGAAGTTCATCGTCAACGACTACGGCCTGCGCAACCGCCTCGCGATCATCACCGAGACGCCGGGGCAGCCGAGCTTCGAGCGCCGGATCTACGCGCAGTACGCCTATATCCTCGCGCTGCTCAAGTACACGAACGAGCACGCGAAGGAGATCCAGGCGGTCGTCAAGGCCGCCGACGAGAAGACCGTCGCTGACGTGCTCGCCAAGGCCGAGAAAGGCGAGTTGCGCAACTGGCTCGACGGTGAGTACAAGTCGCGCGGCAAGATCGATCTGCTGGCCTATCGCACCAACGTCGCCGAGTACAAGCCGGGGACGAGCATCCTCGGCACGAAGCCGGGGACGGCGTCGGGCCAGCCGGAAACCGTGCCGGGCGTCGACGATCTGACGATGCCGGTGGGCACGCGCGACGCGATCGTGCCGCGCGCCTACGCGTTCGGCAGCCAATTCGCCGATCTCGCGGCGAAACTCCGCGCCCACAACATCCGCGTCCGCGTCCTCGACCAGCCCATGAAAGTCGAGGGCGAGGAGTTCGCGATCACGGCGATCCGCAAGCAGCGCACCGGCGGCTACGACTACACCGTGCTGGACGGCTCGTTCTCGGCGCTGAAGACCGCCGAGTTCGCGAAGGGATCGTTCTACGTCGACATGGCGCAGCCAATGGCGAACGCGGCGTTCTATTACCTGGAGCCGCAGGCGCGTGACGGGTTCGTGGGTTGGGGCGTGATGGATGAGATCCTGAGGAAGAGCCCCGAGCGGTATCCGGTGTTCAAAGTACGGCGCGAGCTGAAATGAGTACTGAGGGAAGTGCGCCTGCCAAGAGCGATTCACAGGGAGAAGCACGAGAAGAGCGGGAGAGAAAACCTCGGAAGAGATTTCTTGAAAACCCCCTAATGCTCTTCCTCTTGGTCTTCTCGTGCTTCTCCCTGTGAATCCGCGCTTGGCGAGCGCTTTTCACTCATCTCGCCTCTCTCCCCAACATTCCCGGCCCGCCACTCGTCCAATCACCGCATGGCGTTCTGGAAGCGCAAGGAAGCTCCGGCCACCGAGCTGCCCGCTGGTCCCTATCCGCTGGTACGAACCGAGGGACTGACCAAGACCTTCATCGGCGAGAGCGACGAACCGACCGTCGCGCTCGACGACGTCACCATCGACATCGAGCGCGGCGAGTTCGTGTCGGTGTCCGGACCCTCGGGTTGCGGCAAGTCGACGCTGCTCTCGGTGCTGGCGCTGATGGACTCGCCGAATCGCGGTCGCTACTGGCTCGACGGCCGTCCGACCGAGAAGTTCTCGCCGGGCGAACGCGCGCGGGTGCGCAACGTCGACATCGGGCTGGTGTTTCAGAGTTTCAATCTGATCGCTGACCTGACGGTCTACGAGAACGTCGAGTACCCGCTGACGCTCCGCGGCGTCAGTCAGAAGGAGCGCCGCGATCGGACGATGGCGGCGCTCGAGCGCGTCGGCATTGCCGCACGCGAGAAACAGCGGCCGCAGTCGTTATCCGGCGGCCATCAGCAACTGGTCGCCGTGGCCCGGGCGATCGCCGGGCAACCGCCGATCGTGCTGGCCGACGAGCCGACCGGCAACCTCGACTCCGTGAGCAGCGAAGGCGTCATGCAGGTGATCTGCGAGCTGAACGCGAGCGGATCGACGATCGTGCTGGCCACCCACGACCCGCGCTACATCGCGCTGGCGAAGCGCCACATCTATCTGTTCGACGGCCGCGTCGTCAACGCGCCCGCTTGAACAAAGGGACCGGGTCGCTTTTTTCGTTTGGCGCAAAAAGCGACCCGGTCCC
>DASUGM010000279.1:0-2266 GCA_036274055.1 Vicinamibacterales bacterium | reverse complement strand
GTCCATGTGGCTCAGGATCGACATCGAGATCAGCTTGTCGCCTTCGGCGAGGCTGATGCCGCGCACGCCCATCGAGGTGCGGCCCTGGAACACCCGCACGTCGGTGACCGGGAAACGGATGCACTGGCCGTCGGCGGAGGTGAGCAGCACGTCGTCCTTCTCGGTGCACACCTGCACGTCGAGGATCGCCTCGCCCTCGGCCAGCTTCATGGCGATGATGCCGGAGCGCCGCACGTCGACGAAGTCGCTGAGCTTGTTGCGGCGGACCGTGCCCTTGGTGGTGGCGAACATCACGTCCAGGCCGCCCCAGGTGCTCTCGTCCTCCGGCAGCGGCAGGATCGAGGTCATCAGTTCGCCCTGCTGGATCGGCAGGATGTTGATGAGCGGCCTGCCGCGCGCCTGCGGCGCCGCGACCGGCATGCGCCAGACCTTCTCCTTGTAGACGCGCCCGAACGACGTGAAGAACAGCACCGGCGCGTGCGTCGAGGCGACGAACAGCCGGCTGACGAAATCCTCGTCGCGGGTCTGCATGCCGGCGCGGCCCTTGCCGCCGCGGCGCTGCGCCCGATAGGTCGACAGCGGCACGCGCTTGACGTAGCCGAGGTGCGAGACGGTGACGACCATGTCCTCGCGATGGATCAGGTCCTCCTCGTCGACGTCGGCCTCCTCTTCGGCGATCACGGTGCGCCTCGGCGTCGCGAACTTCTTCTTCGCCTCCTGCAACTCGTCCTTGACGATCGCCTGGATGCGCGCGCGCGAGCGCAGGATGTCGAGATAGTCGGCGATCTCGGCGGCGAGCTTGTCGAGCTCCTCCTTGATCTCGTCGCGGCCGAGCGCGGTAAGCCGCTGCAGCCGCAGGTCGAGGATCGCCCTGGTCTGTTCGGCCGTCAGCTTGGCGGTGCCGGCCGACGAGACGCGATGGCGGGGATCGTCGATCAGCGCGATCAGTTCCGCCGCCGTGTTGGCCGGCCATTCGCGCTCCATCAGCTTCTCGCGCGCCTCGTTGGCGTCCCTGGAGCCGCGGATCAGCCGGATCACCTCGTCGATGTTGGCGACCGCGATGGCAAGCCCGACCAGGATGTGGGCGCGGTCGCGCGCCTTGCCGAGCCGGTATTTCGTGCGCCGCGACACCACCTCCTCGCGGAAGGCGATGAACGACACCAGCATGTCGCGCAGCGTCATCACCAGCGGCCGGCCGCCGTCGAGCGCCACCATGTTTGCGCCGAACGTCGATTGCAGCGGGGTGAAGCGGTAGAGCTGGTTGAGCACCACGTCGGGCATGGCGTCGCGCTTGAGCTCGATCACCACGCGGTAGCCGTCACGGTCGGATTCGTCGCGCATCTCGGCGATGCCGTCGATCTTCTTCTCGCGCACCAGCTCCGCCATGCGCTCGAGCATCGTCGCCTTGTTCACCTGATACGGGATCTCGGTGATGATGATCGCCTCGCGCTCCTTGCGGATTTCCTCGATCGCGACCTTGCCGCGCATCACGATCGAGCCGCGGCCGGTCTGGTAGGCGGAGCGGATGCCCTGCCGGCCAAGGATGATGCCGCCGGTCGGGAAATCGGGGCCGGGAACGATGTTGATGAGGTCGTCGACTGTCAGCGCCGGATCGTCGATCAGCGCCATGCAGGCGTCGACCACCTCGCCGAGATTGTGCGGCGGGATGTTGGTCGCCATGCCGACCGCGATGCCGCCGGCGCCGTTGACCAAGAGGTTGGGGAAGCGCGCCGGCAGGACCACCGGCTCTTTCTCGTTACCGTCGTAGTTCGGCTGGAAATCGACCGTGTCCTCGTCGATGTCGGCGAGGATCGCCATCGCCGCCTCGTCGAGCCGGCATTCCGTGTAGCGCATCGCCGCCGGCGGATCGCCGTCGACCGAGCCGAAGTTGCCCTGCCCGTCGATCAGCATCAGGCGCATGGAGAAATCCTGCGCCATGCGCACCAGCGCGTCGTAGATCGCCTGGTCGCCGTGCGGGTGATACTTGCCCATCACGTCGCCGACCACGCGCGCAGACTTGACGTATTTCTTGTCGGGCGTGTGGCCCTGCTCGTTCATCGAGTAGAGGATGCGCCGGTGCACCGGCTTGAGACCGTCGCGCACGTCGGGCAGCGCACGCGACACGATCTCGCTCATGGCGTAATCGAGGTACGAGCGCTTCATCTCGTCGGCGATCGAAACGGGGCGCAAATCCGAAGGCGGAGCGCCTCCCGGCGGCGGATTTTCGGGGTCGGCCAAGTGCGGAATCCTGATGAACGGTGGACGA
>DASUGM010000278.1:0-2539 GCA_036274055.1 Vicinamibacterales bacterium | reverse complement strand
GGTCGCGGCGACTCGCCGCTCGCGCAGGTCTCTGAGTTCGTCAACGTGACGTGTCCGAAGTGTGGCGGCCCGGCCCGCCGCGAGACGGACACGATGGATACCTTCGTCGATTCGTCCTGGTATTTCTACCGCTTCGCCGATCCGACGAACGACACGCTCCCGTTCGATCCCGCGGCGGTGAACTACTGGCTGCCGGTCGATTTCTACAGCGGCGGCGTCGAGCACGCCATCCTGCACCTGATCTACTCGCGCTTCTTCGCCCGCGTGTTCCGCGACCTCGGCATGGTCAACCACAGCGAGCCGTTCACCCAGCTCCTGACCCAGGGGATGGTGCTCAAGGACGGCAACGTGATGTCCAAATCCAAGGGCAACGTTGTCGATCCCGACTCGATGCTGCAGAAGTTCGGCGCGGACGCACTTCGCCTCTACGTGATGTTCGTCGCGCCGCCGGAGAAGGAAGTCGAGTGGACGGACTCCGGGCTGGAGGGCTCGTTCCGCTTTCTTGCCCGCGTGTGGCGCATGGTTGAGCACGTGGCGCCGGCTGTGCGGGGCGCCGCCGGCCCGCAGGGCCGGACCCTCGACGCGGACGAGCGCGCCCTGCGCCGGATGACGCACGTCACGATCCGGCGGGTGACGTCGGACATCGACCCGCGGATGCACCTCAACACCGCCATTTCCGCGCTGATGGAATTGGTCAACGATCTGTACGCCTTCGCCGATCGCCGCGGGATTCGTCCGTCGGGTCGCGACGATGAGGCGCCGGCGGCCATCGATCGCGCCGAAACAGCCGCGGTGATCAAAGAGGCCGTCGAATCGCTGGTGCTCCTCATCTCGCCGTTTACGCCGCACATGGCCGAGGAACTGTGGGAGCGGCTGGGACACCTCGAGGGCGTCGTCGCCGCGGGATGGCCGGAGTGTGACGAGGCGGCCGCGCGCGAGGAATCGATCGAGATTCCCGTGCAGGTCAATGGCAAAGTGCGCGGGCGGGCGGTTGTGCCGGCCGATGCCAGCGACGCCGATCTGCAGACGGCGGCGCTCGAAGCCGTCCGCGACAACCTCGCGGGCCGCGAGGTCGTCAAAGTCATCGTGGCGAAGGGCCGGCTCGTCAGTGTTGTCGTGAAGTGATGCGGAAACTCACGGTGCTCGTGCTGGCGCTCGCGGCGACGGGTTGCGGCTACGCCCTGGCCGGCAGCAGCAAGACGAACAACCTGCCTGATTACATCAGGCGCATCGGGGTTCCGCTGTTTCTGAACCAGTCCACGATTCCCGAACTCGATCAGGTCTATACCCAGGCCATTCGCACCGAACTTCAGGGCCGCGGTAAGTTTACCGTCGTCACCGACACGACCGGCGTGGACGCCGTGCTCACGGGCACGATCCAGTCGGTGTCCCAGGAGCCGGTGGCGTTTACTCCGGGCAACCAGGCCACGCGCTACCAGATCACCGTGTACGTTCACGTGGAGTTCAAGGATTTGAAGGCCAACAAGGTTCTCGCGAGTTCCACGGATCGCAAGACCGAGGAATACGAAGTCTCCACCGGCGCCGTCGTCACCGACCTGGCGACGCTCTACGCGCAGAACCGCAATGCCTTCGATCGTCTCTCCCGCGACTTCGCGCGCTCGGTCGTCCAGACAATCCTCGACGCGTTCTGATCGCGCGATGTCCACGTTGTCGCAGGCCGCACTCAGAACGCACATCCAGGGGCGGAAGTTCGCGCCGGTCTATCTGTTCTTTGGAGACGACGTCCGCCTGATGGAACAGATGGTGGAATCGATCGAGGCCAGCGTCGATCCGGCCGATCGGCCGTTTGCCGTTGAGCGGCTCCATGCCGGCACCGGCGAGGGAGACGCGTCGCCGCTCGATGTCGCCGCCGCGGCCAATGTGTTTCCGATGCTGGGCGACCGGCGGATCGTGGTCGTGCTTCGCGCCGAGCGGTTTCTCAAGCCGAAACGTGGCGGGAAAGCCGCCGAGGGCGGCGAGGCCGGGGCAGACGAGGGCCCCGCGGATGACGGCGAGGGCAGCGGGCTCGACACCGCGCCGCTCGAAGACTACGTCAGTCGCCCGGCGCCGGCGTCCGTGCTCGTGTTTGTGGCGTCGGGCATCGATCGCACGCGGCGCCTGACCAAGCGGCTGTTGGAGAAAGCCACCTGCGTGGAGTTCGCCGGCCTTGCCGCGGACAACGCGAACGAGCGCCGGGACGCGCATCGCGAGGCCGTGGCGATTCTCCAGAAGGAATTTGCCGCGAACGGTCGCGCCATCGAGCCGGCGGCCATCGCGACGATCGTCGATCGCGCCGGCGGCGACATTTCCAAACTCCGCGGTGACGTCGAGCGGCTGATGCTCTATACCGACGGGCAGAAAACGATCACGAAAGACGACGTCGAGGAAGTCGTGTCGATCGAGTCGGACGTGGACGATTGGGCCGTCGTCAACGCGATTGGAGATGGCGACGCGGCGCGCGCGCTGAAAGAGGCCGGCTTGCGGTTCGAGCGAGGCGATTCACCCCATGCCCTTGTCGGCCAGCTGCGCTGGTGGGTCT
>DASUGM010000277.1:0-5460 GCA_036274055.1 Vicinamibacterales bacterium | reverse complement strand
GCCGTCGCGTCGATGATCTATCTCGACTACTCGCGGGACGCCGGCGAGTGGGTGCCCAACCGGCACGGCGGCCGCGAGAATCTCGAGGCGATCGATTTTCTCCGCGAGCTCAACACGCTGACGCACGCCGAACATCCGGGGACGGCGATCATTGCCGAGGAATCGACGGCATTTCCGGCGGTCAGCCGGCCGACCTGGGTCGGCGGCCTCGGCTTCACGTTCAAGTGGAACATGGGCTGGATGCACGACATCCTGACCTACATCGGCAAGGATCCGGTGTTCCGCCGCTGGGAGCATCAGCACCTGACGTTCTCGATGCTCTACGCCTGGAACGAGAACTTCGTGCTGCCGTTTTCACACGACGAAGTCGTCCACGGCAAGGGCTCGATGCTGCAGAAGGCGCCGGGCGACGTCTGGCAGAAGGCGGCGACGCTGCGCGCGCTCTACGCCTACATGTACCTGCATCCCGGGAAGAAGCTGCTGTTCATGGGCAGCGAGTTCGGCGTCTGGAAGGAATGGAATCACGACGCCTCGCTCGAGTGGGATCTGCTGCGTCAGCCGGTACATGCCGGCCTGCAGCGCTTCATGCGCGATCTCAACGCGCTCTACGCGCGCGAGCCCGCGCTGCACGAAGTCGACTTCGAGTCGTCGGGTTTCGAGTGGATCGACTGCAACGACCATGAGGCGAGCGTGATTTCATTGATCCGTCGCGGTCGCGCCGCGAGCGACTGGATCATCGGCGCCCTCAACTGGACGCCGATCATCCGCCGTGACTACCGCATCGGCGTGCCGGAGCCGGGTTTCTACCGCGAGCTGCTCAACACCGACGCCGGGGCTTACGGGGGAAGCAATGTCGGGAATGAGGGGGGCATGCCGAGCGAGGAGATCGCGTCACACGGGCATAAGCACTCGATCCGGCTGAGCCTGCCGCCGTTAGGGGCGCTCATCCTGAGATGCGAACTGAGTGAAAAGCACTTGCCAAGAGCGGATTCACAGGGAGAAGAATGAGAAAAGACAAGAGGAAGAGCATGAGGTTCTGTTCTTCAAGAAGACCTCTCGCGATCTTCCTCTTGTTCTTCTCGTGCTTCTCCCTGTGGATCAAGGCAAGGGCTTTTCACTCATCTCGATGATCGCTTCCCACCACTCCGCCTCGACCGGCATCACCGACAGCCTCGGCATGTAGGTCAGCTGGAACTTCGCGAAGCGCGGGTCCGCCTTGATTTCCTTCAGCGTCACCGGCCGCTTGAGTTTTTTCACCGGCACCAGATCGACGACGTGCGGCACGCTGTTGGGCCGTTCGGGATAGGCGTCGCCGGCCGCTTTCGCGATGCCGACGATCTGCTTCTCGTCGCCGGTGTGGTAGTAGAAGACGAGGTCGCCCTTTTTGACGCTGCGCAGATTACGCTGCGCCACCGGATTCTTGACGCCGGTCCAGGTCGCCTTGCCGTCCTTCGCGAACGCGTCGTAGGAGTAATTGGTCGGCTCTTCCTTGAACAAGAAGCGCATTGGCGATCATTACCATGGCATAGCACCCCGAACAAATCGCACAGACACCGTCAGAGGATCTGTTTGGCGATCCTCACCCGCTGTTCGCGCATGTCATCGCCGCGGACCTCCTTCAGCGCGTAGGTCACCAGCGCCCTGATCATCTTCTTGCGCCAGACCAGCTCGTAGTCGGTGTTGTCCATCGGTTTGGCGACGTCGTACGCGGCATCGGCGGCGGCCGCGATCGCGTCGTCGGTCAGGCGCTGTCCGGCGAGCAGCGCGGCGGCTTTCGGTGACGCCATCGGCCGCGACGCCACGGCGCCGAGCACGATCCGGATTTCGGCCACGGCATCGCCGTCGAGCCGCGCGGCGACGGCGGCCGAGGCGACCGGGAAGTCGAACGAGCCGCGGCGGCGCAGTTTCCAGTAGGTGCTGCGCCAGCCGTCGAGCGCCGGAATCGCGACGTTGGTCAGAATCTCGTCCGACCGCCGCGTCAGGTAGTGCATGCCGTCGTTGGCGTAGAGATCGGCGACGGCGACGTCGCGCTCGCCGCTGGCCGAGATCAGATGCACGCGCGCGCCGAGCGCCTGCAGCATCGGCGCGGTGTCGGTCGAGGAGACGGCGAGACAGCGCGGGCTCGAGGTCGCGACCCAGCACGTCCTGCCATCCTTCTTCATGCAGAAGTCGATCGCCTGCCGCCACTCGAAGTTCTGATCGTAGTAAGTGCAGCGCGTGTCGAGGCAGAGGTTGCCGCCAATCGTGCCCATGTTGCGCAGGTGCGGCGTGGCGATCTGCGCCGCCGCCTGCCAGAGGCCGGGCACACTGGCGCGGATTCTGGCGTCGTTGACGATCTGCGTCAGCGTCGCGCCGGCGCCGATCGTCAAGCCGGTGCCGTTACGGATCTCGCGCAGCGCCGTCAGCGATCGCAGCGCGATCACCGTCTTCGGCGTCTGCTGCTTGCGCTTCATGTTCGGCACCAGGTCGGTGCCGCCGGCGAGCAGCATCGTCTCGGCCGGCGCCTCGGCAAGCCACTGCGCCGCTTCCGCGATCGCGCGCGGCGTCTTCAGCGTGAACGCGGGCATGCGCATCATCAGCGCACCTCCTTATCGGCCGAAGCGACGGAGCCGCGAAGGCCGGCCGCGCGAAACGCCGCCTTGGCTTCAACGCCGGCGTCCACATGGTGCGTCGACTTGCGCGAGGGATCGTTCGACGCGCGCCCGTCGCCGCCTTCCCATGGCGGCGTCACCCGCAACGGTTCCGGCCAGGCAATGTCGGGAAATCCGGCCGGTCCATAGCGCGCAGGTTTGCCGGCCGCCTTCGCCGCCAGTGCCTTCAGGATCTTTTCCGGCGTGATCGGCACCTCGTCGATGCGGACACCGACCGCGTCGAACACTGCGTTGGCGATCGCCGGCATCATCGGCAGCAGCGGACCTTGTCCGACCTCCTTGGCGCCGAACGGACCGGCCGGATCCGGATCTTCGATCAGATCGGTGACGATCTCCGGCATGTCGAGGCTGGTCGGACTCTTGTATTCGAGCAGCGACGGGAACTTGTGCACCAGCGCGCCGGAAAGCCGCGCCGGCAGGCGGCGGAACACCTGCTCCTCCATCAGCGCTTCGCCGATGCCCATGTAGACCGAGCCCTCGACCTGGCCGCGTGCGAGTGTCGGATTGATCGCCTTGCCGATGTCGTGCGCGATCCACACCTTCGGCACCACGACCCAGCCGGTCTCGGGATCGACCTCCACTTCGACGACGGCGGCGGTGTAGGAGTAGGTCGGCGACGGCCCGACGCCGCCGCCCTTGAACTTCGCCGCCGATTTCGGCGGCGTGTACGACCCGGTCGTGCCGATGGTGCCGAACTTCGCTTCGGCGACGCACACGGCTTCCTGAAACGTCATCCCCGTGTTCGGGTTCTCGCTGTCGAAGACGCGCCGATCTGCGAAGACGAGACGCGACTGCGGCACGTCGAGTCTGGCTGCGACTGCCTGGGCGACGATCTCGCGGGCGCGCTCGGCGGCCTGAATCGCGGCGTTGCCCATCATCAGCGTGACCCGGCTCGAGTACGACCCGAGATCGACCGGGGTGAGATCGGTGTCTCCGGTCACCGCGCGGACGTCGAACGGATCGACGCCGAGAATTTCCGCTACGCACGCGACCAGCACGTCGTCCGACCCTTGGCCGATTTCGGTAGCGCCGCAAAATGCGGTGACGCCGCCGCTGCGGTCGAGTTTCAACTGAACGCCGGAGTGGGGCAGGTCATTCCAGTTGATCGGCAGGCCCGCGCCCGACAGATACGACGAGCACGCCAGCCCGACGCCGCGGCCGAGCGGCAGCTTGCCGTGCTTCTCGCGCCAGTTGGATCGTTCGACGACGGTCCGAATGCATTGCGCGAGCCCGATCGACCCGACGCGCAGGAAATTTGCGGTCAGCGAGTTGGCCGGCGCGACGATGTTGAGCCGCAGGTCGGCGGGATCGATGGCCAGTTTCTCCGCGATCTTGTCGAGCTGGATCTCCTGGCCGAACCGCGACTGCGGCGTGCCGTGGCCGCGCTTCGGCCCGCATGGTGGCTTGTTGGTGAACGTCCGGCAGCCGCGGAAGTGATACGTCGGGATCCGGTAGGTCACGGTCTGCAGCGCGCCGGTGTAGAACGTGCTGGCGACGCCGTACGATCCGTACGAGCCGCCGTCGAGCAGCGTGCGCACGTCCATGCCGGTGATGGTCCCATCCTGGTTGACGCCGGTGCGGAAACGCATCAGCACCGGATGCCGTCCGCGGTGGCAGTAAAACACCTCCTCGCGGTTGAGGCAGAACTTCACCGGGCGATCGAGGATCCAGGCGGCCTTCGCGGCGACGACCTCGTGATTGAACGGGTCGCTCTTGCCGCCGAAACCGCCGCCGTTCGGCGTGGCGATGACGCGGATGTGCGCCGCCGGCATCGCCAATGCCTTCGCCAGCGCGCGATGGACGTAATGCGGCGTCTGCGAGCTGGTGTAGAGCACGAGCTTGCCGTCGGGATCCTTCAGGCCGACGCAGGCGTGTTGCTCGAGCGGCAGGTGCGTGTTGCCTTCGAAGAAGAAGACGTCATCGAAGACGTGGTCGGCGCCGTCGAGCGCGGCCTCGACCTCGCCGAATTGCAGCGACACGATCTTGTGGATGTTGCCCTCGTCGCCGTAGTCGTGAATCCGCGGCTCGGGATGCGCGAGGCTCTCTTCGGGCGTCGCATAGGTCCGCAGCGGTTCGTACTCGACGTCGATGAGCCGCAGTGCGGCGTCGGCGGTCGCCTCGTCGCGCGCGATCACGGCGGCGACCGGATCGCCGACGAAGCGCACTTTGTCGATGCACAGGGCGTGCTCGTCGTGGCTCACCGGCAGCACGCCGTACGGGATCGGAAACGAGGCGCCGGTGAGCACGAGATGCACGCCCGGATGGGCCGCCGCCTTCGCCGTGTCGATGCCGACGATACGCGCGTGCGGGTGCGGCGAGCGTAGCAGCCGGCCGTGCAGCATGCGCGGAAAGATCAGATCGTCGGCAAAGCGGGTTTGTCCGGTGACTTTCGCGCGGCCGTCGACGCGGTGGCGCGGCTTGCCGATGACGCGGGTCGGCACGGTCATCGCGACTCCTTGTTGAGACGATCGCCGGCGCCGGCGCCCTTGCCCGCAGCCACGGCCACGCTTTCGACCGCGTCGATGATCTGGCCGTAGCCGGTGCAACGGCACAAATTGCCGGAGAGCGCTTCACGGATGCGATCCCGCGACGGGCACGGTTCGCGATCGAGGAGCGCCTTGGCGGTGATCAGGATGCCCGGCGTGCAGTAGCCGCACTGCGCGGCGCCGTGGTCCGCGAAGGCTTCCTGCAGCGGGTGCAGGCGGCCGCCTTCGGCCAGGCCCTCCACGGTGGTCACCTGCCGGCCGTCGCACTCCGGCGCGACCAGCAGGCACGACAGGACTGGCTCGCCGTCGACCAGGACGGCGCA
>DASUGM010000276.1:0-2792 GCA_036274055.1 Vicinamibacterales bacterium | reverse complement strand
GCCCGATCGCGCGATCGCCCGATGCTCTGCCATCGCCCGATCACCCGATCGCCCATCGCCCATGACTATGGCCGTCCCGCGACGACGACCCGAGGAATGCCCTGCAGGTCTGGAGCAATCTGTTCGAGCGTGAGCCCGCTGGCCGCGACGATGGCGGCCACCGCCTCGGCTTGCCCGGCGCCGATTTCCATGATCAGCGCGCCCCCCGATCCGAGCGCCTGTGCCGCCGCGGGCACCAGGGCGCGGATGACGTCGAGGCCATCGGCCCCCGCGAACAACGCCATCGCCGGCTCGAATTCACGGACTTCCGGCATCAGCGACGCGCGATCGATCTCCGGCACGTAGGGCGGATTCGACACGATCAGATCGAACGGGCCCGCGATTCCATCGAGGAGCGGGGTTTCGCGAAAGTCGATGTGGTAGGCGAGGCCATGGCGCGCCGCGTTGTCGCGCGCGACCTCGAGGGCGGCGGGGGAGACGTCAGTGGCGATGACGCGGCCGTACGGCTGTTCAAGGGCCAGCGTGATCGCCAGAATGCCCGATCCCGTACCGATGTCGGCGATCGTCGAGGCGCCCGTCAGCCGCAAGCCTCGCGCCGTCAGCCAGGCCAGTGCCTGCTCAATCACGAACTCGGTTTCCGGCCGCGGCGACAGGACGTCACGCGTCACCTTGAACTCGCGCCCGTAGAACTCGCGGATCCCGGTGATCTGCGCGATCGGCTCGCGCCGGGCGCGGCGGGCGATCAGCGCGTCGTAGCGCAGCGCAAACCCCGCCGGCGCGTCGTCGTCGCTGTGCGTGAGCCACTGTGCGTGGGTCCAGCCGAGTTGGTGCCGCGCGAGGAGCGCCGCGTCGCGCCGCGCGTCGTCGGCGGCGAGCCCGGCGCTGGCCAGCGTGCGCGCCGCCGAGACGACGAGGGCGGCGAGCCGCGCCATGGCGCTAGTCCTTCGCGGCGTCGGTCGCGGTCGCGTCTTTCAGCTTTTCCGCCTGATCGCGCGATTCGAGCTCCGCGAACAGCTCGTTGAGATCGCCGTCGAGCGCGTACTGCAACTGGTGAATCGTGAAGTTGATGCGGTGATCGGTGATCCGGTTTTCCTTGAAGTTGTAGGTGCGGATCTTTTCCGAACGTTCGCCGGTGCCGACCTGGCCGCGCCGTTCTTTCGCCAGGGCGTCCTGCTGCTTGCGCATTTCCATCTCGTAGAGGCGCGAGCGCAACACTTTCATCGCCTTCGCACGATTCTTGATCTGGGACTTCTCGTCCTGCTGCGAGACGACCAGGCCGGTTGGCAGGTGGGTGATGCGAATCGCGGAGTAGGTCGTGTTGACGCTCTGACCGCCGGGACCGCTCGAGCAGAACGTGTCGACACGGAGGTCCTTCGGATCGATCTGGATGTCGATTTCCTCGGCTTCCGGCAGCACCGCCACGGTCGCCGTGCTGGTGTGGATGCGGCCGCTCGCCTCGGTTTGCGGCACGCGTTGTACCCGATGGACACCGCTCTCGTGCTTCATCAGGCGATACACGCTCTTGCCTTCGAAGCCGGCGATGACTTCCTTCAGGCCGCCGAGCCCGTTCTCGCTGGTCGACATCACGTCGATTTTCCAGCCCTGACGCTCGGCGTAGCGCGAGTACATGCGGAAGAGATCGGCCGCGAACAGCGCCGCCTCGTCGCCGCCGGTGCCGGCACGGATTTCGAGGACGACGTTGCGGTCGTCGTTCGGATCCTTCGGCACGAGCAGCACGCGAATCTCGTCCTCGAGTTTGGCCAGCTTCGGCTCGAGGGTCGCGATCTCGTCGGCCGCCAGGGCCGCCATGTCGGGATCGGCGGCCATCTCCTTCGCGTCGGCCAGCGACGCCGATGCGAGCTTGTACTCGCCGTAGCGGTCGATCAGATCCTGCAGGTCCGCCAGCGCCTTGGTATGGGTGCGGTATTTCGGCGGATCCGCCTGCACGGCCGGATCGCTCACGAGGCGCATCAATTCCTCGTACTTCGCCTCGATCGATTTCAGTTTTTCTTGGACCTGAGGTGTCATGGGTTACGCGCCGCCGGAAACCGGCGGCAAAAAGGCCACGTCGTCGCCGTCGGCGACGGCGGCGGTGCGCTTCGCAAACTCCGCGTTGCGCGCGCACGAAACGCTGCGTTCGAACGGCGCCAGCGCCGGATGATCGGCGGCAATCGCCCGCCAGACGTCGGCGACCGTCGCGCCGGTGGGGACCTCGCAGGTCCAGTCCGCGCCGCCGGCCAGCTCGCGGAGCCGCGCAAACAGCTGCACGTTCACGCGCACGCGCGCTCCAGGGCGACGCGGCGCGCCTCGTCGTCGGCCGGATCTGCGATCGCGCCCTCGACCCAGGCGTGGCCGTCGACGAAGAACTCATGCTTCCACACCGGCGCGATCTGCTTGACGCGCTCAATCGCGTAGCGGCAGGCGTGAAACGCCTCGGCCCGGTGCGCCGCCGCCGCGGCAATGATGACGCTGGCTTCGCCGATCTGGAGGCGGCCGACGCGATGGCGAATCGCGACCAAAGCGCCGCCGAAGTGATCGGCGGCCTCGCGCGAAATCTGCGCGAAGGTCTTCTCCGCGAGCGGTGCGAAGGCTTCGTACTCCAGGTACGTGACCGAGCGGCCCTGGTGTGTCGCGCGTACCACGCCGACGAAGGAACAGACCGCGCCACAGCCCTCGCCGCGCGTCTGCGCTTCGCGCTCGAGCGCCACGACGAGGGATTCGACGGACAGGGGGCTGGTGGTCACTGCGGGGGACACGATCATCACAGTATATGTCTGTGCGTTTGTTCCGAG
>DASUGM010000275.1:0-4565 GCA_036274055.1 Vicinamibacterales bacterium | reverse complement strand
ACCGCAGGCGTCAAGGGTGCCATCTCTTCCTGTTACGAGTATATCTGTAACAGGAAGAGATGGCAAATGGCAATCTGTAATTTGCGATTTCCAATTGCATTGGCAGTTCTGGCTATTGCCGATTGCTACTGCCGACTGGGTTATTGCGGCGGAGCCCAGCGCCGGCGCAATAGCTAATAAGAAATAGCAATCGGAAAGTAGCCAAGTCGCCAGTGCAATCGCAAATTGCAGATTACAAGTCGCAAATCGCATTGGCGGCGCTGGCCGCCAATGGGCGCTAGCCGCCAATGCGCGCTAGCCGCCGATGCGGGGTTCGCCGTAAATGAAGTCGTCCATCATCACGATGTCGCGGCCGGGTTCGTCGTTGGGGCCGCCCGCCTCGTCGCCGGCGAGGATCCGGACGCTGGCAATTCGCGCGTCGGCAAAGACGATCCCGAAGAACGTGAACGTGCCCTGCCCCGGCGACGCCGGCACGAAGCTGCTGAACAACAGCTCGCCCTTGCTGCCGAAGTACTGGATCAGCGTGCTGGCGCCGCGGTTGCCGCGCTTGTTGCCTGGACCGCTGCCATCCGGCTGATCGACGTCACTGAACACTGCGCCGAATGCCGACGTCAGCGCCGGCGTCGGATTGGCGCCGCTCCCGGGAATGAAGAACGTCGTTTCGGTGATGTTGCTGTTCACCGGGCTGAACAACCGCGACAGCGTGAACGCCTTGAACTCGGTCACGTAAGTCGAGTTGCCGAACACCGTGGCCAGGCCTTCGACGGTCGCCTGCACGAAGCCGGTCCCCGGCGTCGCGAACAGGGCGCCGCGGTTGGCGAGAAACCCGCTGAACGGCGTCGACACTTCCGAGGTCGCCGTCGACCCGCCGCCGTCCCAGTTGATTTCGCGCCGGCCCGAGTTGGCCGAACCGCCGTTGCCGTTGTTGTTGCCGCCGATGGCAAGACGGAACTGGTCCATCACGGCCTGCAGCGACGCGGCGTTGGGACCGGCCGCCTGGAACACGATCGGCGGTGTGAAGTTTCTCGTCGAAGGACCGCCAAACTGCGCATCCCCGGGAACCGCCGCCATCGTCGCGGTCGTCACTGCGGCCGTGATGGTCAGAGCGGAGACAGTCAATAACGTTTTCAAAGTAGCCTCCTGTTAGAGCTGACCGGGGGGACGGCGATCAGACAGGATGAGCGTAGCGATCGCGCCGGCGACGAGTCGTGCCGGCCGGGTCAGCGAACGGTGAGAAATCAGTAAGAGGAGGGCTCTTTCAACACGCCGACGGCGGCCTAACCACCCGCCGGTTTTGCGCCCCGCCACTTGTTGATCTGTCGGACGACGAGGAAAATCGTGAACGCGATGACGAAGAACTCGACCACGGTCTGGAAGAACAAGCCGTAGGCGATGAGCGAGCCGGCTTCCCTCGCCTTGTCGAGCGGGAGCGATGGGTCCTGGTTCGCAAGCGGCACGTACATGTTCTTGAAATCGACACGTCCCAAACCAAGCGACAGGATCGGCATGATCAGATCGTTGACAATCGAATTCACGATCTTGCCGAACGCCGCGCCGATGAGCACGCCGACGGCCAGGTCGAGCGCGTTTCCCTGATTCACGAAGGCCTTGAATTCCTTCAGCATGCGTCGCCCTCCTGGAGGCAGGTCGCATCGTATCGCAAGCGACGCCGGCGGCCGTAAGCCGTGAGCCGTAAGCCGTAAGCCATAAACTAGTGCCGTGTCCCCCGGCGTCTGGGTCGTCCTCGGGCTGCTGATCGCGGCCAACGCCCTCTATGTCGCCGCCGAGTTCGGGGCGGTCGGCGTCCGCCGCAGCCGCGTGCGCCGGATGAGCGATGACGGCAACCTACTTGCACAACGGTTGCTGCCGTATGTCGAGACGCCCGCGGCACTCGACCGCTACGTCGGCGCCTCGCAGATCGGCATCACGCTGTCGAGCCTGATGCTCGGTGCCTACGCGCAGGCGTTCCTGACCATTCCAATCGCGCCGCTCGTGGCGCAGTGGTTCGGGTTGTCGGCGACGGCGGCGTTGACGACGACCACCGTCGTCGTGCTGGTGGCGCTCACGGGCGTGCAGGTGATCATCGGCGAGTTGGTGCCGAAAGCACTGGCGCTGCAATACCCCACCGAGATCGCGCTAGCGACCGTGCTACCGATGGAGCTGTCGCTGCGTGTCTACCGGCCGTTCCTGGCGCTGCTGAACGGCGCGGCGTCGCTGGCGCTGCGCCTCGTCGGCGCCGGAGATCAAGGCCATCGTCATCTGCATTCGCCCGAAGAGATCGATTTGCTGATCAGCGAGAGCCGCGACGGCGGGTTGCTCGAGCCCGAGGAACAGCAGCGGCTCCGGCGCGCTTTGAGGCTCGGCTTGCGCACCTCGCGCGACCTGATGGTCCCGCTCGATCGCATCACGATGCTGCGGCTCGACGCGCCGTGGGACGAAGTCGTGCGCACCGTCGCCGCCAGCCCGTACAGCCGGTTGCCCGTCTACCGCGACGCGCCGGAAATCGTCGTCGGCATCCTGCGGGTGAAGGACCTCGTCGATCGCTACGTCGTCGAGGGGCCGCTGCCGCTCGATCGGTTGATGCGGCCGGTGGTGTTCGTCCAGGATTCGCTGGCCGCCGATCGCGTCGTCACGCAGTTGCGCGAAAAGCGCGTCCATTCCGCCATCGTCACTGGCGCGGCCGGACGCGCCGTCGGGCTGATCACGATCCAGGATGTGCTCGGTGAGCTGCTCGGCACGCGCGCTGTGGCGCCGGCCGTCGCGGGGGCTTCCGCGTGACCGTCGTTACCGTGCTGACGCTCAGCGTCGTGTTCGTCGTCGTCAACGGGTTGTTCGTAGCGGCGGAGTTCGCGCTGCTCGCAGCGCCGCGGCCGACGCTGGAGCAGCGCGCCGGCGCCGGGGATCGTTTCGCGAAACGGCTGCTCGACGTCGTGACGTCCTCGGCGCGCCAGGATCGCTATATCGCGACGGCGCAGCTCGGGATCACGCTCGCGAGTCTCGGCCTCGGCATGTACGGCGAGCACGGACTGGCCGGCATCATCGAGCCGTACATCGGCGAATTGTCGTTCGTGAGCGCCGCCGCGCTTGCCAGCGGCATCGCGCTCGGCCTGCTGACGCTCGCACACATCGTCATCGGCGAGATGATCCCGAAAGGGATCGCACTGCAACGGCCCGAGCCGGTCGCCCGGTTCACGTATTGGCCGATGCAGATCACGTTTATCGTCCTGTTTCCGTTCGTCCGCGCGTCGAGCGCGCTGGCGACGCTCTTTCTGCGCGGGCTCGGCGTCAAGCGCCAGCAGAATACGCACGAGCAGATCTACACGCCCGAGGAGCTGCAGCTGATTGTCGAAGAAAGCGAGCGCGGCGGGGCGCTACGCGCCGAATCCGGACGGATCCTCCGCGAGCTGTTCGAGTTCGGCGATCGCACCGCGGCGCAGGTGATGGTGCCGCGTGTGCGCGTGATCGGCATTCCAATCGGCGCGACACCGGACACCATTCGCCGCATTGTCGCGTTGCGCCGGCGGACGCGCTACGCCGTCTACGACGGCGATCTCGATCACATCGTCGGGATGATGCACGTCAAGGATCTGCTGAGAAAGTTGATCGGGAACGAAAACGTCGTCGCCGCCGATGTCCGTCGCATTCCGGTCGTGCCGGAAACCGCGTCGCTCGACGATGTGCTGGCGACGATGCAGCGCGGCCATGCGCATCTGGCGGTCGTCATCGACGAGCATGGCGGTACGGCCGGCATCGTCAGCCTGGAAGATCTGTTCGAAGAGGTGGTCGGCGAGATCGACGAAGGTGTGCCGGCGATGCCCTCGATCGCCCCGGCCGCGGACGGGTCC
This sequence comes from Vicinamibacterales bacterium, assembly GCA_036274055.1. GTDB lineage: Bacteria > Acidobacteriota > Vicinamibacteria > Vicinamibacterales > SCN-69-37 > DASUGM01. Next base: position 720 of record DASUGM010000275.1, on the reverse strand, counting down.
GTGAAAGCGGCGGGCACACTTCGGCTCGACGAGCTCGGGCGGCATTTCAATCTCGACATCGAGCACGAGGAGGTCGAGAGCGTCTCCGGTCTGGTACTCGAGCGGCTCGGCCGCCCGCCGATCGTCGGCGACGTCGTCGAGTACGGCCGGCTGAGGCTCGAGGTCACGGCGGTCCGCGGCCGGGGGGTGCGGGAAGTTCGGGCGGTGCTGCTGCCCGAGGCCGAATAGGGCCTGCCGGGTATGATGCTGCTATGAGCAAAACGCTGTTAGCCGCCCTGATGGCGGCAGTTGTGGCCGTGCCTGTCCTGGGCGCGATGAGCGATGAGAAGTTCGGCGCCGGCGTGACGTTGAAAGATGCGACGCCGATCGCCGCGATTCACGAAAAGCCCACGGACTTCGTCGGCAAGACGATCCGCATCGACGGCGTCGTCACGGCGGTGTGCCAGGAAATGGGTTGCTGGATGGCGCTGTCGACGGATGACAACGGCACGAAGACCATCCGTCTGAAGGTCGATCACGGCGCGGGGATCGTGTTTCCGATCAGCGCCAAGGGCAAGAACGCGTCGGCCGAGGGTGTGTTCGAGAAGATCGGCACCGACGACAAGGAAGGCAAGGAGGCGGCCGGCGAATCCGGCGCCAAGGCCGGCGATTTCGGCGCGACCTATCAGCTGAAAGCGACCGGCGCCGTCGTCCGCTAGACAAGAAGGAGGTCGGGTGGCC
>DASUGM010000274.1:0-13415 GCA_036274055.1 Vicinamibacterales bacterium | reverse complement strand
CGCGTCGCGATGGCGCCTGATCCGGCAGTCGTTGACGGAAAGCGTCGCATTGTCGCTCGCCGGCGCGCTGCTCGGCGGCGGGCTCGCCTATTGGGGCGTGCGCGGCCTGATCGCGCTGGCGCCGCCGTTCCTGCTGCCGGCGCTCGAGACGATCGGCGTCAGCTGGCAGGCGCTGCTGTTCACCGCCTCGATCGCGGCGATCACCGGAGTCGTCTTCGGCGTGCTTCCGGCTCTGGTGTCGTCGCGCGTCGATTTCGGCCGCGCGCTGACCACCGGCGCGCGCACGATCGCCGGCGGCCTGACGTTTTCGCGCCGGCAGTGGATGCGCGCCGGCCTGGTAGCCGGCGAAATCGCGCTGGCGCTGATCCTCCTCACCGGCGCCGGCCTGCTGGTGCGCAGTTTTTCAATCCTGCTCGCGCAGCCGCTCGGATTCCGGTCTGACGGTCTGCTCACCGCGCAGTTCTCGCTGCCGATCGCGCGTTACGGAACGCTCGAGGCGCAGCTGCCGTTCTGGCTGACGCTGCGCGAGCGAGCGCAGTCGATTCCGGGCGTCCGCGACGTCGCGTTGTCCAACGCGCTGCCGTTCTCGAACTGGGAATGGCAGTCCGACTTCCAGGTCGCTGGGCGCGAGAACGTCGCCAACGACGGTGCCGGCGTCCGCACCGTCTCAGCCGGGTTTTTCGAAACCCTCGGCATTCCGATCTGGCGCGGCCGGGGTATCAGCGACTCCGACACCACAACCTCGGAGATGGTCGCCGTCGTCAGCGACGAGTTCGTCCGGCTCCACATGGACGGCCTCGAGCCGCTCGGTCACGGCCTTACCTTCTTCCGCGACGGCAATCCGATGACGATCGTCGGCGTCGTCGGCAGCACGCGCCAGCTCGGTCTCGACGAAAAACTGCGCGCCGACATCTACGTGCCGGTGACGCAGCGCGCCGGAACGACGTCAATGCAAATCGCGCTGCGCACCGACGGCGATCCGCTCGCAGCTGCGCCGGCGTTGCGGGCGATCGTCAACAGCCTGGATCCGCTCCTGCCGTTGCAGGAGGTGCGGACGATGGACGATCTGATCGGCCGCAACCTGGCGCAGCGGCGGTTCTACCTCGTGCTGCTCGGCGCATTCGCGGCGCTGGCCGGCGCCCTGGCGGCGATCGGCGTCTACGGCGTAATGTCGTACGTCGTCACGCAGGGCCGCCGCGACATCGGGATTCGTCTCGCGCTCGGCGCGCGCGCGTCGCAGGTGCAGGCTGGCGTCGTCGCCCAGGGCGTCCGCGTCGTCGCCGCCGGCCTGGGCGTTGGACTGATCGGCGCGTATTGGCTCTCGGGCCTGCTCGAAAAGGAAGTGTTCACGATCCAGACGACCGATCCCGCGACATTTGCCGGCGTCGCCACGGCGCTGATGGTCGCGGCGATCGTGGCGTGCTGGATTCCGGCGCGGCGCACGAGCCGGGTGGACCCGGTCAGCGTGTTGAGGAGCGAGTGAAGATCACGTCGGGCTCGTGAATCCCAGCGCCCTGGACACGATGACCATCACGTAGAACGCGATGATGGCGATGGCGATGGTCATGCCGAGGACCAGAAACCCGCGCGCGTAGTCGGTTGCGCCTTTCGCAATCAGGCGGCGCCACGACATCGCATAGAACGTCACCGCGCCGCCGAGCCAGACCAGAAACGCGAGTTGGGGATCGGCGAACACGGACAGCGCCGGCACGCTCATCGCCACCACGGCCACATAGACAAGAGCCACCGTGGCCACGCTCCGTGCGGGGTGCGCGGTGCGCGGTGCGTCGTGCGTGTGCTCAGTGCGATCCAGGTCGGTCATGTCGGCCATCCAGGTACCAGCCACCTCGATGCATCGTCCGAGAGATGCACGTCGCACCCGCACAGCGCACCGGGCACCGGGCACCGGGCACCGGGCACGGCTCTACCACACCCAGTCAGCGATGTACAGATTCGTGTCGGTTTCGACGATCGAGTGTCGATTCGACGCCCAGACGAACTTCTTGCCGTCGGGTGAGAACATCGGGAAGCCGTCGAACGCCGGGCTGAACGTCACCTGCTCGAGGCCGGTGCCGTCGAGGTTGACGAGATAGAGATCGAAGTTCGGCCCGCGCGGGTCCTTCTGATTCGACGCGAAGATGATCTTCTTGCCGTCCGGCGTGAAGAACGGCGCCCAGTTCGCGCCGGCGACGCCGTGCGTGACCTGCTTCAGGTCGCTGCCGTCGCGATTCATGATGAACACGTCGAGCGACGTCGGCCGCCAGATCGCTTTCTTCAACAACCCGAAGTAGTCGTCGAGTTCCTTGCCGGCGGCTGGATGGCGGCCGCGGAAGACGATCTTCTGTCCGTCCGGCGACCAGAACGGCCCGCCGTCAGGACCGGGAAGATTCGTAAGCCGGCGGACATCGGAGCCGTCGGCGTTCATCGTGTAGATCTCCATGTCGCCGTCGCGGACGCTGGTGAAGACGATCTTGCCGTCCCGGGCGATGGTCGCCTCGGCGTCGTAACCGGGCGTCTTCGTCAACTGGGTCAGGCCGGTGCCGTCGACGTTGATCTTGAAGATGTCGTAGCTCTCGTAGATCGGCCAGACGTAGCCCGACTCGCGCCCCGGCACCGGCGGGCATTCCCTGCCGCCAAGGTGCGTCGACGCGTAGACGATCGACTTGCCGTCCGGCGTGTAGAACGCGCAGGTGGTCCGGCCGTCGCCGTTGCTGACGCGGCGGATGTCGGTGCCGTCGATGTTCATCGAGTAGATCTGGTCGCAGCCCTTGTCCTTGGTGGACTGAAACGACAGCCGCTTGCCGTCGAACGAGAAATAGGCCTCGGCGTTCTCGGCGCCGTTGGTCAGCTGTTTCACGTTGCGGAGATGCTTTTCCTCCGGCAAGGTTAGCGACGCCGGCGCGGGTTTCTGGCCGGCCTGGCGCCGCGGCGTGACCGCGCCTGACAGACCGACGACTGAGACTCCGAGGGCGACGACCGTAAACACGACACTGAGCTTTCGCATAGCGGTCAAATTCTTTCACATTGACCTGGAGGTTTTCCAAAGCTCTCTTCACTGCCTACACTAGCTCCACTACCTCTACGTCTAGGATCAACAAACAAAGACATGCGCCGCATCCTGCACATCGACATGGACGCCTTCTACGCGTCGGTCGAGCAGCGCGATCGCCCGGAGCTGCGCAGCAAGCCGGTCGCGGTCGGCGGATCGCCGGCATCACGCGGGGTGGTCGCCGCCGCGAGCTACGAGGCGCGAACGTTCGGCGTCCGATCCGCGATCCCGATGTCGCGCGCGGTGCGGCTGTGCCCGCACCTCGAAATCATTCGCCCGGACTTTCAGAAGTACCGGGCCGTGTCGCAGCAGGTGTTCGCGATCTACCGCGCGGTGACGCCGCTGGTCGAGCCGTTGTCGCTCGACGAGGCCTACCTCGACGTCACTGAGAACGCATTCGGCGAGCCGCTCGGCGTCAGCGTCGCGAAGCGGATCAAAGAGCAGATCAAGCAGGAGACCGGCCTGACCGCGTCCGCCGGCGTCGCGCCGAACAAGTTCCTCGCCAAGATTGCCTCGGCCTGGCGCAAGCCGGATGGTCTGACCGTCGTCGCGCCCGAGCGCGTCGAGTCGTTTCTACAACAGTTGGAGGTCGACGCGCTGTGGGGCGTCGGTCCGGTGACCGAGAAGCGCCTGCGCGAGCGCGGCATCAACAAGCTGACCGACGTGCGGACCGCCGATCCGTCAGTATTGCGCGCGGCCGTCGGCTCGATGGCCGAATGGCTCCTCCAGCTCGCCCACGGCCAGGACGATCGCGCCGTCGAGCCCAATCGCCCGTCGAAGTCGTCGTCTTCCGAGTGCACCTACGCGGAGGATCTCTCCGACCTGTCGCGTATCCGCGACGAGATCGCCGAAATGGCGCGGGACAACGCCGACTGGCTGCGTCGCCGCGGGATTCTCGCGCGGACGGTGACGATCAAGGTGCGCTACGGCGATTTCACGACCATCACCCGCAGCGACACCCGCGCCGCGACCGACGATCCCGATGCCATCGTCGCCCGGGCGCTCGCGCTTCTGGGCAAGACCGAGGCCGGCACCCGGCCAGTGCGCCTGCTCGGCGCGGGCGTGTACAACCTGAATACGGAAGAGGACGATCGGGACGAGGCGACGCTGCCGTTCGAGGGGGCTGAGTGAAAAGCGCTTGTCTCCAGAGCGCTCGGGAGGATCTCTTGAGGAGTTGCAGGAGCATGAAGGAACTCGTTGGGTTTGAAAAACCGGAAGCTCCTTCACGCTCCTACAACTCCTACAAGGATCCTTCGGAGCGCTCTGAGGACAAGTCGGCACTCGCCGATGCCGTAAAAAGGCGTCGGCCAAGAGCGCTCGGGAGGATCTCTTGAGGAGTTGCAGGAGCATGAAGGAACTCGTTTGGGTTTGCTCCTTCACGCTCCTACAACTCCTACAAAGATCCTCCCGAGCGCTCTGAAGGCGAGTGTTCAGCGGACAGTGATCTTCTGGACGACGATCTCTTTCCTCGGCGTCTCCCCGTCCACTTCGACCGATCCGATCACCTTCAGCACTTCCGCCCCCGCGGCCACCTTCGCGAACACCGTGTACTTCCCGTCCAGCGCCCGGCACTCGCCGATGCAGATGAAGAACGAGGTCGAGCCGCTGCCGGGATCATCGCCGCGCGCGATCGAGACGACGCCGGGAAGGTTCGCGGTGTCGGTGAACTCGGGCGGCAGGTTTTTCACCAGCGCGTTCTGCACCGTCGTCAATGGCTTGTCGCGAAACGCGAGCGCGCCGGTCTGGATCACGAAGTTCGGGACGACGCGGTGGACTTTGATGCCGTCGTAGACGCCGGCATCCGCCCAGCGCAGGAACTGGCGCACCGTCTCCGGGGCCTTGTCGGCGAGCATCTCCAGCTCGATCGTCCCCATCGTCGTCTCGATGGTGGCGCGGTGCTTCGCCAGCTCCGCGGCCGATTCATTCACGAACGGCACCGCCGGCGTGTCGCGAATCGTGACCTTGTTGATGACGACGCGCGTCTTCGCGATGCCGTTGGCGTCGGCGTCGGTGGTCGAGATCTGCTGGACGATCTCGATGCCCTCGATGACCCGCGCGAAGACATCGAACTGGCCGTCGAGCGCCGGCTGATCGCTCGAGCAGATGAAGAACTGCGCGCCGGCGCTGTTCGGATCACCCGGCACCATCACCGCGGACACAGCGCCGCTGGTGTGTTTCTCAGCGTTCGGCTCGCGCCGCAGCTGTTTCAGCCCGCCCTGGCCGTACTTGGCGATGTTGGCGGGATCCTTCGTCAGCGGGTCGCCGCCCTGGATCAACCCGTACCTGATCACGCGATGGAACGTCGTCCCGTCGTAGCCGCCCTCGCGGGCGATCTTCATGAACAGGCCGACGTGATTCGGCGCGGCTTCGGGGAGGAGCGCGATGACGATGGTGCCGGCGGACGTTTCGATCACGGCCTGCTTGTTCGTCATATCCGCTTTGGAAAGCGGCGTGGTGAAGAAGGTCTGAGCGAACAGAAGAATCAGCGAGAACAGTTTCATCGCTGCTCCTTGCGCACGATGCCGAGCATCCGCTCGCACACGGTGTCGAGCAGGGCCTGCCCGCGGCCAGTCGGCGACTTGGCGTCGCAACGCAGGAACTCGACGATCTGCGCCGACGGCCTGAGCAGTTCGCCGAGCTGGATGCCATTGCCGGGCATGTCCGGTCCGACCCGCGTCATCCCGGTGATGCGGGGCCCACTCGCGGCATCGACCTCGTCGACGAACACGACGTTGTTGTCCTTCAGCTCGACGGGCTTGTCGTCTTGAATCGTCACGATGCGCTTCGGCTCGTTGAACATCACAGACAGATGAAGGCCGCCATTCTTCAGCGTCTGGCTGAGCATCCCACTGGCGGAGCCGCCGCCGCTGCTGCCGCGTGGGCCGTCGCCCTCGACGAACCATCCCGGCGTCCCGCGCCAGAGGACGAGCAGCGAGAGCTGCAGGGGGCGGCCGGGCGACGCCGTCGTGAACGACGTCGCCATGACCGTTGGTGAGATCGGTTGGGATGTCTGCGGCGCGACGGCCCTTCGCGGCGGCAGCGGGCTCGGGCTGGGTGGCGGCAGTTGGTCGCCAGCGACAACGACTGGCTGCGGCGCCCTGAGCACTTCGCCGGACAAGCCCGTCTTGGGAATGATCCCGATGTTCTGCAGGCACATCCGATCGAGCGTCGACTGACCACGGCCGCTCGGAGCTTTCGCATCGCAGCGCAGGAACTCGATAATCAGCGGCGACGGAGCCAGCATCTCGCCGAGCTGGCCGGCCGACCCGGGCATCGTCGGTCCAAGCAGCATTGTCGACGCGACGCGCGGTCCCGCCGCTGTATCGACGTCATCCACAAAGACGACGTTGTCGCCCTTGAGATCGAAGCTTTTGCCTTGGATGGAGACAACGCCCTTCGCGGCGTCGAACGACAGGGTCAAGCGCACATTGCCGTAGTTGATCGTTTCGTATCGGAGGCCGTTGCGGTCGGTGCCGCCGCCAACGTCGCCGCCGCCGGCGAGAAACCACCCCGGCGTGCCACGCCACAACACCAACAGCCGCAACTGCACGGGTTGTCCGGCGGGCTGATCCGTGAACCATGTCGCGACAACGGCCGGCGAGAGCGTCATCGTGCCACCGGCCGCCGACAGGGCCGGCGATAGAGCGATGACACAAATTCCGAGCAGCCCGGCCATCCGAAACAGCATGAAAAAGTAAAATAACACCCATGCCTGACATCGCCGCACGCGGCTACGCGCATCCCGAGATGCTGGTGTCGACCGAGTGGGTCGCCGAGCATCTCAACGACCCCAACGTTCGCATCGTCGAGTCCAACGAGGACACGCTGCTCTACGCCTCCGGACATCTGCCCGGAGCGGTGCACGTCGACTGGACGCACGATCTCAACGATCCCGTCCGTCGCGACTACATCACACGGAAGGGCTTCGAAGCGCTGATGTCGAAGATCGGCGTGACGCCGAAGACGACGGTGGTGTTCTACGGCGACAAGAACAACTGGTGGGCGTGCTACGCGCTCTGGGTGTTCCAGCTGTTCGGCCACAAGAACGCGCGAATCATGGATGGCGGCCGCGTGAAGTGGATGAAAGAAGAGCGGCCGTTGACGAAAGACGCGCCGGCGATCACGCCGACGAAGTACAAAGCGCCCGAACGCAAGGACGCGCCGGTGCGCGTCTTCCAGAAACAGGTGCTCGCCCACGTCAAGGGCAAGGGCCAGCTCGTCGACGTCCGCAGCCCGGAGGAATTCGCCGGCACGCGGATGCACATGCCCGACTACCCGAACGAAGGCGCGCTGCGCGGCGGCCACATTCCCGGCGCGAAGAGCATCCCGTGGGCGCGCGCGATCAACGCCGAAGACGGCACGTTCAAGACCGCGGCCGAACTGAGAGAGTTGTACGAGAAGGCCAACAAGCTCAACCGGACGAAGCCGACGATCGCCTACTGCCGCATCGGCGAGCGCAGCAGTCACACCTGGTTCGCGCTGAAGTACCTGCTCGGGTTCAAGAACGTCAAGAACTACGACGGCTCGTGGACGGAGTGGGGAAACTCGGTCGGCGTTCCGATTGAGAAGTAGCCGCCCATGGGCGAGGGGCGATCGGGTGATCGAGCCATGGCGGAGCATCGCGCGATCGCGCGATCGGGCGAAGGCTTCATGAGCACTCTGAGCTCAGGTCGCCTGCCGCATTTCATCCTTTGCTCGATCGCGCGATCGCCCCTGCCCTGCCATGGCTCGATCACCCGATCGGCTATCGCCCATGGACGGAGCGGGTGTAGTATCCTCCCATCGTCTAACGATGGGAGAGACGGATGCCCGGCTGGCTGCGCCGACTGCGTGCTCGAATCAAGTACCGCCGCTTCGATCGTGATCTCGCCCGCGAAATCGCCGTCCATCGCGGGCTGAAAGCCGAGGAGCATCGCCGCCGCGGGCTCGGCGCCGACGAGGCGCACGCCGCGGCAATGCGCGATCTCGGCAACGTCACGCTGATGCGCGAGGACGCACGCGGCGTGTGGCTGGCGCCGTGGCTGCAGAGCGTCTGGCAGGACCTGCGCTACGCGGCAGCATCGTACCGAAGACAACCGCTCTTTGCCATCGGCGCCCTGCTGGTGCTCTCGCTCGGCACCGGTCTGCTGACGGTGACGTTCTCGCTCGCGCACGCGCTCTTTCTGCGACCGTGGCGCGTCCCCGACCCGGCGTCCGTGGCTCTTCTTCGGACCACACCGGCGACGAGCCAGACGATGGACTATCGCGGCATCTCGGTCGCCGAGTTCAGGTATCTGCGCGACCACGCACGAAACATGGACGTGATCTACACGAGGCGCAGTCTCACCCTCGACCTCTTCGAGAGCGACCGCGTGATCGGGCGAGCCGCGACGATTTACGTCAGCGACAATTACCTGACGGCGCTTCGCCTTCCGATCCGCGTCGGCCGCGGCTTCACGCGGGCGGAGAACGACTACCGGACGCCCGCGCTCGTGGCCGTCATCTCCGATGGCCTGTGGCGGCGCGTGTTCAATCGGGATCCCGCCGCGGTCGGACGAACCATCGGCGTCGATCGGCGCCAGGTGACCATCGTCGGCGTGGCCGCGGTCGACTCGTTCATGGATTCCGCCGCCAGCGGCTACGACCTGGCGCTGCCACTGACGGCGTCGGCTCGTGCCGGCACACCGGACTCGTTCGCGGTGTTGGACGACCCGCGCAACGGGTCGTCGGTCGGCTCGGCCGCGGGACGACTCGTCGGCACGGCGACGATGGCCGCGGCCGCCACGGAACTGTCGACACTCAGCCGCCAGTTTCGAAGCGCGGCCGCTCTGCCCGCGGTCAACATCGTGACCGTCGGCACGGCGCCGGTGGACCGTGGCGGCGCCAGCGGCATGTGGCAGGCGGCACAGCTGCTGCTGCTGGCGTTGCTGCTGGTCCTGGCGCTGGCGTGCGCGAACGTCGGCAACATGCTGCTCGCGCGCGGCCTGTCCCGGCAGCGCGAGATGGTCGTCCGCCTGGCGCTCGGAGCCGGCCGCGGCCGGCTCGTGCGCCAACTGCTGACGGAAGCCAGCCTGCTGTCGATCGGAGCTGCGACCCTCGGCCTGTGCGCGGCCGCGGCCGCGCCCGTTGTGCTGACCCGCGCGTTCACGCTGGACGAGGGCTTCGATCGGCCCGCGTTCTACGCGCTGACGGCGCCGGTGTTGTGGCTCGCGCTGGCGATTGCGGTCGTGACGACGGCGATCTGCGGTCTCGCGCCGGCATTGCGAGCGACGCGAGCAACAGTCGCGGCGATGGACCGGCAGGGGCCGACTGCCGGCGGCGTCCGGCTGCGACGGCTGCTGCTGGCGGCGCAGATCGCGCTGGCGACCGTTCTCCTCACCGGCGCCGGACTGCTCACGCGCGCCACCGCGCACGCGCTCACGGCCGATCCCGGATTCGCGCTCGACGAACTCGAGCTGATCTCGTTCGAGCTGCCCCGCGCTGTGAATGCCTCGAACAGCGCGAGGCGCGCATTCTTCGCCGGCCTCGACGAAGGGCTGAGAGCCGGCGGCGTCGCGGCCGCGTTTGTGAGCGAAGCGCCGCTCAGCGAAAGGCGCGTGGTGATGTTCGCCCGCCAGCAGCGCGATGGCGAGGCCCTGGCGCCGCTGGCGCAGGCAGTTTCGCCGTCCTTCTTCGAGATCTCCGGCGTCGGCATCGTCAGCGGCCGCGTCGCCGACCCGCGAGCCTCACCACCGGAGATCGTGGTCAGCCGCAGGGTGGCGCGCGAACTGTGGCCGAACGACGATCCGATCGGCAAGACGCTGCTGGAAGGCCTGAGCACGGAGAAGCTCACGCCCGTGGTGGTGGTCGGCATCGCGACCGACGCCGCGATCAACTCGCTGTCGGAACTCGCGCCGATCGTTTATCGGCCGGCCGACTACTCGGCCGGGTATCTGCTCATCCGCGACATTTCTACGGCGACCGGCGAGCGCGTTCGCGCCCTGGCGACCGCGCTCGAGCCCGGCGTCGTGATCAGGTCGCGGCCGCTGCGCGAGCAGGCGCGCAGTTCGCTGCAACGGTCGGTGGCCGGCGGCTGGCTGGCGTGGGCGGTCGGCGGGCTCGCGCTCGTGCTGGCGACGGTCGGCGCGATTGGCGTGTTCGCCTATGCGGTCGAGGAACGGCGTCGCGAGATCGGCATTCGCCTCGCCCTCGGCGCGAGACCGGCGCAGATCGTCGGCCTCGTCCTGCGATCGTCGCAGACCACGACGATCGCCGGCCTGGCGCTCGGCCTCGGACTATCGCTGTTGCTGGCGCCGCTGCTGCGGCGCTACCTCTATGGCCTGAGTCCGTTCGATCTTCGCTCGTACGGGCAGATCGCGCTGATTCTGCTCGGCGCCGCAGCGGTCGCGTCCTGGGCGCCGGCGCGCCGGGCGGTCCGCATCGATCCGGTGACGACGCTTCGGGTGGATTAGCGCTCCGTGCGCGGTGCGCGCATGCGCGGTGCGGCGTGCGTCTGCACCGTGCGTTGTGCGTCTCTCTTCGCAGATCTCGACAAAACGGCCCTGTCGGCTCAATGATGGAAAGAGCTGGCCGCTGAGCGAGAAATGCACAGCGCACACGCACTGCGCACCGCGCATCTGGCGCACCGCGCACGGAGCGCCGCACACACCGATGTTGCCCGCAAAGCTGCAAGCTGTTCTCGATGCGTTCGCGATGTTCGACGACCCGGCCGATCGCACCAACCTGCTGCTCGACTACGCCGACAAGTTCAAGACCGTGCCGCCGGCGGTCGCGACCCGGCCGTACGCGAGGGACCATCTCGTCCCGCATTGCGAGTCGGAAGCCTACGTCTGGGCGGTGAAAAATCCTGACGGCACGTTGAAGCTGCACTTCGCCGTCGAAAACCCGTCCGGCATCTCGGCCAAGGCGCTGGCGACGATTCTCGACAAGACGCTCTCGGGCCTGCCACCGGAAGACATCGCCGAAATCACGCCCGACCTGGTCGAGGCGATCTTTCGTCAGAACATCTCGATGGGCAAAGGCATGGGATTGATGTCGATGGTGCAGGCGGTGCGGGCGCTCGCCAAGAACGCGCGGTCCTGATTACTATGGGCGGATGAAACGATCCGCGTCGATCATCGCCGCCGTGCTCGTCGCCGCGTCCTGTGCCGCACCCGGGACGCCGGCTCCCAAAGACACACCAATCGCTGAGCTGCCGGCGATCGACACGAACGCCGTGCTCGCCGACACCAAAGCGCTGTCCGCGGACGAGTTCGAGGGCCGCGAACCCGGATCGCCCGGCGAGGAAAAGACGATCGCGTATCTCACCGACGCGGCGAAGAAAATCGGCCTCGAGCCCGGGAATCCTGACGGCACCTACATCCAGAAGGTTCCGCTCGTCGGTCTGACGCCGGAAAAGATCTCGCCGCTGGTCGTCAGGCGCGGCGGCAAGACGATGAGCTTCACGCATCATGACCAGTTCATCGCCTTCAGCCAGCGGGTCACGGACAAGATCGATCTCAAGGACTCCGAGCTGGTGTTCGCCGGCTACGGCGTCCAGGCGCCCGAGTACAAGTGGGACGACTTCAAGGGTCTCGATGTCAAAGGCAAGACCATCATCGTCCTGGTCGGCGATCCGCCGGTGGTCGATGCGACGAGCACCGCAACGCCGAAGCCGCTCGACAAGAAGACGTTCGGCGGCGAGGCGATGACTTACTACGGCCGCTGGACCTACAAATACGAGAAGGCCGCCGAGCTCGGCGCCGCCGGCGTGTTCATCGTCCACGAAACCGCGCCCGCCGGTTATCCATTCTCTGTGGTCCAGGGCTTCGGCGGGCAGCGGTTCGATCTGATCACGCCGGACAAGAACATGGGCCGCGCCGCCGTCCAGGGCTGGCTGTCGCTCGAGGCCGCGACGGCGCTGATGAAGCTGGCCGGGCAGGACTACGGCAAGCTGAAGGCCGCGGCGCTGTCGCCCGACTTCAAGCCGGTGCCGCTGGGCGCGACCGCGTCGATGCACTTCACGCAGGCGCAGCGGACCGTCGACTCACGCAACGTCATCGCGAAGATCACCGGCGCCGATCCGGCGCTGAAGAGCGAGTACGTGATCTACAGCGCGCACTGGGATCACCTCGGCATCGGCGATCCGGTCAACGGCGACAAGATTTACAACGGCGCGCTCGACAACGCCAGCGGTTCGGCGATGACGCTCGAGATCGCGCGCGCGTTCAAGAAGGTCCAGCCGCCGCCGAAACGGACGATCCTGTTTCTCTGGGTGACGGCGGAGGAACAGGGCCTGCTCGGGTCCGCCTACTACGCGAGCTTCCCGCTCTATCCGCTCGCGAAGACGCTCGCCAACATCAACATCGACGAGATCAACCCGTGGGGCCGGACCAAAGACCTGACCATCGTCGGCCTCGGCGCCTCCGACCTCGACGACTACACGCGTGACGCCGCCGCCGAGCAGGGTCGCATTCTCAAGCCCGACGCCGAGCCGCAGAAGGGTTTTTACTATCGATCGGATCACTTCAACTTCGCGAAGAACGGCGTGCCTGCGCTCGATCCCGACGACGGCGTGGATTTCATCGGCAAGCCGGAAGGCTACGGCAAGGCGAAACGCGAGCAGTGGTCGAACGTCGATTACCACCAGCCGTCCGACGTCGTGAAACCCGATTGGGATCTGGCCGGAGCCGCTGAAGACGGCAAGGTCCTGTTCGCGGTCGGCTACCGCGTCGCCAACGCCGCGACGTTCCCGGCGTGGAAGAGCGGCAACGAGTTCAAAGCGACGCGCGACAAGATGCTCGGTCGATAGTGAACCGTGCGTGGTGCAGCACACGCACGGCGCACGGAGACTGCCCTATGCCCAAACGCTGCGCCTGGCCCGGCACCGACCCGCTCTACGTCGCCTATCACGATGAGGAGTGGGGCCGGCCGGTGCACGACGATCGACAGCTGTTCGAGATGCTGATCCTCGAAGGCGCGCAGGCCGGGCTCAGCTGGATCACGATCCTGCGCAAGCGCCCGGCGTATCGAAAAGCGTTCGATCGATTCGACGCAAAAAAGATCGCGCGCTACGACGCGAAGAAGATCCGGGCGCTGATGAACGACGCCGGCATCGTCCGCAACCGGCTGAAGATCGCCGGCACGGTCAAGAACGCGCGCGCCTTTCTGGCGGTGCAGAAGGAATTCGGCAGTTTCGACGCGTATCTGTGGCCCTTCGTTGGCGGCGCGCCGATCGTCAATCGCCCGACCGCGACCAGCGGCATCGTGGCGACCTCGAAGGAGTCCGACGCGCTCAGCAAGGACTTGAAGAAGCGCGGCTTCACCTTCGTCGGCTCGACGATCATCTACGCGTTCATGCAGGCGGTCGGGATGGTCAACGATCACCTGGTCGAGTGCGAGTGGAAAT
>DASUGM010000273.1:0-22032 GCA_036274055.1 Vicinamibacterales bacterium | reverse complement strand
GCCAGGAGCAGACTGGCGATGCGTCCGGGGCCGGCGCCCAGCGCCAGCCGCACACTGACCTCGCGGGTCCGTGAGGTCGCGCGCGCGAGCAACAACGTCGCGATGTTGCCGCAGATCGCGAGCAGCAGCACCAGCATCGCGGCCTGCAGAATCAAGAGCGAACTGACGAGAAACTGCCGCGGCCCGCGCGGCGTTTTCCAGAACGGCCGCACTTCCGCGGTCATGGTGGCGTTCGACGACGGAAAGGCGCGCGCGAGACGGCGCATGATGTTGTCGACGTCGGCCTGCGCCTGCGCCAACGTGACGCCGGATTTCAGGCGGCCCATGGCGGCGTAGCCGCGCAACCCGCGATTGGTCAGTTCGGGCGAACCCGGCAGCAGCTCGGGGGCGAGCGTGGCTGGAACGAACAGATCGAACGACAGGCCGCTGACGGTGCCGATGAATCCTTCGGGCGTGACGCCGATCAAGGTCAGGACGCGGTCGTTGACGCGAATCGGACCGCCAATCGCGTCCGTCGACGCGCCGAAATGCGCGCGCCAGTAATCGTAGGAGGCCACGGCGACCGGTGTGCCGCCCGGACGAGCGGCGTCGTCGGCGCCGATCAAACGTCCGGCAATCGGCCGGACACCGAGCTCGGAAAAATAGTTGCCCGAGACCAGCAATCCGAACTTGCGCTCCGAGCGACCGACGTCGCCGACCTTGATCGGCACCATCCGGCCGACAAAGACATCGCGGAACGTCGTCAGTTCCATCTGGAGATCGCGAAACTCGGGCCATGAGACGCCGGGAAACGAGCCGGTTTCGGCGCGCGGTTCGATCAGCGCGACAGCTCGGGCGTCCTCGACGCCAGGCAGCGGCTTGAGCACCAGGAACTCGATCCACGAGAACACCGTCGTGTTGACGCCGATGCCAATGGCCAGCGAAAGGATGACGACGGCGGAGAGTCCCGGAGCGCGCCGCAAGACCCGGAAGCCGTGACGCACGTCGCGGCCGAACTGGCGCAGCCACTTTCCGCTGCGCCGGGCGTCGGCGCGGGCATCGATCGCCGTGATTTCGTGGCGCGCGGCGCCGACGTCGCCGAATTCGGCGACCGCGCGCGTTCGCGCCTCGGCGTCGTCGAGGCCAGCGGCGATCAGCGCGGCGGTGCGGCGGCGCAGATGGTCGAGGATTTCTTCGTCGACATCGTGCGCGATCGACATCGCGAACTCGTGCGGCGGGCGGCGGCCACGCACGGTCAGGCGCGTCCCAGCGCTTTGGTCATCGCCGCGACGTAGTTTTTCCACTGTTGCTCGTTTCGGGCCAGGGCGCGGCGCCCGCTGCGGGTCAAGGTGTAGAAGCGGGCGCGGCGGTTGTTCTCCGACGCGCCCCAGGACGCCGAGACCCAGCCGCGCGCCAGCGCGCGATGCAGCGCGACGTAGAGGGCGCGGTCTTCGACGCGAAGCGCTCGATCGGTCGCGTCGTGAATCCAGCGCGCCACGGCGTAGCCGTGCTGCGGCCCCCCGGCGAGGGCGCGGAGGACGAGGACGTCGAGGGTGCCCTGCAGCAACATCAGATCATCGGTGCCCATCGCGTGTGTCCTCTTGTCCCGGACGTGTCACTCCCCGGAAATGTTCCGGGGTAGATCCTGGGGCGCACCGGTCGCGAAGTCAAGCGCCGGGGCTACTCATTCTTGAGAGCCGCCCAGAGCGGCGCGCCCGCGGCGCGGCTGGCGGGCAGCCAGCAGGCGAGCGCCGCAACCAGGGCGAGCGCCAGCGGCACCAGCGTCAGCACCGTCAACGCTCCGGAGAGGTCGAGGAGCACGCGGGTGAAGAGGTACGCGACCGTCCAACCTGCGATCGCACCGACGGCGATGACCCGCGCGGTTTCGAACATGACCTGGCGAACGACGCCGCCCGGTGTTGCCCCCAGCGCCTGCCGGACGCTGATCTCCGTTGTCCGTTGCGCCACCCCATAGGCGACGACGGCGTAAATCCCGATTCCAGCGAGGACGAGCATCAACGGGCCGAGCACCACGAACATCCGTGCCGGAATACGGCGGAGGACGAGATTCTTTTCGATGTGCTCCTGCAGCGACCGCACGTTGTAGACCGGCAGCGTCGGATCCAGTCCACGGACGATGCGGCGCACGCCGGCGGCGGCCGCCGTCTCCGTTGCGCCGCGGAGTCGCAGGTGGATCTCGCCCGACCGCGCCGGCCGGTCGCGATACGAAAAGTAAATTGCCGGCGTCGGCGCCTCTCCAAACGAGTTCGAGACCGTGGTCTTGACGACGCCGACGATGACGTAGGTGCCGCTGCCGGCCTGGACACGGCGCCCGATCGGCTCGGCGTTGGCCAGGAACTGCTGCAGAAACGCCTGGTTCACAATCGCCTGCGGCGGCGCCGCCGGATCGCCGAACTCCGCGAAATCGTGGCCGCTGAGGATCGGGACGCCCATCGCCGCGAAATAGCCGGCGGTGACGATGTTGCTGGCGGCCTGATCCGGCTGGCCGTCGTCGCGCGCGTGTCCCTCGACGCGAAATGAACGCGCCGGCAGCCCGTGGATATCCAGCGGCACCGACGCGGCGATCGCCGCCGACTCGACGCCCGGCAGCGTGCGCAGTTCGTCGAGGAGTCGGGACGCGAACTGCCGGCTGGTGTCGGCGGTCGGGCTCCGTCCAGACAGGTCATACGCGGCCAGCAACACGCCCTCCGCGCGGAACCCCGGGTCGATGTCGCGCGTTTCGTCGAGGCTGCGATAGAAGAGTCCGGCGGCGACGAGGACGAGCAACGCCAACGCGACCTGAACGCCCATCAGCGCGCGATGCAGGAACGTCTGGCGTCCGCCGCGATCGCCGGCGCGCAGCGCGCGCTGCGGATCGAGCTGACTCAACTGCAGCGATGGCGCAGCGCCGAACAGCAGCCCGCTGGCGATGCCGAGCAGCGCCGAGAATCCAAGCGTCATCGTGTCCACGCCGGTCTGGAATCGAATCGGCAGCCCGAGCGTCACCGGCAGCACCAGGAGCGCACGCGTCCCCCAGATCGCCAACACCGTGCCCAGTCCGGCGCCAAGCGTGCCGAGAACGACGTTTTCAATCAGCAGCAGACGGAGGATGCGCGCGGGTCGCGCGCCAAGCGCCAGTCGGATGCCGACTTCACGACGTCGCACGGTCGCGCGCGCCAGCACCAGGTTGGCGGTATTGCCGCAGACGGCTAGCAACAGGAGCAGCATCACCACCTGGAGGAAGCCCACTGCGCTGATCAGAAAGCGCTGCGGCCCGCGCAACGCGCGCCAGAACGACAGCACCTCCGCGGTGAGATTGCCGTTGGTCTCGGGATAGGCCGCCGCCAGCTCGCGCATCGCCGCGACCGCGTCGGCGGTGATCCGCGCCTGGCTGACGCCCGCACGCGGGCGGCCCATCACCGCGTAACCGCGAATCGCGCGGTCATCGAGCTCGCGTGATCCCGCGAAGATCACCGGGGCGATCGTCGCCGGCAGCCACAGATCGAAGCTCAGACCGAGCACCGTGCCCTGGAATGCTTGTGGCGCCACGCCGATCACCGTGAGATCGCGATCGTTGACGTGCAGCGTCCGGCCGATCGCGTCCGGCGCCTGCTGGAAATGCGATTGCCAGAAGTCGTGCGAGATGACCACGACCGGATCGCCGCCCGGCCGTGCGCCCTCGTCGTCCCGAAAAAACCGGCCCAGCGCGGGGTGCAAACCGAGGGCGCGGAAGTAGTTGGCCGAGACCAGCTCGCCGAACGTGCGTTCGACGGTCGCCGCATCGCCGACGTAGAGCGGGACCATGCGCGTCGCGAAGAGATCCTCGAACGAGGTCAACCGCAGCGCCAGGTCCTGATACTCGCGCCACGACATGCCCGGATAGCCGCCGGTGTCGGTCTTCGGCTCGACGAACTGGAGCGATGCCGATCCCGCGACCCCGGGCAGCGGATGGACGACGAGCGCCTGCAGCCACGAGAACACGGTCGTGTTCGCGCCGATGCCGATCCCGAGCGAGATGATGATCACCGCGGCGACGAGCGGCGTGCGCCGCACCATCCGCAGCGCCTGCAGGAAGTCCCTGGTCACTGTCCGCCGTGCAGGCCGCCCCCGCCGTGCATCTCGCGAATCATGTCGAAGCCGAACATGTAGAGCGCCACGCCGAGGGCCGCGACGATCGCGATCACGACCAGGGTGACGACGAGTCCGCCGGAGGTCTTTGCCATGGCCGGCAGTGTAGGGGGTCGCGGCTGAACGGCCCGTTAATGTCCCGTTCAGGAGCCGTTCAGCTCGGGGCGCGATAGGGTAGAGGCGTGCGGGTGCTGGTCGTCGAAGACGAAGCGTCGCTGGCCGAGCGGCTGACCGACGCGCTCGGGGCGGGCGGCTATGCGGCCGACAGCGCCGGCGACGGCGCGCGCGCCGACTACCTCGCGCAGACCGAGCGGTACGACGCGATCATCCTCGACCTCGGCCTGCCGAAGATCGACGGCCTGACGCTGCTGCGCCGCTGGCGCGAGACCGGCATCCGCGTCCCGGTGCTGATCCTCACGGCGCGCGACAGCTGGCACGAGAAGGTGCAAGGTATCGACGGCGGCGCCGACGACTACGTCGCCAAGCCGTTTCAGATGGAGGAAGTGCTGGCGCGCCTGCGCGCGCTGATTCGCCGCGCCACCGGCCACGTCACCGCCGATCTGCGCGTCGGCGAGGTCACCCTGGATCCGCGGCTGGCGCGCGTCACCCGCGCCGGCGCCGTCGTCAAGCTGACCAGCCACGAGTTTCGGGTGTTGTCGTATCTGATGCATCATCGCGGCCGGGTGGTTTCGCAGGGCGAGTTGACCGATCACATCTACGCGCAGCATTTCGATCGCGACTCCAACACCGTGGAGGTCTTCATCGCGCGCCTCCGCCGCAAACTCGGGTCGTCGTTCATCGAGACGGTACGCGGGCTCGGGTACCGCGTCGGCGAGGCGTCGTGATTCGATTTGCCTCGCTGCGCGCCCGCGTCCTTGCCGCCGTCGGCCTCGGGCTCGCGGCGATCGCCATGGTGCTGTTCAGCGTGGTGCCGATGCTGCACGGCGGCCACTATCAGCTGGCCGCGCATACCGCGCTGCTGTTTGTCGTCGCCGCGCTGCTGCTCGTCGCCGCGCTGGCACAGTTTCGCAGCGGGTTTTCGCCCTTCGTGCCGCTGCGCGCGAAGCTGCTCGCGGTACGTGAGGGCGAAGCCAGGCGCATCGACGGCCGCTATCCGTCGGAAGTGCAGCCGCTCGTCGACGATCTGAACGCGCTGCTCGACGACCGCGACGCGCGCGTTGCCCGCGCGATCGCGAAGGCGGGCGATCTCGCGCATGGATTGAAGACGCCGCTGGCGATCCTGCAGCAGGAAGTTGCCCGCGCCGACGCCGCCGGGCAGACCGAGATCGCTGCCAGCCTGCAGCAGCAGGTCGCGCGGATGCGCCGGCAGGTGGACTACCACCTGGCGCAGGCGCGGGCCGCCGCCTCAGGCGCGGATCCGTCCGTCCGCTGCCAGGTGCTGACGTCCGTGGACGGTCTCGTCCGAACCCTGCATCGTCTGTATGCGGAACGCCGGCTGCAGATTGACGTCGCAGTCGCGGGCGAGCACACCGTGCGTGCAACTCGCGTTGATCTCGATGAGATGCTCGGCAACCTGCTCGACAACGCATGCAAGTGGGCGGCTTCGCGCGTCGTGGTGTCGTCGACCGCGGCGAACGGGCAGGTGGTCATTGAGGTTGATGACGATGGTGGTGGGCTGGAGCCGTCGATGCGCGAGGCCGTCCTGCAACGCGGCGTACGCGCTGACGAAGCCGCCCCGGGCTCGGGCCTTGGCCTCGGCATCGTCCGCGACCTCGTCGAGCTCCACGGTGGCTCGATCGTCCTGGGTGAGTCGCCGCTTGGCGGTGTGCGCGCCACGCTGTCGCTGAACGCCTGATCCGGCACTATCCCTGGGATCCGCCACGATTGGGCACGTGGATGCCCACTTCGCGAATAGTCCTCCGCCTCTTCGCCGTCTGACTGCCGGCGGCGTCGGGCACGCGAGTTGCTCTCAGACAGACGGGAGGCGGAAATGTTTGGAGTACTTGGCTGGATTCTCTTTGGTCTCGTTGTCGGTGTCATCGCCAAGCTGTTGATGCCGGGACGCGATCCGGGCGGCGCGATTATCACGATTCTCCTCGGCATCGTCGGCGCCGTGCTCGGCGGCTTCCTGGGCCGTGCGCTGGGATTCTACGGACCCAATGAGCCGGCCGGGTTCCTGATGTCCCTGGTCGGCGCGGTCGTCGTCCTCGCCATCTATCGAATGGCCGTCCGTCGAACGGTTTAACGGGGGACGGGGGTGTTTTCCACAGATCCGCGGTGATTGGGGACAGGCCTTGGCGCTGACACGGCAAGGCCTGTCCCCAATTCGCACGGATCTGTGGAAAACACCCCCGTCCCCATTTCGCGGCCGGCGGCTGGTCCGGCGGTGGCGCCGTCGGCTGGCGCCGGACCCGCGCACGCTGCCGAAGAAGGGACCGGCGAGATTCGCGACCCGGCTTCGCCGCGTGCTCTGGGCGTGGTGGCCGTGGGCGATGATCGCCGTCGCCGCGCTGGTCGAGGACCGCTGGGCGCTTGCCGCGGGCACGGGAACGTGGGCCGCGATCGCGTTCCTGGCGGTGCCCTGGGAACGTCCACCGCAGTTCGGGCTCGACCACGAATTCTCGATCGAAGATCCGGAATTCCTGACGACGATGGCCGGCGCGACCGGCGTTGCGCCGCTCGCGGGCAACCGCATCGATATTCTCAACAACGGCGATCAGTTCTATCCCGCGATGCTCGCGGCGATTCGCGACGCCCAGCATTCGGTCACCATCGAGGCCTACATCTATTGGGCCGGCGAAGTCGGGCTCGCGTTCGCCGACGTGCTCAGCGCGACGGCGCGGCGCGGCGTCTGCGTCAAGCTCCTGCTCGACTCCGTCGGATCCGCGAGCATCGGCGAAGAAATCCTGAAGCGACTCGAGCAGGGCGGCTGCCAGCTGGCGTGGTACAACCCGCTGCGCTGGTACTCGATCGGCAGGCTGAATCACCGCACCCATCGCAAGTCGCTGATCATCGACGGCCGCATCGGGTTTACTGGCGGCGCGGGGATCGCCGATCACTGGCGCGGACATGCGCAGGACGCCAATCACTGGCGAGACACGCAGCTTCGCATCGAAGGACCTGCCGTCCAGCCGCTGCAAACCGGATTCGCGCACAACTGGCTTCAGACCACCGGCGAGCTCATCTCGGGTGACCTCTTTTATCCGCCGATTCCCGCGGCTGGCATGCTGGCGGCGCAGACGATCATGAGCGCGCCGGAAGTCGGCGCCTCGACGGTGCGCACGATGTACTACCTCTCCATCGTCTGCGCCCGGCGAAAGATTTACATCGCAAATCCCTATTTCGTTCCTGACGAGGTCGCGGTCGCGGCGCTGCTCGACGCCCGCCAGCGCGGCGTCGACGTGCGGATCATGATGGCCGGCACACACAACGATACCTGGCTGGCCCGGCGGAACAGCCTCCGGCTCTGCGGGCAGCTGTTGCGTGGCGGCATCACCGTTCTCGAATACAACCGGACGATGCTCCACCAGAAGACGATGGTCGTCGACGGCGTCTGGGCGACGATCGGAACCACCAACTTCGACAATCGTTCCTTCTCGCACAACGACGAGAACAACGTCTGCGTGCTCGATCGCGGCTGGGCCGGCGCACTCGAGCGCGGCTTTCTCGACGACGCGCAGGTGTGTGACCCGGTCACGCTCGAACAGTGGCTGCGCCGCGGACTGGTCGAACGGGCGGGCGAAGCGCTGGCGTGGTTCCTTGAAGACCAGGCCTGAGAAGCGCGTTTGTCGATCGGCGCGAACTGTTCTATAACCAGCCTCGGTCCCGCGGCTGGTGAAATCCCGCATTCCGATTCTGTTCGCACTTATTGCCGCGGTCGTCGGCCTCGCGGCCATTGGCGTGCGCGCCTATGCCGCGCTCGCGATGCCGGATGTGCTCGATTGGGACGAGACCTACTACGCCAGCACTACGGCAACGGCGTCTCGAGGACTCGGTCTATACCCGTTCGTCCAGGGTTTTCCGCAGATTCCGAGCATGGGTGGCGTGGGCTACGGCGTCTACTTCTACGTCCTTGCGTATCAGACGCTCGGGCCGTACTTGCTGCCGCTGCGGTTCGTCTCGCTGGCCGCCAGCGTCCTGGCGGTTTTCGGCATGACGATGGCGACGCGCCGCCTCTGTGGCGGTGCGGCGGCGTGGGCGGCATTTGCGATCGCGCCGGCGCTGCTCGTGATTCACGGCACCAACTCGATCCGGATGGACTCGTTCGCCGTCGCGATCGTGGCCTGGGGATTTGTGCTTTACGTCGCGATCGCCGAACGACCGCCGACCCTGCGGCGATACGCGCTCCTGGGTGCGGTCTTCGCCCTCGGATTGAACTTCCATTTGCACACGGCGGCGGCGACAGTCGCGGTTGGCACGGCGCTGCTGTGGCCAGCGCTGCGATCGATCGCAGGTCGTCAGGCGTCCTTCGGCAGGTCGGCGATTCCGGTCGCGGGGTTCGTCGGCGGGTATGCCGCCGGCGCGCTGTTGTTCTTCGCGTTGAGCGTCTGGCCGTCGCCGCAGAGCTACGTCCGCACCGCCGCGTTGGCGCGCCTGTCGGCCGTCGACTCGGACACTGCGCTCAACCTCACCGCGCCGATGGACGCCGGCAAGCTCGCCGCGTCGTTCCTCTCGCCGTTCGAGTTGATCCCGAAGGAGATGGTCCGGCACCGCAGCATGGTGCTGGGCATGCCGTGGTGGGAACGCACGCTCTGGCTGTTTGGCGTCACCGCGCTGCTGCTGTTCCGGCCCGATCCCGATCGCTATCGCGCGCGCCCGCTGCTTGCTGGCGCACTCATCGGCGCAGGCATCGTGCTCAACAGCGCGTCGCCAGTGTATTTTGCGCCGCTCGTGCCGCTCTTCGTCCCGGCGTTGGCGTCGGCAGTGACGCACGGCGCCTCCCGTGTCGTCCGCCTCGGCCTCGCGCAAGTCACGGTCTGGGCGTTCGGGCTGTGGCTCGTCGTCGCCGCGGCGATCGGCGCGACCCTCGCGGTCCGGTTTGCCGACGCCCGCTCTCACGTCCGAGAGGCCTCCGCGCAAACGGCTCCTGCCATCGTCGAGGCGGTGAGACAGGCGGCCTCGCACGACTGCCTGCTCGCCGGCCCGACCGGACTCTACGCCCGCTATTTCATGGCCTATCCGCGTTTCGTCGGCACGCGACAAACGGAGGTGTTGCTCGGAAGCAACTACCTCGACGTGCCGCACGACCTGATCGCGTACTGGCGCGTCAAGCAGCCCGACGTCGTCTTTGGCGATCCGCCTCCGGCGCTCGCGTCGTACCTGACCGATGCCGGCTACCTGCTGATCGCCGACAAAGTCTGGAGGCGCCCGGCGGTATCGCCTGGCTGCACCGTCACCGCGCGTCAGGCGGAATCGCGTCGCCCTTGAGCGGAACGAAGCGGTATTTGAGGCACGCGCGAATCCACGTCAAGGGATCGCGAATCATCGTCACCTTCTTGCCATCAGAGAACGACCGCGACGAGTAGTTCACTGGCAACTCCAGCGGCGCGTAGCCGCATCGCACCAGCTTGCTGGCGAGCTCCCAGTCGAAGTCGAACCCGTTGGCCTCCAGCGTCAGCCCCGACAGGCATTCGCGGCGAAACACCTTGTACATCGTGAACGGATCGCTCAGCCGCTGACCGTAGACGATGTTGAACATTGCGGTGAAGATGAGATGGCCGAAGTTCATCCACTTGCCGAGCAGCGCGCGGTCGGTGAAATGGCGGACCTTCCAGGTGTGACCGCCTTTGCCATGGCGGATGCCGAGGACGAACGCGCGACGAAACTCGCGGAGCGGTGCCAGCAGCATTTCGTAGTCCGCGACGTCGTACTCGAGATCGGCGTCCTGGATCAGCACGAAGTCGCCAGTCGCGACCGCCAGACCGGCGCGGACGGCGTTGCCCTTGCCGCGAGGCCGCTCCTGCCACACCACGGTGACGCGCGGATGTCCGGCGATGCGCGCCACGTCGTCGCGCGTGCCGTCGGTCGACTGGCTTTCGACGATGACGATCTCGAGGTCGAGGCCAGGGATCTCTTTCGCCAGGACGAGCGCGACGATGTCGTTGAATGTCCGCTTCTCGTTGAAGACCGGCATGACGATGGAGAGCCGGCCTCGCCGTGTGTCGATCGGCGGCGCGGCGGCGCGCCGGGCCACCGCCGTCAGTCCACCGCCGCTGGCGGTCGCGATCCGGATGTGCTCGAAGCCGGCGCGGGCGAGCACGGACTCCAGCGTGGCTCGGTCGAAACCCAGGGCGGGCGGCATCGCGGCGCGCGGATCGAGCGCCGGCGCGAACACCGACACCACGCCGCCGGGCCGCAACTGCGCCCAGGCGGCGCCGAGTGCAGACAGCGGATCGTGCGCATCGGCGATCGCGCGACCGAGCACGCACACGTCCGCGCCCCGATCGGTCGAGCCCTCGGCCGGGCCCGCCTCGAGGATCTGATAGTCGCGTCGCTGGCCCTCGGCGCGTACGCTCGTCAGTCCGCCGTGCGCGACCAGCCGCTTGCCGGTCCGAGTCGCGCGATTCCAGCGGGCGTACTGTTCGATTTGATCGAACCAGATCGACGTGGGTGGGGACGGGGGGCCATCAGGTGGCGCTCCGCCGTCTGGTGCGGCCGTCCCTGCCAGCAGGCCGCAGGCGGGGCACTGGACGAGAGGTCCGCCGGGGGCACGCGACGCGGGACCGAATTGCTCCCCGCAGAGCGGGCACCGCGAGGGCACGGCGGCTATCCTAGCAGACGCCCCATGCCGGGCTCGCGTATACTGAGCGCCGCGCTTCTCTGAGTCGTTGGCGGGACCCGTTCGGTCTTTCGCTTCCCCTCTCGAAGCCGTTTTCGGAAACGAGGGTCCCATGGCAGCCATCTCCGGTACAGTGAAGCGTCTGGTTCGTGAAAAGGGTTTTGGATTTCTCCTCGGCAACGATGGCAAGGAGTACTTCTTCCATCAGTCGGCGTGCGTGACGGTGCCGTTCGACAGCATGCGCGAAGGTCAGCCGGTGACGTTTGACGTCGGTCAGGGTCCCAAGGGACCGCGCGCGGAAAACGTCAAGGCCAGCTAGCGCGTGCCGTTTGCGTCGCTTGCGCTGCACCCGAGTCTGCTGCGCGCTATTCGCGAGCTCGGGTTCATCCGACCGACGCCCATCCAGGCAGACGCAATCGCGCCCGCGATGGCGGGCCGCGACGTCCTCGCCACAGCGGAAACGGGCAGCGGCAAGACCGCGGCCTTCCTGCTGCCGATTCTGCACGCCCTGTTGAGCAAGTCGCGCGGCACTACTCGCGCGCTCGTACTCGCCCCGACACGCGAACTCGCGGCGCAGATCCTCGCCAACCTCGAGGACCTCGCCGTGCACACACCCGTGACTGGCGCCGCCGTTTTCGGCGGCGTCGGCCATGGACCGCAGGAGCATGCGTTCCGCAGCGGCGTCGACGTCATCGTCGCAACGCCGGGCCGGCTGCTCGATCATCTGCGCTCGCCCTACGCCAAGCTCGACCGCCTCGAGTTCCTCGTGCTCGACGAAGCGGATCGCATGCTCGACATGGGCTTTCTGCCCGAGATTCGCAAGATTCTCCGCTACCTGCCGCGGCGCCGCCAGACGCTGTTCTTCAGCGCGACGATGCCGCCGCCGATCCGCGAGCTGTCGCGCGAGATGCTGCACCAGCCGGCCGTGATTCAGCGTGAACGCGCCACGGTCGCGCCCGTCGGCATCGCTCAGGCGGTGTACCCGGTGCGCCAGGATCTCAAGTCGGCGCTGCTCGTGTCGCTGCTCTCGCGCGGCGACATCCGGCAGGCGCTGGTCTTCACGAGGACGAAACACCGCGCCAACCGGCTGACCGATCTGCTGGTGCGATCGGGGATCAAAGCCGACCGCATTCACGGCAATCGATCGCAGAATCAGCGCACCGCGGCTCTCGATGGTTTTCGCGAGGGTCGGATCCCGATTCTGGTCGCGACCGACATCGCCGCGCGCGGCATCGACGTGCATGCCCTCGGGCACGTCGTCAATTTCGACGTCCCGCTGGTGCCGGAAGATTACATTCACCGCATCGGGCGCACCGGTCGCGCCGAAGCCGCGGGGGAGGCGTTCACCTTCGTCTCGCCGGAAGAGCGTCAGGAGATCGCCGCGATCGAACGCGCGCTCGGGCGGACGCTGCCGCGCGTGACCGTCCCGGACTTCGATTACGACGCGCGTCCGGCGGCGAAACTCGAAGTGCCGATCGCGCAGCGCATGGCGCAGATGCGCGAACGCCGGGCGCACGACCGCGCCCGCGGCCAGGCGCGGCGGGGCCGGCAGGGCGGCGGCAGCGGGACTGGCGGCAGCGGCAGCGGCCGCGGATCCGGCGGGCACGGCGGCGGGCCACCCGCGGCCGGTGGTCCGAGCGGTAAGAAATGGACGTTCCGGCCGCGCCGGCGTCGATAAGAGCTCCTCGTCTCCTCGAGTCCTCGTCTCTATTCCCGCAGCAGCGCCGCACCGTCTTCGATCAGCTTTTTCATGCCGCGAAGCTGAGCCCGGCTCGGGATCGCGCGGAAGATCGCGTTGCGCAGCGCGCACGCCGCAGGATGTTCCCATTGCGCGACCCGGCCGAGCAGTCGCGAGGCGCGATGGATGGCGCGGACCCGCGGGATGCGGATGCGCTCGTACGTTTGCAGCGCGTGCCCGACCGTTGGCGCGCGGGCCAGTTCGCGCGCGAGCACCCAGGCGTCTTCGAGCGCCATCCCGGCGCCCTGCCCGGTGTTCGGGGTCATCGCGTGCGCGGCGTCGCCGAGCAGGACGACGCGACCGCGGTGCCAGCGATCCAACCACACCTCTTCGATATCGTTGTGCAGCAGCTGATCGGCGTCGGTGATTTGCGTCAGCAACCGCTGGAACGGTCCGCTGAAGGCGCCGAAGTTCTGTTTGAAGCGCGCGACGCGGTCCGGCGCCGCGTCGACGACGAGGCGCGGCTGATTCATCGTCGTGAATATGTAGATCTGACCGCCGCCGATCGGCACTAGTCCGACTCGCCGGCCGTGGCCCCACATCTCCGTCGAATCCGTCAGACTGTCGTGGTTGTCGAGGACCAGGCGCCACGACGTGTACCCGGCATAGATCGGTTCGATCGCGCCAAACGCCAGCTCCCGTACCCGCGATCGGATGCCGTCGGCGCCGACGACTACCGCGTAGTCGCCGCGATCGCCGGCCGTCGACTCGACCCGCACGCCCTCGGCGTGCGCCTCCAGGCTCTGCACCGAGAGGCCCGCTCGGAACGGAATGTCCGCGACGGCAGCGACCAGCGCCTCATGCAGCGCGCCGCGGTGGATGGCGATTGACGGACCATGTTCGCGCGCGGTTGCGGTGAGATCGACGGCGCCGATGACCCGGTCGTGTTGATCGGTGATCCGGAACCGTTGAATCACGCCGCCGCGGGCTTCGACGCGCGCGCCGGCGCCGAGCGCCCGCAAGACCGCCATGCCGTTGATCGCGAGGGCGATGCCGGCGCCGACCGGCTTGTAGGCCGGCACCCGTTCCCAGATCTCGACCGGGATCCGCGCGCGTTTCAGCGCAATGGCCAGCGCCAGGCCGCCGATCCCGCCGCCGACCACGAGTACCGGTTTTTGCACCGGCTACCGGTCGCCCGCGTCAGCGCCGCCGTCGGCGTCCCGCACCCACGACAGCGCGCCGCTCGGACAACGGTCGACCTGCGCCTTGATCGTCTCGGTGTCGGCAGGGTGAAGCTGGATCCAGGGTCGCCGCCGCGGGTCGAATACCGCTGGCAGTCCGCGCGCGCAGATGCCGCTGTGCTGGCAGATGTCCGGCTTCCAGATCACGGTGATCTCGCCGTTCGAGTAGTGCCTGGTCATAGACGCTCCCCGGAGGAGATGCCTATGCCTAATCGTATTCTGACTAGAAGCTGATCTTGAACTCGAACGCCCGCGCGGCCGGTTCGGTCGTCAGGGTCCCGTTGCACTGACGCACGACCGCTGCGAGGGCACTCGTGTTGGCGTCGGTGACGACGCCGTAGCCTTGCGCGGTCACGGTCAGCGAGGCGGCGCCGCCGTCGTTGACGCCAGTTCCTAACCTCAGCGATCCGCCCACCGGCAGCAAGTCCCGGCCCGCAATCAGCAGCGTCGTCAGCATCTGCTCGACGTCGGCGCGTGTCGCGTCCACGGTCACCCCGTCGGTGAGGTCGAGGCGCAGGGCGACGTGCGGACCCATCAACGGCTTGAGCGCCATTTCCAGCGCGCGGGCGATCGCCGACAGATCCTGCGCTGAGGTTGCCTCCTGCTGTTTTCGGCTGAATCCGGCGAGCTGCTGCACGAGCATCTGGCTCTCGGTGACCCGTCCGCTCATTGACTGCGCGTGCGCGCGGGCGGTGTCCATCGAGTCGGCGTGGAGGACGCCGCGGACATCGACGTCGAGGCTGCTGAGCAACGGCGAAAGATCCTGGGTGATCGCCGCGGCGAGCTGACCGACGTCGGCCATCTTGACGAGTTGACGCGTTTCCGGAGGCGCGGTCTGCGCCGGCGCTTCGTAGCGCACGACGGTCACCGGGGCCGCCACGGCGGCGGCGGGCGGCGGGGTTTCGCGAAGCACCGCCAGCTGCGCATCGAGCGCGGCGGCGCGCGCTTCGGCATCGCGCAGCTTGTCTTCGAGATCCGCGCGTTCACGCGCCCAGTCGATCTGCAACGTCGCGTCCATTTGCTTGTGCTCCTCGGTCAACGCTCCCCGTTCCGCGAGTGCCGCGGCCAGTTGCGCTTCGGCGTCGTGCAGCCGGCGCTCCAGTTCCTGGCAGCGGGAGTCTCCGGCTTCGCGCAGCCCATCGGCCAGCCCGCGCGCGTTGTCGGCGTGCGCGCGCATGGTTTCCAGCTCGTGTTCGAGCGCCGCGCGCGCCACCGCCCACTCGGCGCGTTCGCGTTCGCGACCGGCCTCGACTTCGGCGAGGCTGTTCTCGAGATCTCGAAACGCCTGCGACAGCGCCTGCGTGTCCTGCGCGGTCGGCGCCGCGGCCGCGCCGCCAGCCATCGCCACCGACGCGATCACGCCGGGCCGCGCCCGCGCATCGCGGGGCAGGGGCACGCCGCGCAACTGCAGCACGTTGGTCTTCTCGCTGCCGGTCACCTCGAACGTGATGTCGCGTTTGGCGCCTTCGGAGACCGTGTTCACGAACTCACGGAGGGCGTCGCGCCGCGCTTCGTCGACGAACATGTAAAGGCTGCGGCCGACGACGTCCTTCGAACGCTGCTCACCGAAGAGCGCGATCGCCGCGAGATTCATCGCCAGCACCGCGCCGTCGTTGCCAATCACGGCGATGCCTTCCGGCATCGTCTCGACGATTTGCCGCAGACGCGCTTCGCGCCCGCGCAGCGTGACGTGCTGCTGCATCAGATCGCGCCGCTGCATGGCGCGGCGCATCGTTGCGATCAGACGTCGGCGGTAGCTGCCGGTCTTGCCGACGGCGTCATCGGCGCCCAGCTCGAGGGCGGCGGTGGCAACGTCAACACCGGCGGGAGGCGTCAGCACCACGACCGGAAGATCGGACGACTGCGACTTCAGCGACCGCACGACCAGCAGCGGGTTGGCGTCACCCGGACGTTCGTCGACGATGACGGCATCGTAGGCCAGGCCGTCCTCGGACTCGTCGTCGCGCACCAGGCACTGGCCGTCGGCGGCGCTGGTCGCGCGCGTCGCGGTGATGAAATCGCATTGCTCGATCAGTTCCCAGACGACCTGATCGTCGCCAAGATAGAGCACGCGCATCCGCCGCTGCGGATCGCTCGGCTGCAGGTAGGGGCTCTGCCGGACGCGGGTCAGGGTCTCGCTGAACTGCAGCGGCTCGCCGTCGCGCCAGACGACGGCGTCGTCGGCGCCAGAGGCGACGGCCGTGGCGAAGAACGGCTGTTGATCGGGGGTCACCACCGGCACGATCGCGACCGGCGTTTTGTCGCGGCGAAGCGTCGCGATCAGGGCCAGCGTCTCGTTCTGCGGCAGCGTCGGCGAGACGAACAGCGCCTGCAGACCAGTGTCGCCGCGCAGCCGCGTCAGCGCTTCCGAGCCGTTCGGCGCGGCGTCGACGTCCATGCCGCCGTAGAGTGCCAGACTCTTTTGAATCGTCGCGTCCTGGTCGGCCGCGTGACCGGCCAGATAGAGCACACGCATCGCGTTACCAGTCGTTGCCGTCGAGGACATCGATGACCTCTTCACTGCGTTGAGCGACAACCGCGGTGACGCTCACCGGCTCCGGCTGATGACCGCCGATGTTGTCGATGGGTTGATCGAACGCGATGCCGGCTTCGTAGCCGAGCGTGCCGTCCGGCTGCTTCACGAGTCGGGAACGGACGACGTGACCGCGGACGAGGATAGTGCCGTCTGGAGACTCGAGCCGCACGCTGACGGTTGCACCCGGCAACAGTCGGTGCTCACCGGCGAGGCGCGCGCCGCCCCGGGAAAGATCGATCAAACGGACGGGGAGCCGTCCGTTGAGCTGAACCGCGAAGGGCGGGAGCGTGTCGGCATCGATTCGCTGCCAGACGCGCCGGTTGTCCTTCGCGTCGGAACGGTGCTCGACGGCCGACGTCGACGGTCGAGCTGAATCCGTCGAGGCGACTGCGACTGGCGCGAAGGTGTGAGGCTGCACGATGCTGAATCTAGGCAAGGCCAGTACCAGGCCTCCGACCGTCGAAATTGTTCTAACCCGGGCAAAAAGGCTGGCCGGCGCGAGCTTCGCGGGCGTCCAGATGTCCCTTGCGGAGAAAATGCGCGACAGAAATGTGCGCGGCTAACAAATTTCGCTGGATTCGACGTGGCTACGCCGGCGCTCCGAGGAGTTCGAGTACGTCGGCACCGGATCGATTGAGCTCGGCAGTGATGGCGACCAGCGAGGCCCAATCCTCGTCGTCATAGGCAGGCTGCGCCGGCACCTCGAGCGGTTGCTCGTCGGCAATCAAGCCGGTGAGGAGCGCGTCGAACGCCACGGCGGCTTCATAGCCGAGCGAGCCGCTTTCGAGCCTGACGAGCGTGGAGCGGACAATCTCGCCGCGGATGACGACCGTTGTATCGCGAGTGTTCAGGCGCATCGCGACGCGCACACCCGGAAGGAGTCGTCGCGTCGATGAAAATCTGGCGCCGCTCCGCGACAAGTCGATGATGTCGATGTGCACGTTGTCGAGGTGCGCAGCGATGGCGGGCAACTCGTGCGGCTTGATTCGGCGCCAGCGCCGCCGGTTGGGACCCTCGCGAACCCTTCGTTGCATGCGCTGGTGCACACGCGACAGGTCGATGTTGGCCATCCGCCCTGGGATTAGCAAGGGCGGTGCCAACCAGGCGCGTGCTCAAGCTTTCGTCGCGTGGATCCCGAACATCGCGCCCTGCGGGTCGGCCAGCACGGAAATCCACCCGCTGTCGCCGATCTGCATGTTCTGGACGTAAGCGGTGGCACCGAGTCCGGTGGCCTTCGCCGTCGTCTCTCCGCAGCTCGCGGCTTCGAAGTAGACGAGCCAGTGCGGCGGCGTGTTGGGATCGCGCTGCGAGGCTGGGCCGACGCCGCCGATCATGTCGCTGCCGTTCATGATGTGAAAGTAGTCACCGGGCACGGCATCGACCATGTCCTTGCCGGTGACCATGCGCCAGCCGAACAGCTTCGTGTAGAAGTCGCCAGCGCGGGTTTGATCGGGAGTGCTGAGATCGGCCCACGACGCCGAGCCCGGAGCGCCCCAGATGCCGACGCCGGCATGCTGCTTCGCCTGCCAGATCGAGAACATCGCGCCGGTGGGATCTTGAATCACCGCCATCCGGCCGAAGTCGAAGACGTCGAACGGCGGCGCGACGATGGTCGCGCCGAGCGTCGCCGCGCGCGTCGCGATTTGATCGGCGTCGTCGACGGCGACGTAGGTCATCCAGTGCGGCGGCACACCGTTGGCGCGCTGTTCGGGCCGTAACGTGAATGCGGCAGCGGCATCCTCGCCGTTGAGTTTGAACATCGAGTAGACCTCGCCCGGCCCCATCGGCGAGTCCTGAACGGTCCAGCCGAACAGCTTCTGATAAAACGCGACCGCGGCGGGTTGGTTGTTGGTGCCGAGCTCGAACCAGCAGAAGGATCCAGGTGCGGGAGTCGCCATACCGCGATTCTAGTTGAGGCTTCACCTTACACGTTCTCTTGTTCGGAGGTTCGGGCGTTCGGGGCGTTCGGTTCTCCCGTTCATCGGTTCGAACGCGGGAAGGACCGAACGTGAGAACGGAACGCCCGAACGTCCGAACTTCCGAACAAGAGAACCTGCGCAGAGCGCGCCGCGGCGGATGGTATGCGGCTTGAAACGGTTCGTGATATGGCGAAGTACGGTAAGAAAGCTCAAAAAAAGGTCAAGCGGGCGATGCACGAGCGGAAGCGCGGCACGCTGAAGAGCGGCCGATCGGGCAAGCGCGTCACCAGCCGCAAGCAGGCGATCGCGATCGGTCTTTCGGAGGCACGGAAGGCGGGCGGCAAAGTGCCGCGCAAGCGCGCGTCGCGCGGAGGGCGGAAAAAGTAATGCCCGGCGCGTCCCGCGGCAAGGGCAAGGTCCGGTACGCGGTTGTCGGGCTCGGCTACATCGCCCAGAGCGCGATCCTGCCGGCGTTCGCGCATGCGCGGCGAAATTCGTCGCTGCATGCGCTGGTCAGCGGCGATCCGGTGAAGCTCCGCGCGCTTGGCGACCAATACGACGTCGCCGTTCGCGGCAGCTACGACGAACTGGAGCAATGTCTCGGCGAGGTCGACGCCGTCTTCATCGCGACGCCGAACTCCGAGCACGCTGACCATTGCGTCCGTGCCGCCAACGCCGGTGTCCACGTGCTCTGCGAGAAACCGCTCGCGGTGACCGAGGCGGACTGCGACCGCATGATGCGCGCCTGCGCTGACGCCGGCGTGAAGCTGATGACCGCCTATCGGCTCCATTTCGATCCACTGATGCTCGACGTGCTCAAGCAGATTCGTTCCGGCCGGATCGGAACGCTGCGTTACGTGAGCGCTTCGTTTTCGATGCAGGCGAAACCGGATGGCATTCGGACACGGCCGGAGACGGGCGGTGGCACGCTCTATGACCTCGGCGTTTACTGCATCAATGCCGCCAGAATGGTCTTCGCGGCCGAACCGGTCCAGGTCTTTGCATACGCAATCGACGGCGGCAGCGCCCGGATGCCAGGCGTCGATCAGACCACCGCGGCGGTTCTCCGCTACGACGACGAGCGCGTCGCCTCCTTCGTGACCGGGTTCTCGTCGGCTGACGTGTCGTCGCTCCGCATTGTCGGGAGCGAGGGTGACATTCACATGGAGCCGGCGTTCGAGTACGCCGAGCCGTTGAAATACACGCTCACGGCCGGCGAGACAACGATCAAGAAACGCGGCAGGAAGCGCGATCAATTCGCCGCCGAACTGCTGTATTTCTCCGACTGCATTCGCCAGGATCGCGAGCCGGAGCCCTCGGCCGAGGAAGGGGCGCGTGACGTGACGATCGTCGAGCGACTTTACGAGTCGGCGCGGCGCAACGAGTCGATCGCTTTGCGGCCATTCGCACCCGAGCCTGGGCCGGAACGCAGACAGGCCATCGATCGGCCGCCGGTGCCACGACAGCCCGATCTCGTCCACGCTGACAAACCGCACAGTTGAGTCAGCGGCGGCGCGACCAATGCCGATGAATGGCTCCCGTCCAGATCTGATACTGGTTGTCGGTCATCGGGCCGAAGGGTGGACGGCGCGCGTCGGCGAAGCCGCGCTGCTCGACGTCGACCAGGTACTGCGCACGGGAGAGCAGGGTGCCGCGGCACAGGCGCGTGCTGAACCTCTCGGCGGGGTCCTCGGCGTCGAGCAGCGTCGGGATCAGCCAGCGCGGCAGCCGCGAGGCATGATCGGGGTAGACGTACTGAAACAGCACGACGTGGGCGAGCAGGACCTTTTCGTGGCCGCGGAAGCGCGCGCACAAGTGGCGCCAGTCGAGATCGTCGACCATCGCCAGGATCAAATGGAGCACGTCGGCGCCATCGAAGCGTTCACGCTCCATGACGAAGGCCTTCGACCACAGCAACTCCTCCGGCGGCGACAGTTGCACGTTGAAGCCGAGCACGCGCGCCGGGACGCCGCGGCCGATCCATTCGTCATCGACCTTGGTCAGGCCGTTGCCGCCGCTGAAGATGATGTCGACCTGCGACGAGCCCTGCAGCGCTTTGCCCAGCCAGTGCGGGAACGGCAGCCGCGTGTAGATGTGTCGTTCGCGCAGCGCCCGGGCGATCGCCGGCCAGTCACGACGCCGGACCATCAGATCGAGGTCCTTGGTCGAGCGATCGATCGCGGTGTAGCGCGCCAGCGCGTAGGTGCCGCCGATCACGAACGGAATGTCCGCGTCGCGAAACGTACGCAGTACGGCGCGATAGAAGGGAACCGGTGAGCTCATGACGTCAGTCCGGATCGCCGCGCTTGCTGACGTCCATTTCGGCCGCCATCCGGCTGGCGCGCTGCAGCCGCTCTTCAGCCGTCTCGGTGAAGACGCCGACGTCCTGCTGATCTGCGGCGACCTTACCGACCACGGCCTTCCGGCCGAAGCCCGTGGGCTCGCCCGGGAGATCAAGCAGCAGCTGACGATTCCGGTGGTCGCCGTCCTTGGCAACCATGACTGCGAGTCGGGCCAGGAGGCCGAGGTGCGCACGATCATGACCGAGGCCGGGGTCGTGATTCTCGACGGCGACGCGCACGAGATTCGCGGCGTCGGATTCGCCGGCGTCAAAGGCTTCTGCGGCGGCTTTGGCGCGCGCGCCCTCGGCGCCTGGGGCGAAGCGAGTATCAAGGCGTTCGTTCGTGAGGCGATCGACGAGGCGCTCAAGCTCGAAACGGCGCTGGCGCGCCTGCGTGCCTCGAAGCGCGTCGCGCTGCTGCACTACTCGCCGGTCGCCTCGACGGTCGAAGGCGAGCCGCTCGAGATCTATCCGTTTCTCGGATCGAGCCGGCTCGAAGAACCGCTGACGCGTTACGACGTAGCGGCCGTGTTTCACGGTCACGCGCATCACGGGCAACCTCAGGGGCAGCTGGCGAACGGCGCGCCGGTGTTCAATGTGTCGCTGCCGCTGATGCAGCGAACCACTCCGGACACGCCGTTCCGCCTGTTCTCCGTTACGCCTTAACGCGCCCGCGCCTTGCCGCCGTTCTTCGGACGCGCGGCGGACCTGGCGCCGGTCATCGACATTCGCATCGCCGGACGCCGGACCGGTTCTTCGGCGGTGTCGTCGTCCTCCTCCGTCTCGTCCGATGCCGAGGCCTCGAGGTTGACGACGCTCTCGGCGATTTCGGTGAGCTTGCTGTCGGCGGCCTTCTCCTCCTCGAGCGTCGACTCGAGCAGCGCGACGACGTCGTCGAGTTCGAGCAGCTTGGCGTGGGCGATGGCCGTGCCGTAGGCGGCAATCTCGTAGTGTTCGACGCGCTGGGCCGCGCCGATGATCGCGGCGTCGCGGAGGCCGTCGTCGGCGTAGTCCTCGCCGGCGTGCTCGTCGCCTTCCTCGATCAGACCTTTCATGCCGGCGCACGTCTTGGCACGCGCCGGGACGTCCATCGCCTCGAACGCCTGTTCGAGCCGGGTCACGTGCTCGCGCGTCTCCTCGAGATGCGCGTCGATCGCGGATGTCAGCTCGTCGTGCGACGACGCCTTGGAGATCTTGGGCAGCGCCTTGGTCAGGCGTTTTTCGGCGTCATAGATGTCTCGTAGTTCTTCCACCAGTAGTTCACGAAGGGAATTCACAGCGGGCATGGTTCACAACTCCTGTGCCCGGTTTTGCAAGT
This sequence comes from Vicinamibacterales bacterium, assembly GCA_036274055.1. Taxonomy (GTDB): domain Bacteria; phylum Acidobacteriota; class Vicinamibacteria; order Vicinamibacterales; family SCN-69-37; genus DASUGM01. The sequence goes on along the minus strand of DASUGM010000273.1, from coordinate 153 downwards.
AAGGATCCACGCCGGACGGCGCGGCCGCCTGCGGGGCCGACGCGGGGGTGGCGCACGACGCGGTCTGCGCCGGGCACCTGTGGCCAGTCGGCTACTCAGGGCCGTTCGGTGGTTGGGCAGCGGCCTGCTTAGAGGACAGTGGGTTGGGGTCGC
>DASUGM010000272.1:0-6175 GCA_036274055.1 Vicinamibacterales bacterium | reverse complement strand
GTGATGGCCGAGCAGGACTACGGCCACATGCTCGCGCAGTTCCGGCTGATGGCGCGCCGGCACGGCATGATCAACAAGGTCGTCAGCGTCCCGGCGGATCCGCGCACTGATGACGAGATCGTGCAGCGCTACGCGGACGCGCTCACGCCGCGCACGCGCCCGCTGATGGTGTCGCACATCATCAACGTCACCGGACAGATCCTGCCGGTGCGCAAGATCGCCGACATGGCGCGCGCGCGCGGCGTCGAGGTCCTGGTCGACGGCGCGCACGCCTTCGCGCACTTCGATTACAAGATCCCCGACCTCGGCTGCGATTACTACGCCGCGTCGCTGCACAAATGGCTGGGGTGCCCGCTCGGGACCGGCATCCTCTACGTCAAGCGCGACAAGATCCCGGCGCTCTGGCCGATCTTCGCCGACTGGCGCATGACCGACGACACCGACGTGATGAAGCTCAATCACACCGGCACGCATCCAGTGCACACCGATCTGGCCATCGAGTCGGCGATCGCGTTCCACGAATCGCTCGGCATCAAGCGCAAGGAGGCGCGGCTGCGCTACCTCCAGCAGTACTGGACGACGCGCGTGCGGGCGCTGCCCAACGTGATCATGAACACGCCGGCCGATCCGGCGCGCACCTGCGCGATCGGTAACGTCGGCATTCGCGGCGTGACGCCGGCCGACTTCGCGAAGACGCTCCTCGACAAGTACAAGATCTGGACCAACGCCGTCGACAGCGAGTCCGCCGGCGTGCGCGGCGTCCGCGTGACCCCGCACGTGTTCGTCCTGCCGAGGGAGCTGGACACGCTGGTCGCGGCAATAACCCAAATCGCGCGCGCAGCGGGATCAGCGGCTGACTGAAAAGCGCTTGTCAAAGAGCTCTTAACCTTGGAGGCCGAGGAGAAGAACGGGTTCTCATTCTTGGGTAAGAGCAGCGAGATGCGTACCTCGCGAAGGCTTCCCCCAAGAAAGAACCTGCTCTCCTCTGTGAACTCCATGATCTCCAAGGTTAAAGGCTCTTGGGGCAGAGGCCTTTCACTCAGCTCGTGAAGTAAACTCCGCCGATGTCATCTCCACCGGCGCTGATGCCGTGGGCGGCCGGTGTCTGCGCCGGACTGCACGCCGCCGGCAGCCGCCACGTCGTCTACGTGCCGGATAACCCGCTCTCGCACGTCCTGCGCGTCCTTCGCGAGGAATATTCCGACGTCGAGACGACGATCGCGACCCGCGAAGAAGAGGCCTTCGGCATCGCGGCCGGGCTGTACCTGGGCGGCAAGCGGCCGACGGTGATGCTGCAGTCGAGCGGGCTTGGCAATTCGATCAACGCGCTGACGTCGCTCCTCGTGCCGTATCAGATTCCCGCCCTCATTTTGATCAGCATGCGCGGCGATGCCGGCGAATGGAATTCGGCGCAGGTGCCGATGGGCCGCGCGGTCGCGCCGATCTGCGACGCGATCGGTTTGCCGCATGCGACCGCGGCGTCGCCGGAGACGACCGCGGAAACGGTCGCGCTCGTGGGTAAGACCGCATTCGCGACGCGCACCGCGGGCGTGTGCCTGCTGCCGCGACGGCTCACGGTGCCGACGGCGGGAGTCGGCGGATGACGCGGCTGGAGGCGACACGTCATCTGGCGGCTGCGTTCGGCGACGATCTCGTCATCGCCAGCCTCGGTCATCCTGCGTACGACCTTTTCGCCGCCGGCGATCGCGACACTTACTTCTACACCTGGGGCAGCATGGGCCTGGCCTCCTCCATCGGGCTTGGGCTGGCGATGGCGCAGCCCGATCGACGCGTCGTCGTGCTCGACGGCGACGGGTCGCTGCTCATGAACCTGGGATCGCTGGCGACGATCGGCTGGGTGCGACCCGCGAACCTCGTCGTGATCGTCTGGGATAACGGTCTTTACGGCACGACCGGCGGGCAGAACACGGCGACCGCGCATGGCGCCGACCTCGAGGCGGCCGCGCGCGCGATGGGCATTTCGGCGACGGCAACGGTGAGGACGTTACCGGAACTGGATCACGCGATCGCGCGCAGCCGCAGCGACAGCGGCCCGTTCGTCATCGTCGCCAAGGTGGACGAATCAACTCCGGCGGTGAAGCCGCCGCAGGACTGCGTGTTCATCAAACAGCGTTTCATGGCCGCGGTTGGCGTGCCGGAAGGCGGGACGCAGGGCGGACCCGCGTGAGCATGGCCGCGTTCGTCATGAACTGCGATCCACCACCCGAGACGCGCGCGCGAGCCGCGGCGGCGTTGATGGACACGATTGGCGTCGCGCTGGCGGGCGCCGCCGAGCCGGCCGCTCGGATCGTCCGCGAGACAACGGCCACGGCCGACGGCGCGCCCTGCTCGGTGTGGGGCACGGACACGCGAGCCTCCGCGCCGGACGCCGCGCTCGCCAACGGCACCGCCGCGCACGCGCTCGATTACGACGACATGTGCTTTGTCTCGCTCGCGCATCCAAGCGCGCCGCTGGTGCCGGCCATCGTCGCCGCGGGAGAAGTCGCCGGCGCGTCCGGCCGCGCGGTCGTCGAGGCGTACGTGATGGGATTCGAGATCCAGGCGCGGCTCGGGCGGCTGATGAATCCGCGTCACTATCAGCGCGGCTGGCACTGCACATCGACGCTCGGCACGATCAGCGCTGCCGCCGGCGCCAGCCGGCTGCTTGGACTCGACGCCGCCGCCACGTCGCACGCGCTGGCGATCGCGGCGTCCTCGGCTTCCGGCCTCAAGGAGAACTTCGGCACGATGGTGAAGCCGCTCCACGCCGGACTGGCGGCGCGCAATGGCGTGCATGCAGCGCTGCTCGCCAAGGCCGGTCTTACCGGCAGCGCGCGCGCGTTCGATGGCCCGCAGGGTTTTCTGCGGGCGCTGGACAGCGAGCGCGCCGACCTCGCCGGCGCGACGTCGGACCTCGGCCGGCGCTGGGAGATCCTGGAGACCGGCGTGACCGTGAAGCTGTATCCGTCGTGCGCCGGCTCGCATCCGACGCTCGACGCGCTGCTCGATCTTCGCGCGCGGGAGCGCTTCTCGGCTGACGACGTCGAGCGGATCGAGATCGACGTCGACGCGATCGTGCCGACGATCCTCCTCTACGATCGCCCCGCCAGCGCGCTCGAAGCGAAGTTCAGCATGCCCTTCTGCGCGGCCGCGGCCGTCGTCTTCGGCCGCGTGGACATCGAGACGTTCGACGACGATCGGATTCGGGATCCGAAGGTGACCTCGCTGATGTCGCGAGTGTCGATGCGCGTGGATGACCAGATCGGCGTGGGCAAGCCGGCGCTGACCGAAGCGCGCGTGCGGGTGCGGCTCGAGGACGGCCGCACCTTCGTGCAGGAAGCGCACGGCGCCCGCGGATATCCCGGCAACCCGGCAAGCGACGCGGAGTTGGCGGCGAAGTTCACTGCCTGCGCGACGCGCGTGCGGTCGGCGGCGCAGGCCGGCGAGGCGTTGACGCTTCTGCGGAACATCGATCAGCTCGGGTCGATTCGCGACTTCGTGGCGTGAGGCACGTGGCCGCGTTTCCAGATCATGAACGTGCGCAGGAACTCGATGACGATGGCGCCGTCCTGATTGAGGCCGGTGGTCTTGACGCGGACGATGCCGACCTTCGGGCGTGATTTCGATTCGCGGGTCTCGAGCACTTCGCTCTTCGCGTAGACGGTGTCGCCTTCGAAGAGCGGATGCGGCAGCGTGACGCTCTCCCATCCGAGGTTGGCGACGCCGTTCATCGTCAGGTCGATGACCGACTGGCCGGTCACGAGCGCGAGCGTGAAGCACGAGTTCACGAGCGGGCGCTTGAACTCGGTCTGGCGCGCGTACTCGGCGTCGAAGTGAATCGGGTTGGTGTTCATCGTCAGACACGTGAACCACACGTTGTCGGCCTGCGTGATCGTCCGGCCAAGCGGATGCTCGTAGACGTCGCCGACGGTGAAGTCCTCGAATACCCGCCCTGTCCAGCCCGGTTTGATCGTCATCAGATCGTTCCTTCCGCGCGCCAGGCGGCAATCGCCGCGGCGCCGAATCCCAGCTCGCGAAGAATCGGATCGGTGTGTTGGCCGAGCGCCGGCACGGCGCCCATGCGCGGCGGCGTATCCTCGATACTCACTGGCGGGACGAGCGCGCGCAGCGGCCCATTCGGTGAATCGATCTCGCGCCAGCGATCGCGCGCGGACAGTTGCGGGTGATCGAGAAAGGCCGCCATGGAGTTCATGCGCGCGTAGGCGATCTGCGCGGTGTCGAGCCTGGCGATCAGCTCGATGACGGAGAGGTTGCGGGCGACCGCGGCAATCGCGGCGTCCAGCGCGCGGCGATGGGTCACGCGCAGCGGATTGGTCGAGAACCGATCGTCGGTGGCGAGGTCCGGTTGCCGCAGCACATCGGCGCAGAACCGCGTCCACTCCCGCGAATTCTGGATGGCCACGAAGACGGCGTCGCCATCACGGGTCGTCACCGGTCCGTACGGCGCGATCGAGGCGTGATGCGCCCCGGTCCGCGGCGGCGCCGATCCGCCGTAGGCCGTGAACGCGGCCGGCGCGCTCATCCATTCGGCCAGCGCATCGAAGAGCGACACCTCGATCACGGAACCCCGGCCGTGCGATGCGCGGGCGAAGAGCGCCGCGAGAATGCCCGAGTACGCGTACATGCCTGCCGCGATGTCCGCCACCGAGATGCCGACCTTCGCCGGCTCGGCGTCCGTTCCCGTCAGCGACAGCAACCCGACTTCGCTCTGCACGAGCAGATCGTAAGCTTTGCGATCGGCATACGGTCCGGACGACCCGTAGCCGGACACCGAACAGACGATGAGCTTCGGATAGCGCGCGTGAAGATCGGTCGGCTCGGTACCCAGACGGCCGGCGGCGCCGGGTCCGACGTTCTGGACGAACACATCGGCGCGCGCGAGCAGGCGATCGAGGATGTCGGGCGCGCCTGGTTGTTTCAGGTCGAGCGTCAGCGACTCCTTCGATCGATTGAGCCACACGAAGTAGCTCGACAGCCCGTTGACCGTCGTGTCGTAGGCGCGCGCGAAGTCGCCGCTTCCAGGCCGCTCAATCTTGATGACCCGCGCGCCGAGATCGGCCAGCTGCCGCGTCGCGAACGGCGCCGCCACCGCCTGCTCGAGCGAGACGACAGTCAGGTCATCGAAGGGGAACATCGTGTCTTGGTCCAAGAGCCTTCAACATGAAGGGCATGAAGAAAACCTAATTCTCTGGAGAGCATTACGAGATGCATCCTGGGAGAGAGCGGGATTGGGAGGGAGGTACTGAAGAATTCATCGGATCCCGAGCTCGCGAGATCTCTTCATTGGCTTCGCAGATCTGTGCGTCTCTCCGAGCGCGCATTTCGCAATGCCTTCCAAAGAATGTGGTTTTCTTCATGTCCTTCATGTTGAAGGCTCTTGATTCAGTACGATCGCGGCATCCCGAGCACGTGTTCGCCGATGTACGTCAGGATCATGTTCGTCGAGATCGGCGCGACCTGATAGAGCTTGGTCTCGCGGAACTTGCGTTCGATGTCGTAGTCCTCGGCGAAACCGAAGCCGCCGTGGGTTTGCACGGCGACGTTGGCGGCCTCCCAGGACGCGTCGGCCGCCAGCAGCTTGGCCATGTTGGCTTCGGCGCCGCACGGCGCGCCCTGATCGAACAGCGCGGCCGCTTTAATGCGCATCAGATCGGCGGCCTCGATGTTCACGTGCGCGCGCGCGATCGGGAACTGCACGCCCTGGTTCTGACCGATCGGCCGGCCGAACACCACGCGCTCTTTCGCGTACTTCGACGCCCGCTCGATGAACCAGCGGCCGTCGCCGACGCACTCGGCCGCGATCAGGATCCGCTCGGCGTTCAGGCCATCGAGCAGATATCGGAAGCCCTTCCCTTCCTCGCCGACGAGCGCCGAGGCCGGAACCTCGAGGTCGTCAAAAAACAGCTCCGTCGTCGCGTGATTCATCATCGTGCGAATCGGCCGGATCGTCAGCCCGCGACCGACCGCCTCACGCAGGTCCACGAGCAGAATCGACAGGCCATCGCCGCGCTTCTTCACCTGATCGATCGGCGTCGTGCGGGCGACGAGCAGGAGCAGATCCGAATGCTCCGCGCGCGAGATCCAGACCTTCTGGCCCGAGACGACGTAGGTGTCGCCCTTGCGAACGGCCATCGTCTTCATCTGCGTGGTGTCG
>DASUGM010000271.1:0-10818 GCA_036274055.1 Vicinamibacterales bacterium | reverse complement strand
GATTTGGCGGCGGAGGCGGCGGCAGTTTCGGCGGTGGCTTTGGCGGTTTCGGCGGTGGACGCAGCGGCGGCGGCGGCGCGAGCGGCGGCTGGTAGATCACGTCGAGACGTACCACGCCGAGTCGTTGAGGGCGCCGAGACGCTGAGGACGCCGAGACGCAGAGAACGGCGGGGGCCGTGCGCACCGGGCGCACCGGCGCACTCGCGCACCGGCGCACCGGCGCACGGGCGCACGGGCGCACGGGCGCACGGGCGCACCGGCGCACCGGCGCATGGACCGAGAGGTTTAAGATGAGAGCTATGACTCGACACGCGCGACCCGGCCTGGTCCTGACATTGGCATTGGCAGCGACGGTGTGGCTGACCTCCGGCTGCTCGTACAACAAGTTCACGACGCAGGAGGAGGCGATCAAGGCGCAGTGGGGCCAGGTCGAGAATCAGATGCAGCGCCGCAGCGATCTGATCCCGAACCTCGTGGAAACGACGAAGGGCCTGGCGCAGCAGGAGAAGGATGTCTTCCAGGCGGTCGCCGACGCCCGGACGAAGCTGGCAGGCGCCAAGACGCCGTCGGACAAGATCGAAGCCTCCAATGCCGAGTCGACGGCGCTCAATCGGCTTCTGGTCATCGTCGAGAACTACCCGCAGCTCAAATCGGATCAGGCGTTCCTGCGGCTGATGGACGAGCTCGCGGGCACTGAAAACCGGCTCGCGACCGAGCGCATGCGCTACAACGAAAAGGTCCAGGAGTACGAAACCGCGCGGAAGAAATTCCCGGCCAACGTCACCGCCAAGGTGTTCGGGTTCAAGGGCTATCCGTACTGGGAAGTGCCGGCGTCGGCCAAGGTCGCGCCGAAGGTGGACTTCATCAAGAAGTAGCTCGATGGCGCCGACCCTGTTGAAGGACTCGCTGCTCCCGGAATTCGATCACGAGATGGCGGTGACCCGCCGCGTGCTCGAACGCGTGCCGGAGGCGGCATTCGGCTGGCGGCCGCACGAGAAATCCTTCAGCCTCGGAGGATTGGCGACGCACCTGGCGCAGTTGCCGCATTGGGGCACGCAGATTCTCGACCGCGAGTTCTACGACGTCGCCGCCTCGACACGCGCGACGGACAAGCAGACGCGCGCCGAGGTGCTCGAGACCTTCGACCGCCATGTCGCGGAGGTACGCCGGGCGCTCAGCGAGCGATCCGAGGCGGAACTGGCGGCGCCGTGGATGCTCAGGCGCGGATCGCAGACCATTTTGTCGATGCCGCGCATCGGTGCCCTGCGCAGCTTCATGCTGCATCACGTCATCCACCACCGCGGCCAGATGACCGTCTATCTGCGCCTGCAGGGCGTACCGATTCCGCCCATCTACGGCGCCACCGCCGACGAAAGCCTGTGACCGACGCGTTCGTGCCGCGACGAGGCCTGAGCCATGGCCACGTCATGACCATCTACGCCTGGGCGCGTCAGCGTGCGTTTCCGAGTCTGCCCGCGCCGGAGGCGCGTCTCGTGCGCGTCACCGACGACACCCGGGTCCTCGCCCACTGCTATTGGCAACCCGATCGGGCGAGCCGGCCGACCGTGCTGGTGCTCCATGGCCTCGAGGGATCGAGCGGCGTGCACTACATGCTTGGCGTCGCCGACAAAGCCTACCGGCGCGGCTGGAATGCGGTGCTGCTCAACCAGCGCAATTGCGGCGGCACCGAGCACCTGACGCCCGGGCTCTACCATTCGGGACTGACGCACGATCCGCGCGAAGTGATTCGATCGCTGGCGGCAACCGACGGGTTGCGCGATTTCGGCGTCGTCGGCTACTCGCTCGGCGGCAACCTCACGATTAAACTCGCCGGCGAGCTCGGCGCGGACGGCGCGCTGCCGGTGCGGGCGGTCGCGGCGGTGTGCCCGACGATCGATCTCGACCGTTGCGTCCGCGCCATCGAGCGGCGCACCAACATCCCCTACCAGTTCAATTTCGTCCGCAATCTTCGGGCGCGGATGCGACGCAAGGCCGCGGCCTGGCCCGGCGCCTTCGATCTCTCGGGGCTCGACAGGATCTGGACGATTCGCCGGTTCGACGACGTCTATACCGCGCCGCATCATGGCTTCGGCGACGCCGCGAACTACTACCATCAAGCCAGCGCGATGCGCGCGGTCGACCGCATCGCGGTTCCGGCGCTGATCCTCGCGGCCGATGACGACCCGTTCGTGCCGTCGGCGCAATTCGGTGACGCCGCAGTGCGCGACAACCGACATATCGACGTGCGGCTCTCGCGCTTCGGCGGGCATTGCGGCTTCGTCGGCGCGGCGCACAACGGCAGCGACGGCTATTGGGCGGAAGAGACGGCGGTCGCTTTTCTTGCCGCGGCCATGCGCGCAATCTGAACTGAGTAAGAAGCATCTGTCAAAAGAGCTTCACCATGAGGCCATGAAGAAGACCTTGGGTCTTGAATAACCAAAGCTCGCCTTCATGGCTTCATGGTGAGCTCTTCAGGCAAAGGGTCTTGACTCAGCTCACGATCCCGCGGGTGCGCAGCTCTTCACGGAACGCCGCCGCGAACTCCGGCCCTTTCCCTTCGTCCTCGTGCTTGAAGTACACGAACGCGTCGTCCCAGTCGGCGGCGCGCGCGGCGACGGTGTCGGCCCATTTCGCCAGATCGGCGGCCTGATACCCTTCGTCGCGCAGCCGGAAATACCCGTGCCGGGCGGTCGCGACCATCGGCGTCGTCTTGTCGCCGACATCGGCGATGCAGAGCGCCACGCCGTGACGGCGTAGCAGGCCGTAGACCTCGTCGTTCAGCCAGGAATCGTGCCGGAACTCGATCGCGGCGCGAATGTCCTGCGGCAGCGCTTCGAGAAACGCCGTCAACCGGCCGAGGTCGGCGCGCATCGTCGGCGGCAGTTGGAACAGCAGCGTCGCCAGATGCGGGCCGAGCACGCGCGCGGCTTCGCAGAACGTCTCGACCTCGGATCCGACGTTCATCAGCCGCTTGTCGTGCGTAATCCGCCGCGGCGCCTTCAACGTGTAGGCAAACGTCTCGGGCGCCTGATCGAGCCAGCCCGTCGTGGTCTTGATCGACGGCATCCGGTAGAACGTGTAGTTGATCTCGACGGTGCGGAATCGTTCCGCGTAATACGCAAACATCCGCTTGACCGGAATGTCGGCCGGATAGAAGGAGCCTTTCCATTCCGGGTAGTTATAGCCGGAGGTGCCGATGTGGATTCTCATAGACGTCGGGTGGCGTTTCGCTCTTACGATCGAAATGCGGCCAGACCCCATTCTAGGCGCGTTTTCTGGATCGTACCGCCGCGAGCGTCAGCACGGTGATGCCCCACACGGCGAGCGCCGCGAACTGCGGCCACAGCACCGAGAAATCGACCCCGCGTTGAAAGATGCCGCGGACGATGACGAGGAAATAGCGCAACGGAATCAGCGTCGTCACCCACTGGATCACCGTCGGCATGTTTTCGATCGGGAAGATGAAGCCGGACAGATACACCATCGGCATCAGGAAGAAGAACGTCGCCGTCATCATCGCCTGCTGCTGCGTCGCTGAGATCGTCGAGACGAACAGCCCGAGCCCGAGCGTGCACAGAATGTAGACGAGGCAGCCGCCGAGCAGCAGCCAGACGCTGCCGCGCAGCGGGATTTCGAACCACAGCAGCGCCACGGCGAGGACCATGAGCACATCGATCAGGCCAATCACGCCGTACGGCAGGAGCTTGCCGAGGATCAGCTCCCAGCGTCCGAGCGGCGTGACGTTGAGCTGCTCCAGGGTGCCGACCTCGCGCTCGCGCACGATCGCCATCGACGACAGGTTCGACGTGATCACCAGCAGCAGCAGGGCGATCACGCCGGGCAGCATGAAGTCGCGGCTCTCGAGTTCCGGGTTGTACCAGACCCGGACGCGCGCATCGAGACCGCCTGGCGGTACACCGCGCTCGATCGCCAGCGCGCGGTTGACGTCGCCGATCAGCCCGACCGCGTACGCGAGCGCGACACCGGAGGAGTTCGCGTCCGACCCGTCGGCCAGAATCTGAATCGTCTGCGTGACCGTCGATCGCCGGCCCTCGATCGCGTCCTGCAGGCCGATCGGAATCACGATCGCCAGCGCCGCTCGTCCCTGCTTCAGATACTCGTCGACGTCCGCGGGCCGGAAGACCTCGCCGACCACGCGGAACGACGATGACGCCGAGAAGCGCTCGAGAATCAGCCGGCTCGCCGAACTGCGGTCGCCGTCGACGATGACGATCGGCACGTTCTTGACGTCGGTGGTCGCGGCGTAGCCGAGCAGGCCGAGCTGCAGCAGCGGCGCGACGAAGATCAGGCCGAGCAGCCGCGGCGACTGGCGGAGCTCGAGGAACTCCTTGCGCATCAGCATGCGGATGCGGCGGATCATCGGCGCGCCAGCCTCAACGCCGACAAGCCGAGGACGATCGCGGCATAGATCGTGAGCGCGCCGATCGGCCGCCAGAGTTCGTGCAACTCGAGTCCTTTGAGGACGACGCCGCGCAAGGCGACCAGGAAATACTTCGCCGGAACGATGGCGGTGATGTACTGCAGGCCGACCGGCATGCTCGCGATCGGAAACAGGAAGCCGGAGAGCATGAAGGTGGGCAGGAACGCGATCAGCATCGCCGCCTGAAAGGCGACCTGCTGGGTGTCGGCGACGGTCGAGACCAGCAGCCCGGTGCCCAGCGCGCCGACCAGGAACAACGCGGTGACCAGCGACAGCGTGCCCCAGTTGCCGCGCATCGGCAGACCGAACAACCACATCGCGGCAAGGATCACGATCAGCGCCGAGATCTGCGACAGCACGAGGTACGGCAGTGTCTTGCCGACGACGAACGACAGGTTCGACATCGGCGCCATGCGAATCTGCTCCATGGTGCCGAGTTCCTTCTCGCGGACGATCGACATCGCCGTCGAGACGACGGCGGTAATCATCGAGATGTAGGCGACCAGGCCGGGAACGAGAAACAGCGTGCTCCGCAATTCGGGGTTGTACCAGATCCGCGGCGCCGCGCCGATAATCGGCGCCTGAACGGCACGGACGGTGCCGGCGGCCATGCGGGCGGACAGATCGCGCAGCAGCGCGTCGACATAACCGAGGATCGTCGTCGCGCTGTTGGCGTTGTCGCCGTTGATGATCACCTGCAGCACGGCGGTGTCGCCGCTGCGGACTTTCTGCGCGTAGCCCTCGGGAATCACCAGGACGGTGCGGACCCGATCGGCGTCCATCAGCGCGACGACGTCGGCGTCGGTGGCGATGCCGGCGGTGACGTCGAAGTAGGTGGAGTGGACGAACGCGGCGGTCACGGCGCGGCTTTCTGCGGTGGCGTCGCGATCCTGCACCGCCAGTGAGACGTGACGGATGTCGAAGTTCAACGCGTAGCCGTAGAGAAACAGGAACAGCGCCGGGATGAACACGAGGATCAACAGCGAACGACGATCGCGGCGAATCTGCCGCAGTTCCTTGATCGCGACCGCCCAGGCCCGTCTCACGCCGCCCCCTTCGTCGATTCACGATCGACGATGTCGAGAAACACGTCTTCGAGCGACGGCGCCACCGGTTCGATCGACGTCACCTGCAAACCGCGCTGCTCGAGCGTGGCCCGGATGTCCTCGGGCTTCAGCGTCCGGCTCCCGAACACCGCGTGCACGGCGGTGCCAAACAAACTGGTCTTCTCGACGCCCGGCAGCTGGTCGAGCGCCGACATCACGGCGACCGGATCGCGGGCGCGCAACTCGAGCAGCAGACGATCGGCGAACACCGACTTGAGCTCAGCGACGCTGCCGATGGTCGCGAGCTTCCCGGCGTGAATCACCGCGACGCGATCGCACCGTTCGGCTTCGTCGAGATAGTGGGTCGTGACCAGCACGGTCGTGCCGCCGGCCGACAGATCGTCGATCAGCCGCCAGAACTCGCGACGCGACACCGGGTCGACGCCGCCGGTGGGCTCGTCGAGAAACAGAATCGGCGGTTCGTGCAGCAGCGCGCAGCCGAGGGCGAGACGCTGCCGCCAGCCGCCCGACAGGGTCCGCGCTAGCGCCTGCTCGCGCCCTTTGAGTCCGCCCATCTCGAGGACGAATTGACGGCGGCGCGCCAGCCGCTCGCCGGTCAGGCCGTAGAGGCCGGCATAGAACGTGATGTTCTGATCGACGGTCAGCAGTTCGTAGAGCGAGAACTTCTGCGACATGTACCCGATGCGGCGCTTGACGCCCTCCGGGTCGATGCCGACATCGATGCCGTCGATGAGCGCGCGTCCCGAGGTCGGGGCGAGCAGGCCGCACAGCATCCGGATCGTCGTCGACTTGCCGGCGCCGTTGCTGCCGAGAAAACCGAACACCTCGCCGCGCCGCACGTCGAAGCTCACGTTGTCGACGGCGTTGAACGTGCCGAAGCGGCGCGAGAGCCGGTCGACGACGATGGCGCGATCGTCAGCCGTCACTTGCCACCGAGCGCGCGAATCAGCCGCGCCTCGTCGAGTCGAAGCTGGACCTGCAGGCGTGAACGCTCGACCTCGGCTTCGACGAGGTCGAGCTGTGCGTCGAGCACGTCGGTGCTCGTGGCGACGCCGGCGGCAAACCGTTGTTCGATCACCCGATGCGCCTCGGCCGCAGCCGCGACCGCCTCACCGGACGCCACCAGCGCCGCCTGATGCGATTCGAAATCGAGCAGCCGCTGACGAATGTCGAGCTGCAGCACCTGATCGAACTCCTTCAACCGGTAGCCGAGCGCGTCGGCCTGCGCGGCCACGCTCGCGCGTTCAGCGCGCGCCCGGCCGGCATCGAAGAAGTTCCAGCTCAGATTCACGCCCAGGTCCCATGACGCGTGCCACTGATCGGAGCGCGGCACGAAACGCGAATTGGGCCGCGCCGGTTCGACCGCGGCAATGGCGGCGATCTGCGGCCGCGTCGCCGCCAGCGCCGCGTCGCCGGTGGCGTTCAACGCCGCCTGGCGCGCGGCAATCGCGTCGCGCTCGGCGCGCTGCGCCGTGGCCAGCGCGACCAGCGCGGCCAGATCGAAATTGGCCGCCGCCCCGCGAGCCGGAAATGGCGTCGGCTGATCGGCCGCCGTCGCCAGCGCGATCGCCTGGCCCGGCGCGGCGCCAACCAGACGGCCGAGTTCGGCTTCGGCGAACGCCGCGACGTTGCGAACCTGAATCAGCCGGACATTCTGCCGGGCCCGCTGCGCCTGCGACGACTGCAGGTCGTTCGGCGGCAGCACGCCCGCCTCGACCCGGGATCGAACATCGGCGACCTGGGCGTCGGCGCGCTGGAGCGCCTGCTCGAGCACGCCGACGTCGGCGCGCGCCAGCGCCAGCGACCAGTAGGCGCGCGCGGTCTCGAACGCGACGTCGGCTTCGGTCGTCCGTCGATCGGCGTCGGCGGCGCGCCGCTCGGACTGCGCCGATTCCACCAGCGCGTCGAGCCGGCCGGATGTATAGAGCGGCACGTCCAATTCGGCGCGGGCGCGATAGTTGTCCGGAATGTCCGGGAAGATGATGCGCGTCCCACCGCCGGCCGCCGGCACGCCGAACTCCGGTACATGGTTGGTACGGAGGTAACCGCCGCTTGCCGAGGCGGTCGGTTGCTTCAGGCTTTCGCGCGCCTCGGTGGCGGCGTCCGCCGCCGCGACCCGCGCCCGTGCCTCGCCGAGGCGCGGCGCCTCGGCTTTGCCGCGCTCGATCGCGTCCTCGAGCGTCAGGACCAGCGGCGCCTGTGCGTGCGCCGGCGGCGCCGCCGCCAGAGCGATCATCAGTGTTGCGCTCCACGCTGCCGTCTGCCGTCTCGTCATGATCGTTGCACCCGTTCGATGAACACGTCTTCCAGCGCCGGCACGATCGGCCGGACATGAGTCGGCTCGAGCCCGGCGGCGCGCAGCTTCTCGACGATCGGTGTCGCCGCGTCGGGCCGGTCCACCCGCACGTGCAGACGATCGCCGAACAACTGCGCGCGATCGGCGCCGGCGGCGGCGCGGACGACCTCGAGCGCCTGGCGCGCCGGCGAGACCACGATCTCGATGACCGTGCCGGCGAGGCTGGCCTGCAGATTCGCCGGCGTGTCGAGCGCGAGCGCGCGGCCCTCGTGCATCAGCACGACGCGGTGACAGCGTTCGGCTTCGTCGAGATACGGCGTCGCCAGGACGATGGTCAGCCCCTGCGAGAGAAACTCGGCGAGCAGCTTCCAGAATTCGCGCCGTGATACCGGGTCGACGCCGGTCGTCGGTTCGTCGAGCACCAGCATCGACGGCTCATGCACGAGCGTGCACGCGAGCGCCAGCTTCTGCTTCATGCCGCCGGAAAGGCGATCGGCGAGACGATCGTGAAACGCTGCGAGCCCGGTGAGCTCGAGCAGCCGTGCGCGCCGGGCGGCGAAGTCGTCGACGCCGTGCAGGCGGGCAAAGAACTCGATGTTCTCGTCGATCGACAAGTCGCCGTAGAGACTGAACCGCTGGGAGACGTAGCCAATCGCCGCGGTGGCGGCGCGATGCGCCCGAAATGGATCCTGGCCGAACACCTGCACCGTGCCGGCGTCGGGCTTCATCAGGCCGCAGATCAGCCGCAACGTTGTCGTTTTGCCGGCACCGTCCGGCCCGATCACGCCGAACATCTCGCCCGGCGCGACGTCGAAGCTGAGGTCGTCGAGCGCGACGGTCTGGTCGAACTTCTTGCGCACCGCGGCCAGATGCACGGCAGGCATCACGGCGGAATTCGCGGTCACTTGCCGCCTCCGGCGGCGGGCGTGTCGAACCGCACTTCAACGGGCATGCCCGGCTTGAGGATGCCGTCACGATTGTCGACCGAGACCTTCAGCCGATAGACGAGCTTGGCGCGCTCGCTCGAGGTCTGGACATTTCGCGGCGTGAACTCGGCCCGCGGCGAGATGAACGAGATCCGGCCGGGCAGTTGCTGGCCGGCATCGGTGATGACGGTGGCGGCCTGGTCGAGTTTCAGCGTCGGCACGACCGGCTCTTCGACATACGCGCTCGCCCACGCGTGCGCGAGATCCACGATGACGACGACCGGCGCGCCGACGGCGACCAGCTCGCCGGGCTCGACCAGGCGCGAGGTGACGATGCCGCCAAGCGGCGCGAGGATCGTGGCTTCGAGACGATCGTGCTCGAGCGCGGCGATTTGCGCGTCCACCGCGGCGACGCGCGCCTGCGCCGCCTGGATTTCCTCCGGCCGGGCCCCGGCCTTAAGGCGGGCCAGCGTCGCGGTCGCCGCCTGGACGCGATCGGCGGCGCCGCGCACCCGCGCTTCCGCCAGCTCACGTCGCGCGACCGCGTCGTCACGCTGTTTCTGCGAGCCGGCGCGATTCTGGAGCAGCTGCTCGAACCGCGCTTCGTCGAGCCTGGCCGCGGCCAGTTCGGCGTCGGCGGCGCGGCCCTCGGCGACCGCCGCGGCGCGTTGCGCGTCGGCTTGCCGGATATCCTCCTCGCGCGCGCCGGCGCGCACGAGACGCAGTTGCGCGTCGGCGTTGGCGCGTTCGGCGCGCGCCCGCTGAAGAGCCAGATCGACATCGGTCGTCGCCAGCGTGACCAGGACCGCGCCGGCTTCGACGCGCGCGCCTTCGACAGCGTTCACCTGAACGACGCGTCCCGCCACCTTGGCGGCGACGCGCACTTCGGTGGCTTCGACGTAACCGCTGGCTCGCGGCCCGTCCGCCGCCGGCTCGTGCGCGCACGCGGCGATCGAGGCCGCCAAAAGGGCTGCTGTCAGCCACCGTCCCATGCCGCTCATCGGCTCCCTCGTTTCTCGGTTTCGGAGTGCATCAACGCCGATAGCGTGGCCGCCACGACGTAGTCGACAACTTGATCGCGGGTCACGTCCGGCATTCCCGTGGGGCGCAATTGCCCGAACCGCGCCCGGATCGGCGCGGTCGCGCCGAAGAGCACGATCGGCGCCACGATCGACATGTGAACGACAAACGGGTGCTGCGGCCGGAACACGCCGTGGCCGCGGCCCTCGCCGAGGATCGCGCCGAGCACCCGCAGCACCCGCATCGCCTCGGCGAGCACCTTTTCGTCGAGGTGGCGCCCGCCTTCCGCCATCTCGCGCATCCACATCGACGGAAAGTGCGGCCGCGCGGCGCTCTCGTCGGCCACGGCGCGAACGAAGCGGCGAATCTGCTCGTCGACGGCCACGCCGTGGCGGTGGACGCTCTCGACGCGCTCGGCCAGCGCACTGAACATCTCGGTCAGGATCTGCCGATAGAGCGCCGCCTTGTTGCGGAAGTGGTAGTAGAGCATCGCCTTGTTGAGGCGGGCCCGGGCGGCGATGCGATCGACTTTGGCGCCGTCGAACCCGCGGGCGGCGAACTCGTGCGCCGCGGCTGCAATCAGCCGGTCGCGCGTCGGCTGGGGATCCGCGCTCGGGCCGCGGCGGGCGATCGGCCGTCTCTTCATTTCACTAACCGGTTAGTTAAATTGAGGAGAAGGACATTGTCAAGTCTTGGGTCTTCGGACTTGGGTCTTGGGCCGTGCGCCGTGCGCCGTGCGCCCAGGGCCCAGGGCCCAGGGCCTAGGGCCTCGGGCCTCGGGCCTCGGGCCTAGAGAAGCTGCTGCAATCTTTGATATCCGGCCCGACTGACCGGCAGCTTCGTCCCGTCGGCGAGAATCGCGATCCGGCTGTCCTTCGCGTACAACTCGACACGCGAGATCCGCTCGATGTTGAGCAGATACGAGCGGTGGATGCGCACGAACCGGCGCGGATCGAGCTGGGCCTCGAGATCGCCGAGCGTCTGCTCCTTCAGGAGCGTCTTGCCGCCGGTCCTGAAGGCGACGTAATCGTCCTGGGCCTCGACATAGTCGATCTTCTCGACCGCGAC
>DASUGM010000270.1:0-6469 GCA_036274055.1 Vicinamibacterales bacterium | reverse complement strand
GGCTCAGGGCTCAGGGCTCAGGGCTCGGGATCAAAGGCCGTGAGCTCAGACACCGAGCCCTGAGCCCTGAGCCCTGAGCCAGCTTGGTATGATCCCCGCGTGCCCGCCCCGATCCGCGTCGTCTTTCTGGGCTGCGGCTTCATTACCGACGTTCACAGCCAGCACCTGAAGAAACTGGCCGGTGCGTTTGTCGCCGGCTACGCCAGCCGTGATCGCGCCCGCGCCGACGAGTACTGCCGTCGGTTCGGCGGCGACGGGATCTACGGCGATTACGCATCGGCGATTGCCGACCCGAAGGTGGATGCCGTCGTCATCGCGGTGCCGCCGAAATTTCATCTCGACCTGGCGCTGGCTGCGCTCACAGCCGGCAAGCATGTGCTGGTCGAGAAGCCGGCGTTCGTACGGATGGCGGACTACGAGGCTGTCCGGGTGGCGCGCGATGCCGCGAGGCGCACGGTGCTGGTCGGCGAAAACGATCACTACAAACCGCTGGCGGTGAGATTGCGCAAGCTGCTTGCCGACGACGTGATTGGCGAGCTGGTGTTCGCGCACTTTACGACGATCGCGAAGCGGCTGAAAACGAAGGACGATTGGCGCAACGACGAGGCGATGGCCGGAGGCGACGCCTTCTTCGAAGAAGGCATTCACTGGCTGCACGTCGCCGGCAGCCTCGGGCCGCGGATCGTCAGCGCGCAGGGCTTCCGGCCCGAGCTGTCGCGCGACGGCGATGATCCCGCCGACACCCGGACCAAGAGCATGTTGGTCGCCTTCAGGTACGATAGTGGGGCGGTCGGCGCGCTGTACTACTCGCGCGAAGTGCCGTCGTTGTTCCGTGGGCTGCGGTTGTCGAAGTTGTTCGGGCGCAAGGGCGTGATCTCGTTCGAGTCGAACGGGACGATCATGCTGGTCCGCGGCGGCGGCGGCGGCCTGCCGCGGCTGTCCTTGCCGGGCTTCGCCGACATCCGCGGCTATCAGGCGATGTATCGCGATTTCGCTCGCGCGATTGCGACCGGGGCCGCGCCCGAAATGAGCCTCGAGCGCGCGATCGACGATCAACGACTCATGGACCAGATTTACGCCGGTGTTTAGACGCGGGGCTCGGCGTACCGCGCAAGGCGCACCACGCACGGACTAAATGCAATCGCACTATGACCTGATCATCATCGGCACCGGCGCCGGCGGCGGCACGATGGCGCACGCCGTGGCGGGCACCGGCGCGCGCGTGCTCGTCCTCGAGCGCGGCGAGGCGGTGCCGCGCGAGGCGGAGAACTGGGATCCTGATGCGGTCTGGCGGGCGTTGCGGTACCGCGCCCGCGAGCAGTGGGTCAACGGCCGCGGCGAGACGTTCACGCCGTACACGCACTACAACGTCGGCGGCAATACCAAGTTCTGGGGCTGCGTCTTGTATCGCCTTCGCCGGCAGGACTTCGACGCGACCGAACACGTCGACGGCCTGTCGCCGGCCTGGCCGATTGACTACGACACCCTCGCGCCGTACTACGATCGGGCCGAGCAGCTCTATCAGGTGCACGGCGCCGTCGGCGACGATCCGACGGAACCGCCGCGCGGTCCGTTTCCGTATCCGCCGGTTCCGCACGCCGGCAACATGTCGGCGCTGGCCGAGGCGATTCGCGTCCAGGGCCTGCATCCGTCGTATCTGCCCCTCGGCCTGATTGATCCCGGCGGCCCCGATGGCTGCGTCTTGTGCCGGACCTGCAATTCCTTTCCCTGCCAGCTCCATCGCAAGAGTGACGCCGAGGTCTGTTGCGTCCACGGTGCGGTACGCGCACCGAATGTGACGCTGCTGACCAGTGCGACCGCGCAACGGCTGGTCACCGACCCCTCGGGACGTCGGGTAGAGGCCGTCGAGATCGATCACCAGGGAGCGCGCCGCCGCGTCACCGCCGATCGCGTCGTCGTTTCGTGTGGTGCGGTGAATTCGGCGGCGCTGTTGCTGCGATCGGCCAACGACAAACACCCGCGCGGCCTCGCGAATTCGTCAGGGATGGTCGGCACGCGCTACATGGCGCACCTGGCGACGATGATGCAAGGCGTCGGCTGGCGCGTGAACCACGACGAGTTTCAGAAGACGCTGGCGATCAACGACTTCTACCTGAAGGGGCCGGCGACGCCGTATCCGCTCGGGCAGATCCAGTCGCAGGGCCGGACGGACGCGCGGATGGCGAAGGTCGTCGGCGACGGCTGGCGCTACAAGTTCATCGAGATGCGTCACATTCCGCTGTGGGCGTACGACGCGTGGGTCTCGCGCGCGACCGACTGGCTGGCGATGACCGAGGATCTGCCGCACCCGCAGAGCCGGGTGGCGCTGACCCCGGATGGGCGGATCATGCTCGACTACCGGCCCAATAACCAGCGCGCTCACGCCCAGCTCGTCGACGAACTGCGCGCGCTGCTCGGCCGGCTCGGCTACTGGTCCCCGAAGATCTTCGCGCACTCGATTGGTGCGCAAAACACCACGCACCAGTGCGGTACGCTGTGCTTCGGCACGGATCCGCGGACGTCGGTGCTCGATCCGTTCTGCCGCGCCCACGACGTCGAGAACCTGTTCGTCGTCGACGCCTCGTTCTTTCCGTCGTCGGGGGCCGTCAATCCCGGCCTGACGATCGTCGCGCAGGCGCTGCGGGTGGCCGATCATCTGATCGCCACCGAGCTGAAGTAGAGGAGCCACCACGTGAGAGCGCGATCGTTCAGCCACGTCGGCATTACCGTGTCGGACTTCAACAAGGCGGTCAAGTTCTACTGGGACGTGTTCCGCTGCCCGCTGGTGGGCGTCGCCGACACGCCCTCGGATCGCGTGCGGACGTTCTTCGGCGTCGATGCGGCGCAGCCGACCTGCAAGATTGGCTGGGTGCGCGCGCCCGGCGGCGCGGTGCTCGAGATCTTCGAGTTCCGTCCACAGCAACCGGCGGTCGCGGTGCCGTGGTCGCGGGTCGGACTGACCCACATCTCGTTCAACGTCCGCAACACGCAGAAGTGGTACGACTACCTGGTCGCCAAGGGCGTCGAAGTGGTCAGCAAGCCGGAGCAGTCGCCGCGCGGACACACGTTCTTCTTCGCCCGGGACATGGACGGCAACCTGATCGAGATCATGGACCTCAAGCACATGTACTTCGTGCTCGGCTGGCTGGGGCCGCTGGGCGGCTGGCTGTTTCGCCGCGGGATGTACAAGAAATATTACGAATGATCGTCAAACGCCGCTCGAAGATTTCCGGCTGGGGCGTCTACGCCACCGCGCCGATCACCAAGAACACCCGCATCATCGACTACGCCGGCGAGATGATCTCGCATGCCGAAAGCGCGCGCCGGGAGCGGGTGCTGCTGCGGCGCGGCCGGATCTGGTGCTTTACGGTCAACCGCCGGTTCGTGCGCGACGCCGCCGTCGGCGGCAACATCGCCCGCTTCATCAACCATGCGTGCGTCTCGAACTGTTACAGCCGCGTCATCGGGCACACCATCTGGATCTGCGCCTCGCGCAACATTCGGACCGGCGAAGAGCTGACCTACGACTACAACACCGACGGCGCGGCGCAGATTCGCTGTCGCTGCCGTCCGGGATGCGAGACGATGTTGTGATGGCAGCCGGGGTTGGTCACGTTCTTTACCTGCACGGCTTCGCGTCGTCGCCGCAGTCGTCGAAAGCAGCGCGGTTCGAGCGGGAACTGGCGGCGCACGGGATCGGGTGTTCCTGCCCGGACTTCAATCAACCCGCGTTCGAGACGCTGACCGTGAGCCGCATGCTCGACCAGACTCGGGCGGCGATCGCGGTTGCGCCGCCCGGTGCGATCGGGCTGATCGGGTCGAGCCTCGGCGCCTTCGTCGCCGTCCATGCGGCGAACGATCCGGCAATGCGGGCGCGGATCGCACGGCTGATTCTGCTGGCGCCGGCGCTCGACTTCGGCGGCAACCGCCTGCGTCAGCTCGGCGATCACGGTATCGAGGAATGGCGGCGCACCGGCAAGCTGCAGGTCTTTCACTACGCGCACAACGAGCCGCGCGACGTCGGGTTCGCGCTCTACGAGGATGCGGCGCGCTACGACGCGTTCGTCGTCGAGCCGGCGATGCCGACGCTGGTCTTTCAGGGCACCCGCGACGCGTCAGTCAGTCCCGACATGGTCCGCCAGTGGTGCGCCGGCCGGCCGTCGATCGACCTTCGCCTGCTCGACGACGAGCACCAGCTCACCGCGTCGATGGACGGGATCTGGGCGGAGAGCGCCCGGTTTCTCGGCTTCTCGTCGTAACCAGCCATGCATCGCGCGCACGGCCGCTTTTCCTCGTCGCCCACGGACCTCGCGAATTTCCTCGCGTGCCGCCACAAGACCTCACTGGATCTGCTGGTCGTGGCGGGCGACCTGGCCAAGCCGGTGTTCGAGGATCCGTTCGTCGACATCCTCCGCGCGCGCGGCATCGCGCACGAGAAGGCGTACGTCGACAGCTTGCGCGCCGCCGGTCAGACGGTGGTCGATCTCACTGGCGCGCCGGAAGATGCCGAATCTCAACTCATCGACGCGATGCAGGCCGGTTGCGACGTCATCGTCCAGGCGCCGCTGCGCGCCAGCGGTTGGTTCGGCTATGCGGACGTGCTCAGGAGAGTCGCGCGCCCGAGCGCGCGCTTCGGCGCGTGGTCGTATGAGGCGCTCGACACCAAGCTGTCGCGGGAAACCAAGGGCGGCACGATTCTGCAGCTCTGCGTCTACAGCGATATCCTCACCGAACTGCAAGGCGCACCGCCGGAAGCATTCGCGGTCGTCACCCCGCTTCGCGAGGAACGCTATCGGCTCGACGACTTCGCGGCGTTCTACCGCTGGGTGAAGGCTGAGTACGAGGGTTTTGTCGCACCGCGCACCACGCACGCCGCACCGCGCACGGAAGGAACGTATCCCGTGCCTGCCGAGCACTGCGAGGTGTGCCGGTGGTGGGAGCGCTGCAACGCCAGGCGGCGCCGGGACGATCACCTCACGTTCGTGGCCGGGCTCGGACGATCGCATCTCGCCGAATGGCAGTCGCGCGACGTGACGACGCTGGCGGCCCTGGCGGGCGTCCCGGTGCCGCTCGCGTTTCGGCCGAAGCGCGGCGCTCGAGAGATCTACGAGCGCCAGCGGGAACAGGCGCGGGTCCAGCGCGCGCAGCGCGAGTCGTTGCTGCCAGTCTACGAACTGCTTCCGCCGGAGCCGCCGGCGCCGGGTGAACCGCCGACGAACATCGGCCTGGCGCGGCTGCCATCGCCAAGTCAGGGCGATCTGTTCCTCGACCTCGAGGGCGATCCGTTCGCGCGCGACGGCGGTCGCGAATATCTCTTCGGATTGTGGCGACCGATGGCGGGCGTCGAAGCACCCGGTTACGAGTACGTCGCGCGCTGGGCCAGCGATGACGACGCCGAACGCGCCGCATTCGAGTGGCTGGTCGACGCATGCGTCGCGGCGGTCACGGCAGATCCGCAGGCGCACATCTACCATTTCGCGCCTTATGAGCCGGCGGCGCTGAAGCGGCTGATGGGCCGCTACGCGTCGCGCGAACCGGAGATCGACGCGCTGCTGCGCGGCGAGCGTTTCGTCGATCTGTACGGCGTCGTCCGCCGCTGTCTGCGCGCCGGCGTCGAAAGCTACTCGATCAAGAACCTCGAGCGGTTCTACGGCTTCGCGCGCGAGATCAATCTCGGCCACGCCGCCGACCAGCGTCGTCTCGTCGAGATCGCGCTCGAACTGGGTGCGGGCTTGTCTGGGATTGCCGGAGACGTTCGTGCAGCCGTCGAGAGTTACAACCGCGACGACTGTCGCTCGACGCAGGCACTGCGCGAGTGGCTGGAAGAGTTGCGGCTGGAAGCGGAGTCCAGCGGCCTTGAAATTCCCCGGCCGGTCGCCAAGGCCAGCGACCCGCCGGACAACGTCGGCGAGCGGCAACGACGCGTCGACGCATTGCGTCCGGCGCTGCTGCGGGATGTGCCGGTCGATTCGGCGGCGCGATCGCCCGAGCAACACGGGCGCTATCTCGTCGCGTACGCGATGGACTGGCACCGCCGCGAGAGCAAGGCCGCCTGGTGGGATTACTACCGGCTGATCGAGCTTGCCGACGACGAGCTGCTCGACGAACGCAGCGCGATCTCCGGGTTGGCGTTCACCGGCCGGCGGTTCGAGGTGCGGAACAAGAAGACTGGCAAGCCGACCGGGTCGGTGATCGACGAATATCACTATCCCGAGCAGGACATGGAGATCCGTGCCGACGCGAGCCTCAAGACGAAAGATGGCAAAGGCTTCGGCACGGCGCAGGCTGTGGATCGCGATCGTCGTCTGATCACGATCAAGAAGGGCAAGGCGAACGTCGACAGCCATCCGATCTCGGTGTTCGAGCATCGCTTCGTCTCGCCGGACGCACTCGAAGACAGCATCTATCGCTCGGCGCAGACGATTGCTGCTGCCGGCAACATCGAGGCCGGCGCCCCGGTACTGCTGCG
>DASUGM010000269.1:0-40397 GCA_036274055.1 Vicinamibacterales bacterium | reverse complement strand
GCGATTGCCCTCAACAGCGCGCTCGACTGGACCGCGGACAACGCCCGCGTCGTCGTCGCGATGCGCACGCCGGCGCGCGAGCAGGAAGCCGCGGACCGCTTCAAGGCGCTGACGCAGGGGCCGATCATCGTCCACACCTCGAAGGAGCCGTTCCTCGATTGGGACGATCTCAGCCGCGCCAATCGCTGGCGGATTGTCAGCGAAATCGACGCGACCACCGGCGTCGTCACGGACCGGATGCCGGAACGCAAGCTCAACAGCTACACGCTCGCACGCGACGGATCGACGATCGTGTTCCAGGAGGACGCGACCGAGAAGACCGACTACGACACGATCGGCGGCACCGAGAGCCGGCTGCTGGCGTGGACGCGCGGCGAGATCGAGCCGAAGACGATCTTCACACCGAAGGATCTCAAGGGCCTGACGCTGCGCTGGACCGAGGATCTGAAGACGTTGGCCTACGCCAAGCAGGGCGAAGTGTTCGTGCGGTCGCTCGCCGGCGGCGAAGCCCGCAGCCTCACGCCGCGCCCGAAGAGCGCGACGCCCGAGACCAAGCCGGCGGTGACGCCGATCCTGACGCCGGACGAGAAGAAGGAGACCGAGGGCCCCGAGTCCTTCTCGGTCAATGCCTTCAGCCGCGACGGATCGAAGCTGCTGGTGACCAGCCGCAAGGGCTGGTACGTCATCAACGTCGCCGACTCGACGCGCAAGCAGATCCTGACGCTCGACGCCGACGAGGAGAAGAACCCGCGCGTCGCGGTGCTGACCTGGGCGCCGGACGGCGGCTCGGTCTATGCGACCTGGGGCGCGCGCGACCGCTGGGAGCGCGGCGTGGTCCGCATCGACGCCGCGACCGCGGCGATGACGACGATCGTGAAAGACGCCAATCTCTACGGCAACGTGCAGCTCTCGCGCGATGGCCGCCGATTCGTGTTCACGAAATCCGACGGCGATCGTCCGGCCGAGCTGTTCGCCGCCGACGCCGCGTTCGCCGCGCAGAAGGCGCTGACGAACTTGAATCCGTGGCTGGCCGGCCGGCCGCTGCCGAAGTCCGAGCTGGTGAGGTACCGCGACACCGACGGCAAGGAGCTCTACGGCGTGTTGCGCTATCCGACCAACTACGTGCGCGGCCAGAAGTATCCGACGGTGTTCGAGATCTACGAGACCTTCTTCGACAACGGCTTCAACGCCCGCGCCGCGTTTCTCGCCAGCCACGGCTACGCGGTGTTTCATCCGTCGGTGAACCTCGTCGTCGGCCGCCCCGGCGAGGCGTGGGTCAAGGGCGTCACCAGCGCGGCCAACAAGCTGATCGACATGGGCATCGCTGATCCCGACAAGCTCGGCATCCACGGCACCAGCTACGGCGGCTACGCGACGGTGCTGCTGCTGACGCAAACCGATCGTTTCAAAGCCGCGGTCAACGTCTCTGGCAAGGTCGACATGGTCAGCTTCTACACCGACAGCCCGCGCCTCGGCGTCCGCAACACGCATGCGCCCGAGAAGAGCCAGGACCGCATCGGCGGCACGTTGTGGGAATACCCGGAGCGCTACCTCGAGCACTCCGCGGTGATGCAGGCCGATCGGATCAAGACGCCGCTCCTCAACATCACCGGCGATCAGGATCCGAACGTGCCGGCGAGCCAGTCGCGCGAGATCTACTACGCGCTCCGCCGCCTCAATCGCGACGTCGAATGGGTGCGCTACGTCAACGGCGCGCACCGGCCGCCAAATTCGGCCGCCGAAGCGATCGACTTCGAGACACGGATTCTCACTTGGTACGACAAATACTTGAAGCCCGCCGCCGACGCTAAACCCTTGCCTGCGGGTGGCAAGGGCGGCGGCCAATAGAACCGCGTTATTGCCGAATTGCCGAATCGAGGGCATTGCCGGATTGGATTGCCGAATCTGACAATCAATTGCCGCAATCATTGCCGCATTGTTCGATTGCCGGATTGCGGGCTCGTCGAGATGGCTCGACCAGTCTGCGGTCACCGTGACACGGGACTCAGATCCTCTAATCCGGCAATCCGCCAATCCGGCAATCCGCCAATCCGGCAATCCGGCAATCCGCCAATCCGGCAATCCGCAATCCGCCAATCGCCGCAGGCGTCAATCCGGCAATACGTCAATCCGCCATTGATTGCGGCAATGGATTGTCCAATTCGGCAATCCAATGCGGCAATGCCCTCGATTCGGCAATTCGGCAATGACCGAACTCACGCCGGAAAAGGGATAGAATCCGCGCCATGTCTCAAGAAGCGACCCGCCGCAAGTTCATGGCCCACTTTGCTGGAATCGGTCTCGGCTCCACTCTGGTCCCCGGCGTCGTCTGGGCGCGCATGCAGGATCAACAGACCCAGCGCGTGACGCTGGCGATGGTCACCGAGGCGCTGAAGCTGCAGGGCATCGACATTCCGGAGGCGGATCGTCAGGCGATGGTCAACGGCGCCAATCAGTCGCTGACGCGCTACGAAGAAGTGCGGGCGATGCACATCCCGCTCGACGTCTCGCCGCCGTTTCATTTCAGCGCGCTCGCGCCCGGCATCGAGCCGAACCGCACCCGGCAGCCGTTCCGTCTGAGCGCGCCGCCGTCGGTCAAGCGCCCGGCCAATCTCGAGGACGTCGCGTTCTGGCCGGTGCGCAGTCTCGCCGAGCTGATTCGTACCCGCCAGGTGAAGTCGGTCGAGCTCACCGAGATGTACCTGGCGCGGCTGCACAAATATCAGCCGAAGCTGAATTTCGTCGTCACCTTCCTCGATGAACTCGGCCTCGCGCAAGCGAAGCAGGCCGATGCCGAGATCGCCGCCGGAAAGTACAAGGGCCCGCTGCACGGGATTCCGTGGGGCGCGAAAGACATCATCTCGGTCAAGGGCTACCGGACCACCTGGGGCGCGAAGTCGCTGCAGGATCAGCAATTCGATTACGACGCCAGCGTCGTCGAACAGTTGCGCGACGCCGGCGCCGTGCTGATCGCGAAGGTGACCACCGGCGAACTCGCCCAGGGCGATCAGTGGTTCGGCGGCCGGACCAACAGCCCGTGGGATCCGACGCAGGGATCGAGCGGATCATCGGCCGGCCCGTCGTCGGCCACGGCGGCCGGTTGCATCGCGTTCGGTATCGGCACCGAGACGAGCGGATCGATCCTCAGTCCGTCGGCGCGCTGCGGCGTCACCGGCTTACGCCCGACGTTCGGCCGCATCAGCCGCTACGGCGTCATGGCGTTGTCGTGGACGCAAGACCGGCTTGGGCCGATCTGCCGCTACGCCGAGGACTGCGCCATCGTCATGCAGGCGGTGGCGAAGCTCGACGGCCGCGACATGAGCGTGTCGGACATCCCGTTCAACTGGAACGCCAGTCTCGACATCAAGAAACTGCGCGTCGGCTACATCAAGGAGTCGTTCGACGACCTGACCAACGCCGACGCCAAGGCCAACGCCACCAAGCTGCTCGACACGCTGAAGTCGATCGGGGTCAGCAACTTCATCCCGATGAAGATTCCGACGTCGAACGCCAACGCGCTCAGCGCGCTCGGCGTCGAGTCGTTCGTCTTCTTCGACGAGATGCGTCGCGCCGGCAAGCTCGAAGGCACGCGCATGGGCGGCAATCGTCCGACGGCGCGGCTCACGCCGGCGGTCGAATGGCTGCAGTCGCAGCGGCTGCGGATGATGATGATGACCGAGCTCGCGGAGGCGACTAAAGACGTCGACGTCTATGTCGTGGCGTCGAACGCCGGCGCGCCCGCTGGTGCGGGCCGCGGCCGCGGGGAAGCAGCGGCAGGCGATCCCGCCGCCGCCGGTGCGGCTCGGGCAGCGGGTGCGGCTGCCGGTGATCCCGCGCGCGGCGGCGCCGCTGGTGCCGGCCGCGAAGGTGCCGCCCCCGGACGAGGTGGCCGCGGTGCCGGTGGCGGCGCTCAGGGGCCGGCGCAGCGTCATTCGACCATGGCGAATCTCGCGTGCTACCCGGCGCTCAACGTGCCGAACGGCTTCACCGCCACCGGGAGCCCGACCAACGTGACGTTCTTCGCCCGTCCGTTTGGCGAAACCGAACTGCTGGCGCTGGCCAAGGCGTATCAGGACGTCGCGAAGCATCACCTGGTGAAGCCGACGAAGATGGACGTCTAAGGCCGTGCACGTTGCGCCAGTGCCCCGGGGTGCCGTGCGGGGTTCCTAGGGTTCTATGGCCAAGCGTCAGGTTCGGAAGCAGTCGACGAAGAAAGCTGCCGCGCCAGCCGGCTGTGTCGTCGTCTACATTCATGGCATAGGCGATCATCCGCCGGCGGCCGATCTCAAGCTCGCCTGGGATCTCGCGCTATTTGGCAGCGATCGCGGCGACGCGACGCGGATGGCGTACTGGTCCGACATCGTCCATGCGAAACCCGCGGCCGGCGCCAGGGGCGTCAAAGCCGCGGCGGCGCGCCGGCTCGATGCTGAGCAGCCGAAGAGCATCGAGGAATTGCTCGACGACGCCGGCGTGAAACCGACGCAGAAGGCGAAGGACTTCGCGGCGGCGCTGCATGCGGCGCTGGCGCAAGAGACGCCGAACCGCGGCGGCACCGGGAAGAAAGTGCTGCCGCTGCCAGGATTCCTGCGCCGGCCGATCTCCCGCGCCTTCGTCAACGCGTTCATTGCCGACACCTCCGCGTATTTTTTCAACGACGCCAACCGGCGGAAGATCCGCCAGCGTTTGATCGACGCGCTGCCGCCGGCGCCGACGCAGGTCGTGCTGGTCGCGCATAGTCAGGGGACAATCGTCGCGCTCGAGGTGCTGTCGGAGCTCGGCAAACGCGCTGATGTCATCCGGCTGGTCACCGTCGGGTCGCCGCTCGGCATTCGCGAGGTTCAGGATTATCTGGACGCGATGCCCGGCGGCCTGCCGTTCTTCATTCCGGCCGGCGTCGAACGCTGGTTCAACTTCGCGGATCCGTTCGATCCGGTGGCGCTCGACAAGGGCCTGGCGGGAGACTTCGTGCCGCGCCCGGACGCCGACGTCGCCGTCGGGCCGATTGTCGACGAGATTGTCGTCAACACGCAGTCGCGGCAGATCATCCGCTTCAATCCGCACTCGGCCGCCGGCTACCTCGCTCATCCGAAAGTGCGCAAATGCGTCTATCAGGCGCTGCGACACGACCCGATGGCGCGCTTCGTCGTCGCCCGTGACGTCGCCGAGTCGCTCGCCGCGGACCAGCGCGTCCCGCTGCTGATCGAGGTCCTCGAGCCGGGCTACAGCGCGCTCGGGGAAACCGACGACGACCGCCAAGCGCGGGAGAAGCAGGAGCCGGTGCTGCTCCTGACCGACCGCATCCGCCGCGCCGCCGATGACGTCCGCGCGGTCGTGCGCGGTGTCGCCAAGGCCAGTGGCGAGAATCCGAAACAGGCGGAAGCCGACGCACGAATCGATTTGCTGCGCCGTTTCGTCGCCGCGCACCTGACCCCGGCGGAAATCCAGCGCGTTGCAGAGCGGCACGTCAGTTTCAACATCTACGCGGTGTGGCGGAGCACGTCGAAGTCCAAGCTCATCAACCGCTCGCGCGCCGTCCTGCAGGCAGACGCCGCCCTCGAGACCTACGGCGCGCGCGGCGACGGCATCACCTGGGCCGTGCTCGACACCGGCATTCGCTCGGATCACCCGCACTTCAAGGATCGCATCGCTGAAATCTGGGACTGCACGAAGACCGGCGCGCCGCGGCGTCTGGCCAGCGATCGCGATCGCGACGGCCACGGCTCGCACGTCGCCGGGATCATCGCCGGCGTCGATCCCAGGGACGCGCGCATGTCCGGCGTCGCGCCCCGCGCCAGACTCGTCGTCTACAAAGTGCTCGACGATGACGGCGAGGGCGAAGACGCGTGGATCATCAAGGCGCTCGATCACATCGCCGAGAGCAATGAGAACAAGGAGTCATTGGCGGTGCACGGGCTGAACCTCAGCCTCGGCGGGCCGTACGACTCGACCGTGTACGGCTGCGGCTTCACGCCGATCTGCCAGGAACTGCGGCGGCTGTGGCGGTCCGGCGTGCTCGTCGTCGTCGCCAGCGGCAACGAGGGCCAGCTCGAAGTGCAAACGCAGGACGGGGAAGTCGAGATCAACACGCCAATGTCGATTGGCGATCCGGCGAATCTCGAGGATTGCATCGCGGTCGGATCGGTGCACGCCGACAAGCCGCACCTCTACGGCGTGTCCGCGTTTTCCTCGCGCGGACCGACCTCCGACGGCCGCTGCAAGCCCGACGTCGTCGCGCCGGGTGAGCGGATCCGGTCAGTGAACTCGCGGGTGATCGATCCGAAGAGCCCAAACCGGTACCGCGCCGAAAGCGGCACGAGCATGGCGGCGCCGCATGTCTCCGGCCTGCTGGCGGCGTTTCTGTCGGTCCGGCGCGAGTTTCGCGGCCGTCCGGACGAGGTGAAGAAAGTGCTGATGGACACCTGCACCGACATCGGCCGCGATCGTCAGTTCCAGGGCAAGGGCATTCCGAACTTGATGAAGATGCTGTTGAACGTGTGACGTATTATTGGTTCCGTAATTCGCTTGTCTCTCGACTCACACCGTTTCCTCTCCGGGCTCCTCTCGATTGTCGCGGTTTCGCTGCCGATGTCGGGTTGCGGCGCGACGTCGCAGCTACCCGCCGAACCGACGCCGCCAGCGTGTTCGTACGCCATCGCGCCTGAACAACTGTCGCAAGCCGCGGCCTCTAGTGGTGGCGAGGTCATCGTCACTGTTCTGACGTCGGCGAACTGCGCAGTGAATGCCTCAACGGCGTCGCCGTTCATCACCGTTGGCGAGCAGACACGACAGGGCGACGCGGTATTGCAGAAATTGATGGTCGCGCCAAATAGCGGCACCGAACGTGTCGGTACGGCGACGGTCAGCTCGCTGAGCGTCACCATCCGTCAGGCGGCGAAGCCGCCGTGCGGGTTTCGAGTCAGTCCCGAGGTCCTGAACATCGAGGCCGCCGGAGGACCGGCGACGGTCAACGTGAGCCGAACCGACGGAACCAATTGTTCGTGGACGGCCACGTCCGCCAATCCATTCCTGACCATTGTCGATGGCGCATCGGGCACCGAGGACGGCGTGGTGAAGATCATGCTCGCCGAGAACACCGGCAGCGAGCGCACCGCGAACCTGCTGGTTGCCGGTCGCGCGGTTCGAGTAATTCAGAGCGCGGCCCCGGGGCCGTGCGCGTTCGCGGTCGCACCGCTTACGCCCGCGATCGATGCCCGAGCGCAGACGCTCACCGTCGCGGTGACCGTCACGTCGGGGACGAATTGCAGCTGGACGTCGCAATCGAACGCGCCATTCCTGACGGTGGCCAGCGGCGCCGGCGCGGTTGGCGCCGGATCGGTATCGGTGGCGGTCGCCGCCAACAGCGGCGCTGCACGCAGCGGGACGCTGACGATCGCAGGGCGCACGGTCTCGGTGTCTCAAGCGGCAGCGCCATCGTGTGTCACCGGGCTCTCTCTGTCCAATACTTCGTTCGCCGCGACGGGAGGGACCACGACGGCCACCGTCGCCGCTTCAGCCGACTGTGCGTGGCAGGCGACCGTCGATGCAGGTTTCGTGACGGTTCCCGGGGGGACACGCACCGGACCTGGGGCTTTCGACGCCGTGGTCGCCGCAAATACTTCGCCCAACGCACGTTCCGGTCGTGTGTTCGTCGGTGACTCTTCAGTATTCCTCCAGCAATCGGGCGCGATCTCGCCACCGGCGCCGCCAGCTGGCGCGACGACGTACTTCTCCGTCATCGGCCAGCCCGGCGACTACATCGTCGGCCCGACAAGTCGGGTCGATGTCCGCGCCAATGCCGCGTTTACCGGATCCGTCGATGCTTCGCGAGGCGCAGTGACTATCACCGTCACTCCGGCCGACGGCACGAACTGGCAAATCTCATTGTCTGCCAGGCAAGGCGGCCAGCTCATCCCTGGAACGTACGGGTCGGCACAGCGCTTCAGTTCCGCCACGAATCCTGGCCTCGACTTCGGCGGCAACGGCCGAGGCTGCAACCAGACCGCGGGCGGGTTCGTGGTTCACGATGCGCAATTCAGCGGCGCGAACACGATCGAACGATTTCGTGTCACCTTCGAGCAGCATTGCGAAGGCGGGACGGCTGCTTCGTTTGGCGAGATCTCGCTGGTGGCGCCGTTCGGTCCGGCACCGCCTGCACCGCCGCCTCCCCCGGCGCCGCCCTCTCCGACACCGGCAACGACGACGTTCACGTACGTGAGCGATGCCGGGGACTATATCGGTGGTGGCCAGACGGCCACGTATACGGTCGCCAACGCGGCGATTTCGGCGATCACGTCGAATGCCGCGAGGCATCTCACTGTCTCGGTGAACCTCGGGTTTCCGAACGGTTGGACTCTGAACCTCGACGCGCCGATCGGCCAACGCCTGGTTGCCGGCATTTACGCCGGCGCCACTCGCTACCCGTTTCAATCGCCAGTTGCACCCGGACTTGATTTTTCAGGCATGGGTCGCGGCTGCAATACGCTGACGGGCCAGTTCGTGATTTACGAAATTCAGTACGGTCCCGGCGATACGATCGAACGGCTGCGCGCGACCTTCGAGCAACACTGCGAGAGCGCCGTGCCGGCGCTGCGCGGCGACGTCACCATCATCGGAAACCCGCCTCGATGACGAGGAGCCCATGCGTCTGACTCGTGGATTGCTGCTGACCGCGCTCTTCGTGCTGTTGACATCGGCGCCGCCGACTTCGGCCGCGCCGCGGCAAGCGGCCTGCCAGCCGCCATCGCCGCCCGCGGCAACGCAACCGAACATCTTCACCGAGGAGCAGGAGAACGATCTCGGTGACGCGATCGCGGAGTCGATGGCGCCGCAGCTGCGGATCATCAACAACGACCCGCTGACCGCCGACCTCACGCGCGTCGGCGATCGCCTGGCGCGGCACCTGCCGCCGACGAAGCTCAGGCTGCAGTTCTTCCTCATCGATCTGCCGGAGTTGAACGCGTTCGTCCTGCCCGGCGGCCGCATCTACGTGTCGCGCAAGTTGATTGGTTTCACCAGGGACGAAGACGAGCTCGCCGGCGTGCTCGGCCACGAGATGGGCCACCTGGTCGCGCGCCAGCAGACGCAGTCGATGACGCGACTGTTCCGCGACGTCATCGGCGTCACTCAGGTCGGCGATCGCAAGGACATCTTCGAGAAATACAACCGGCTGACCGACAACGCCAACCGGCGGCCGGAGGCGTTCCAGCGCGGCGCCAGTCACGAGGACAAGGACCAGGTCGAGGCCGATCGCATCGGCCTGTTCGTCGTCGCCGCCTCCGGCTACGACCCGCAGGCGCACGCGCGGCTGTTCGATCGCTTTACCGAGACCAAAGGGAATACCGGCGGCTTTTTCTCCGATCTCTTCGGCACGACCTCGCTCGAGTCGAAACGCCTGCGCGAGATGCTGCGCACGACCAGCGCGCTGCCGCAGAGCTGCGTCGAAGCGCGTCCGGCGACGGCGGCCGACGCCTACCGCCAGTGGCAGGCCAATGTCATCGCGTTCACGCCGACGGGTCGCACCGAGATGCTGCACAACGTCGAGTCGCGCACCGTCCTGCAGCCGGGCCTGCGCGGCGACGTCACCCACGCCCGCTTCAGTCCCGACGGCCGCTACTTGCTGGCACAGGACGACAGCGGCATCACCGTGTTGTCGCGCGAACCGCTGGCGACCCTGTTTCGGATCCCGTCGGGCGAGGCCGAGAACGCGCGGTTTTCGGGAGATTCGCAGCTGGTGACGTTCCACACGCCGGGTTTGCGCGTCGAGATCTGGAGCGTCGCCGCCAGGAAAATGCAATCCGCGCACGACGTCGTCGTCCGCAGAAGCTGCTGGCAGACCTCGCTCGCGCCTGACGGCAAGACGCTCGCGTGCCTCGATTGGGATTTCAATTTGAACCTGATCGACGTCGCCTCGAATGCGATGCTGCTGCAGCGGAAGGGTTTCTACTCGCCGAATCCGGTCCTCTTCTATTTCCAGTACCTGGCGATGCTGCTCGGCGACACCGACGCGATTGACGATCATCCGGTCGCGATGGATTTCTCCGGCGACGGGAAATACTTCGCCGCCGGCTTCCGCAGTCAGGGCCTGGCTGAGTACGAGATTGGACCCGAGGAGGCGGTGATGCTCTACGACGTCACCGCAAAGGCGCCGGTGCCGCTGAAGGGCCCGGCGAGACGGCTGCTGGTCAGCGGCTTCGCGTTCCTCGGCAACGATCGGATCGTCGGCTTCAACGCCGCGGATCCGAAGAAATCCGGGATGATCTCGCTGCCCTCCGGCGAGGCGACCTCGACGTTCCCGCTCAACGGCAACCGGCTCGAGGGTGCGACCAGGGGCGACTTCGTCTTCATCCGGCCGTATCAGAAGTACGCAGTCGTGGTCACCGATCTTGCCAAGGCGATGATCGTCAAAGGCAGCATCAACCTGGCGATCGACATCTACGGCGACGCTTTCGTCGCCGAGCGCAACACCGGCGAACTGGCGATCTACAACGTCGCCGACAACCAGATCAAAGCCGTGACGACGCTGCCGCCCGCGGGCCTGGGCCGGTTGCGGGCGACGGCGGTGTCGTCGGACTTCAAGTACGTCGCGGTCTCCGGTCAGTCGCGCGGCGGCGTCTGGTCCCTCGGATCGGGCGAGCGCATCTTCTACATGCGCGGCTTCCGCGGCGCCTGGTTCGACAAGGATCTGTCGTTCTTCGCCGACTTCCCGAAGGCGGCGGCCGAACCGCGCCGCATGGTCAAGTTCGACCCGGCGGCGAAGTCCGCGTCCGGGCTCGGCGAGATCAGGGACCAGAGCGCAGCGCAGTATGGACCGTACCTCGTGGTGCGAGCGCCGCTCGAACAGGGCGGGAATGTCCTCGAACGGATGAAGATCGAGTTGCGCGATTCGCGGACTGGCACGACGCTGTGGTCGCGGAACTTCTCGAA
The DNA here is from genome assembly GCA_036274055.1 of Vicinamibacterales bacterium. Lineage (GTDB taxonomy): Bacteria > Acidobacteriota > Vicinamibacteria > Vicinamibacterales > SCN-69-37 > DASUGM01. Next base: position 29,474 of record DASUGM010000269.1, on the reverse strand, counting down.
AGAACCGCCGGAGGTGTTCGTCGATCCCGAGCAGCGCAACGTCGTGTTCGTGTGGCCGGCGTCGACGGCGACCGCGCGCGACGAGGCGCGAAAAACACCGGCGCTCGCCAAGCAGATGGCGTCGCTGAAGGAGAAGGAAGGCGACTACCTGATTCAAGTCCTCGACGCCGCCACCGGGCAGCCGCGCGGCGGCCTGTTCGTCGAGACCGGCAAGGGCTCGTTCCGGTTGCGCGACGTCACCGTCGCGAAGGATGCCGTCGTCGCCGTCGACAATTCCAATCGCGTGCTCGTGTATTCGCTCTCGAGCGGGGCGCAGATCGGCCGCGCCTTCGGCAACGACACCGCGGTCAGCGCCGAGACCGGATTGTTGAGTGTCGAGAACGCATCCGGACAGCTGACGCTCTACGACCTGTCAACGATGACGAAGAAAGACGAGTTCACGTTCACGTCCTACGTCGCCTACTCGGTGTTCAGTCCGGACGGCAAGAAGTTGTTCGTCCTGACGGGCAATCAGACCGCGTACGTGCTCGACGTGAGCAAGTAGCGACCTACATCGGCCCGGCTCGACGCCCGGATCCCGGCGCCGGCGTTGGCATCACATCTGAAGAGATCCGGGCATGGGACGCTGGGCGATTCCGGCGTGGATCGCGGCCGGCGTCGCCGTGCTGCTGGCGGCCGATCTGCTGGTGTTCACACCAGATCTTCGCGAGATCGGCAAGCTCGGGGAGATGGCGCGGGCGACGACGCTGTACGATGCCCACGGCGCCACGGCCTTCACGGTGTTCAAGGAACGCCGCATCCAGGTCCCGCTCGATCAGATATCGCCGGACTTGATCAACGCCGTGCTGGCGACCGAGGACGCGCGCTTCTATCGTCACTGGGGCCTGGACGTGTGGCGCATTGGCGGCGCGATGCTCGCCAATCTCCGCAATGGCGACGCCGTGCAGGGCGGCTCGACGATCACGCAGCAACTCGCCCGCAAGACCTACTTCTCCGACGAAAAGACGCTTCGCCGCAAGCTCAAGGAGGCGGTGGTCGCGCTCCGCATCGAGCACCGCTTCAGCAAGCGCGAGATTCTCGAGTTCTACCTCAACAAGATCTACTTCGGCGAAGGGCTGTATGGCGTCGAAGCGGCGGCGCGGGGCTATTTCGACAAATCAGCGAAGTCGCTGACGCTGGCAGAAGCGGCGACCCTCGCCGGGTTGATCAAAGCGCCGTCGAAGTACACCCCGACGGACGCCAAGCCGCTGGCGCTGGCGCGGAGATCGGTGGTGCTCCGCCGGATGACCGACGCCGGATTCATCGACGCCAACGCCGCCGCGGCCGCCGACAAGGCGCCGCTCGAGGTCCGCAACGGCTTCAAGGATGACGACGAGACCGGACAGTACTTCAAGAATTACGTCACCCGGTTGCTCGTCGATCGCTTTGGCTGGCAGACGGTCGCGAGTGGCGGGCTCAAGGTCTATACGACCTACGACCCGAAGGCCCAGCACGCCGCCGAGGCCGCGGTTGCGCGCGGACTCGCGGACATCGAGAAGACCGCGTCGTTCGTCGGCGCGCGCAGACGCGAGATCGCGAAGCGCGGCAAGACCGGCGCGCCTTCACCGGCGACGCCGGCATCGGCGGCGCAAGCGCGGCTGCAGGCGGCCATCGTTGCGATCGATCCGACGAGCGGGGAAGTGCGGGCGCTTGTCGGCGGCCGCGATTTCAAGCGCAGCCAGTTCGATCGCGTCACTCAGGCGCACCGTCAGGCCGGCTCGGCGTTCAAGCCGTTCGTGTACGCGGCGGCGCTCGAGATGGGCGCGTCTCCGGCGACCTTGCTCGACGATCTCGACGATCCGACGATGACCCCGCAGGGCGCGTGGCTGCCGGCGGACGGACACAGTGGCGCCGGCGCGATGACGGTGCGGACCGCGATCCGGACCTCGAGCAACCGCGCCGCGGTGCAGATGCTGCGCACCGTCGGGATCTCGAACGCGGTCAACTACGCCGCGCGCGTCGGCCTCGAGGCGCCGGCGGTGCCGTCACTCGCCCTCGGCGCCGGCGACGTCACGTTGTTGTCGCTCACCTCGGCGTACGGCGTCTTCGCCAACGGCGGCTGGCTCAAGCCGCCAGTGGTGATCACCCGGGTCGAAGATCGCACTGGCAAGCTGCTGTTTGCCGATCACCCGGCGGCGTCGCAGGCGATCACCGAACAGAACGCGTTCCTGATGGCGCAGATGCTCACCGACGTCGTCGATCGCGGCACCGGCTATCGCGCCCGGCAGGTCGGCTTCAGGCTGCCGGCAGCGGGGAAGACCGGCACCACCAACGACTACCGTGACGCATGGTTCGTCGGCTTCACGCCGGCGCTGGTCGCCGGCGTCTGGGTCGGGTTCGATCAGCCGACGTCGATCATGCCGGGCGGCTACGCCGCCGAGCTCGCCGCGCCGATCTGGGGCCGGTTCATGAAGGCCGCCACCGCCGGCGAGAAGCCCGCCTGGCTGCGCCCGCCGCCGGGCATCATCGCCGTGCAGGTCTGCAGAATCTCGGGAAAACTTCCGGGCGAGGGCTGCCATCACGTCGAAACCATCGACGCCGACGGCGACAGCGTCGAGAAGGATCAGGTCGGCGTCGAGTACTTCCGCGCCGGGACCGAGCCGACGGAAGAGTGCGATCTGCACGCCTATACGGGCGGATTCCTCGGGCGGCTCATGCGGATTATTCGCTAGGTACGTTCTTGCGTTCGGGACTTCGGGCGTTCGGGCGTTCAGTTCCTACGTTCGAACGTTCTTCAGTCCTCAGTGCGCAAGCCAGCCGGCACTGGAAGGGAAGAACTGACGAACGCAAGAACGGAACGCCCGAACTCCCGAAGTTCCGAACGCAAGAACGTCACTTGATCTTGAAGACGGCCGGCGCTTCCGGAATGGCCGCCCCGTCGTGCCGTGGCTCCGAGCCCGCGTAGTGCACACCCTTGCCGTCGCTCATCACCGCCTGGCCGTAGCCAAATGTCCCCGAGCGCGGCCGGACCGAGCGCACATCGTGCCCCATCGCCGCGAGCGCCTTGCGCGTGGCGTCGGGCACCAGTTCCTCGACGTCGACGTCGCAGCCCTGGAAGGAGCCCTTCGTGAAGCGGCCGACCTCCAGCGCTTCCTGCACGTCGAGGCCGAAGTCGACGACGTCGGAGACGAACTGCGCATGCGCCTGCGCCTGGTTGAAGCCGCCCATGATCCCGAAGCCGATCTTGACGTCGCCCTTTTCCATGAACGCCGGAATGATCGTGTGCAGCGGTCGCTTGCGCGGCGCGATCTGGTTCGGGTGACCGTCTTCGAGCGTGAACAGGCCGCCGCGGTTGTGCAGCATCACTCCCGTCCCCGGCGCGACGATGCCGCTGCCGAATGACGAGTAGAGGCTTTGAATCAGCGAGACGATGTTGCCGTCGCGGTCGATGACGGAAAGGTAGATCGTGTCGCCGCCGGTGCCGTCAGTCAGGCCGGCGTATTTCGAGGGCTCGACGCGGCATGCGGCCTTCGCCGGATCGATCAAAGACGTCCGTGCCCTGGCGAGGTTCTTGTCGAGCATCGGCAGCACCGGCACCTTCGCGAATTTCGGATCGGCGACGTAGCGGAGCATGTCGGCGTAGGCGAGCTTCTTCGCCTCGATCATCACGTGCATCGCTTTCGTGCTGGTGAGCCCGTACTCGCCGAGCGGATACTGCTCCATCATGTTGAGCATCATCAGCGCGGCGATGCCCTGCGTGTTCGGCGGCAACTCGTAGACCGTCCAGCCGCGGTAAGTGGTCGAAATCGGATCGACCCACTCGGGCTGGTACTCCTTGAGATCCGCGGCGGTCATCGTGCCGCCGAGTTCCTTCGACACCGCGAGGATCGCGTCAGCGGTCTTGCCTTCGTAGAAACCGGCGACGCCCTTCTCCGCGATCAGCCGCATCGTCGCGCCGAGCTGCGGGTTCTTGAAGATCTCGCCGGCGCGCGGGGCGCGGCCGCCGGGCAGGAAGACTTCGGCGGCGTGCGGCCCCTGTTCGAGTTTCCGTTGCGCCGCACGCCACGCATCGGCGATCACGTCGCTGACGGGGAAGCCGTCCTCGGCGTAGAAGATCGCGGGCGCGAGCAAGTCCGCCATTGGCAACCTGCCGAAGCGGGCGCGCATCAACTCCCAGCCCTTGACGGCGCCGGGCACGGTGACGGTGTAGATGCCAGCGCCTGGCATCCGCGTCGAGCCTTTTGATTTGATCAGCTCAGCGGTCAATCCGGACGGCGCCCAGCCGCCGGCGTTGAGGCCGTAGAGTTTGCCGCTCTTCGCCTCGTAATAGATCGCGAAGACGTCGCCGCCGATGCCGTTGTAATGCGGCTCGACCAGGCCCATCACCGCGTTGGTCGCGATCGCGGCGTCGATGGCGTTGCCGCCGCGCTCGAGGATCTGCACACCGGCGCGCGCCGCCAGCGGCTGGCTGGCGGCGACGATGCCGTACTTGGTCATGACCTTCGAGCGGCCGGCGATCACCGGCCGCCTCGCGCTCGACTGCGGCGCGGCAGGCTCCTGCGCGATCGCACCGGCGACGATGCCGGCCACCATCAGCGAGACAACGAGAATCCGGCGACTGGCGATCATGAAAGGCCTCATTGAATTCACCGCGCCGCCTGCGTCCGCCAGCCGTTCGCAGGCGTCCAGACGCGGATCGTGCGCGGCCCGGCGCGATCGGGACACCGCTCGCGGCCGTGTGAGATCCTGCCGGCCAGTTCCAGCTGCCGGTGAACGGTCCAGTATCGCTCGCTGTAGGTCGCGCCGACCAGCTGCAGCGTCTGATCGAACTCGTAGATCGCGTCGGCCGGCTCTTCGGGGCCGGTCTGCACTTCCATCGTCCGGGCGACGATGTGACTGTGCATCGAGTCGAGCACGACGCGATTGAAGCGCGCGCCCGAAGCGATGTTCACCTCGCTGCGCGGCATCACCACCATCGCCAGCGGCCGATTGCGCCCGCAGGAGTCGCAGTAGTGGCGAGTGCCTTCCTCGGCGGGTCCCTGACCGTCGAGCGCGTCTGGATCGAGGAGCGCAATCATCCCGCCGGCTTCCTGGTTCGAGTAGCCGCCGACCACCAGACGCGTCGGGTCGAGCCAGCGCACCGCCTCGATCCAGCCGGCGTGGACGAACGTGCCGTGGCGGCGGAACTGATCGTCCAGAATCGTAACGATGCCGGGATCCCAGACGTAGTGATGCGCGGCGACGGCAATCCGACGCGCGCCGGCGGCATCGTTGACGGCGAATGTCGTCATCGCCCAGGGCGCCGCGAACGTCTTGCCGTCGAAGCGATAGCTGTCGTCGAACGAGAAGCTGCGCTGGAGCCGGCCCTGCAGATTGAGCTGCAACAGCTGACCGCCGACGGCCGCCTCGGTCTGGTCGAGAATCGAATATGCGGTCATCGCCAGCACCGCGGGCGGATTGCCGAGGACCATCTGCGGTTGGTGCGCGACCGGCGACAGCGCCGTCTTCCGATCACCCGGGAACTCGTGGCGCCACTGCTCGGCGTTGGCGCGGTCGAATGCAATCACCGCCTCCGGCGTGAGTTCGATCCGCACGTCGCCGATGGTTGCGTGCGAGACCCGCGCCCACCAGCCGAGCGCGACGACGAGCGGCGCCGCCACGGCCAGGAGCCGGGACAGGCGCCCCCACGTCTTGACCGTGGCCCCGGGCGCGGCGGCCGGCGGCGGCGCCGTGGTGGTTCCACCTTCAGCGAGCCACTGGTCGATTTCTTCGGTGAAGGCGAACACCGATGAGCCGCGTCCGCCCGGTACGCGTCGCACCGGCAACCCCATCTTTTCCCAGCGCCGCGCGGTGGCAACGTCGCGCGTCAGGTACTGGGCGATGGCCTTCCACGAGTCGAGTCGCACGTCAGCGGCATTTTCGCTCTGAATGAGCGCTAATGCACGCATTTGACGATTGAGCCCAGCCCGACCTCCGGGCATTTTCGTGGGGGGAGGTCAGATGTTCAGATCAGGACGATTCACGGTTCGCGCCGCGGCTCTCAGCCTGCTCCTGCCCGCACTCGCGTGCGGCGGCAGCAGCCCGACCGCGGCGACGGCGGCGGCCGCCGCGACGATGACGGGCGAGTGGGCCGGCACGATCACCCGGCCGAACAACGGCGGCGAATTCCAGGTGCGATGGTCGCTGACCGCCAGCGGCGATCAGCTCGGCGGGGCGGTCACGATCACGAAAGACACGCTGGTCAACCCGGGCACCGCGACCGGCCAGGTCAGCGGCAACAGCAACAGCCAGCAGGTGTCGTTTCAGTTGCGCACGCAGGGTCCGCCGCCGCCGGGCCGGACGATCGGGTGCGAGATCAGTGTCTATGTCAATCCTGGTTCGACCCAACTGCCGGCCTCGACCAGCGAGATCAGCGGCGTCGTCAGCCTGTCGATCACGTCGTGCGACATGCACAATCTGGCCAACGCGCAGAACGAGCCGGTGCAGATCGTCCTGCGAAAATAGCCGTTTCTGATTTAGTCATGTTGGTATATAAAACCAACATGACCTCCGAGCCGCTGGGCGAACTCGAACACCTGGTGCTGCTGTCGATCATCCGTCTCGGCGCGGAAAGCTATGGCGTGCCGATCGTCGACGAGCTGCGCAAGCACACCCGGCGCAAGATTCTGCGGCCGTCGGTGTATCTCGCGCTGAAGCGGCTCGAGGACAAAGGCTTCATTCGATCGCGCCTCGGCGAGCCCGAGGCCCGCCGCGGCGGCCGGGCGCGACGTCATTTCGATCCGACGCAGGCCGGCCTCCGCGTCCTCCGCGAATCGCAGCGGACGCTGACCCGCCTCTGGGACGGCGTCGTTCTCGACAAGGGCAAGCTGTGAGGACGCTGCCGCCGCACCTGGGGCCAATGGACCCCCACCCGGGCGGTCCATTGGCACACCCGCCGCTGACGGCGATCCGTCTGCTCGATGGCTGCCTGCCGGCGGCGGAGCGCGACGACGTCGTCGGCGAGTTGATCGAGATCTTCACGGATCGCGTCGACGCGCGCCGCCATTTCAACCGCCTGTGGTTCTGGGCCAGCGCGATCGCGTTTGCAAGCGCCGCCGTCAGCGCCCGCGCGTTCCGTCGCGGTGATGGCCCTTCAGGGAGACAACTCATGGGACGTTTCAGCACCGGCTTCAGGCATGCCGCGCGTCGGCTGCGGCACGAATGGCGCTTCACGCTGGCGGTCGTGTTCATCCTCAGCGTCGGCATCGGTCCGGCGGCGGCGATGTTGTCGGTGTTCGAGCGGGTGCTGCTGCGGCCGCTCGATTACTACGAGCCCGAGCGGCTCGGCCTGATGCGCATCGACCTCGGGCAGCTGAGCGCGCACCCCGGGCTGTCGCCGGCCGAAGCGATCGACATGCGCATGTCTCAGATCTTCGAGAGCGTCGAAAGCGAGCGGCGCATCACCGAGGTGTCGCTCGGCCGCGGGCCGTCGTTCACGTCGCTGTCGCAGCTGAGCATGACTTCCGGCATGCTGCCGATGCTCGGCGTCCGGCCGATCCTGGGCCGTAACTTCGAAGAAACCGACATGCCGTTGCCGCCGCCGGGGCCGCCGCGCGCGCCGGCGCCGGCGCCGGGCGCTGGCCCCACGGCGCCGCCGGTGGCGCCACCGGTGGCGCCCCCGCCCCTGCCTCCGCCGCCGCCGCAGAAGGCCTTGCTCGACTACGCTGCCTGGCAACGGCACTTCGGCGGCGATCGCGCCGTGCTCGGACAGGTGGTGTTCGTCGACGGCCGGCCGACAGAGATCATCGGCGTGCTGCCGGAGGGCTTCCGTCTCGTCACCGGCCGCGCCGTGCCGCAGCCGGTCGACATCTACACGCCGTTCCGTCTCACTGACTTTCGCAACTCGTGGCAATACCCGACGCTCGTGCGCATCAAGCGCGGCACGACCTTCGAAGCGGCGCAAGCCGGTCTCGATCTCCTGGCGGCGCGCAGCAAGGCGCAGTTCCCGTCGTTCTATCCGGATCGCCTGCGTTTCTCGATCGCGCCCGTCCTCGACGACATGACGCGGACGACCAGGCCGGCGCTGCGCGCCGCCGTGGGCGCGGTGATTCTCCTGCTGTTCATCGCCTTCGCCAATGCGACCGCGCTGGTCATTGCGCGGTTGCGCACGCGCGAGCGCGACATCGCGATCCGATCGGCGATGGGCGCGACCCGCAGCGCGCTCGTCGCCGAGGTGCTCAGCGAGAGCCTGGTGCTCGCGTGCGGCGGCGCGCTGCTCGGCGGCCTGTTCGCGCTCGCCGCCATCGCCGGCATCCGCGAGGTGATTCCGCGCACCGTGCCGCGCTGGGATCAGATCGCCGTCGGTTGGGACCTGCTGGCGTTCTCGGCGCTGCTCTCGCTCGCCGGGCTGATGTTCTCCGGGCTGTTTCCGGTGTGGAAGATCTCCCGCGGAACGATGTGGGACGCATTGCGCACCGGATCGGCCCAGGGCGGCCGCGCTGAGGGTACGCGCTCGCGGCTCATCCTCGTTGGCGCACAAATCGCACTGACCGTCGTGCTCGCGTTTGGCTGCGTGCAACTGCTGCGGAGCGCGTCCCGGCTCAGCAAAGTCGATCTCGGGTTCGATCCCAACGTGCTGGCGCTGCGCGTGCCCTACGACTTCCGCAAGTACCCCAACAATGCGGCGCGCGCGCAGCTGTATCAGCGGATTCGCGATCGCGTCAGGCAGGTGCCCGGCGTCACCGCCGTCGGCGTGGTCACCCACATCCCGCTCAGCGGCCAGACGATGATGGACGGCTACGAGACGGACCTGTCGAAGGAGCCGTCGTTCAATCCGGCCGCGAACTATCAAGCCGTCACGCCGGGGTATTTCGAGAGCGTGCGCATTCCCATCCTCAAGGGACGCGATTTCACCGATCAGGAAGACGCGAAATCGCTGCCGGTGATCGTCGTCGACGAGACGCTGGCGAGGTCGGCGTTTCCCGAGGAGCCGAACGTGCTCGGGCGGACGCTGAGAGTCGGCTGGGGGCTCGAGAACGCGCAGATCGTCGGCGTCGTCGGCCACGCGCGCGCGATTGAGGTCGGCCGCGTCGTGCGCCCGCAGATCTACGCGCCAATCGGCAATCTCTTCCAGAACGCCGGCATCGTCACCGTGCGCGCGACCGGCGATCCACGGCTGCTGACGCCGGCGATCGTCGCGGCGATCAACGAGGTGGGTCCGGGCCGCGCGGTCGCGAACGTGTCGATGCTGCAGGACAACGTCACGCTCGCGACCAGCACGCTGGTCGCGGTGACCGGTCTGGTGTCGTTCCTGTCGATTTCCGCCGGCCTGCTGTCTGCGATCGGCCTGTATCTCGTGATCGCGTTCGTGGTGCATCAGCGGCGCCGCGCCACGGCGATTCGCACTGCGCTCGGCGCGTCACGCGCACAGGTGATGTGGCAGCACTTCCGGACCAGCGGCGTCGTCATGGTCGCCGCCGTGCCAGTGGGCCTCGCGCTGTCGCTGCTGGTCGCGCCGCTGTTTGCGGATCTCGTCTACGGCGTTTCCCAGCGCGATCGGAACAGCCTCGGGCTGGCGGTGCTGATCGCGGTGACGACCGGGATCTTCGGGACGTGGTTTCCGGTGCGGCGTGCGGCGGATGCGAACGTCGTGAAGACACTGCGGGAGAGCTAGTAATTGACGGGTTGACGGGTTGACGGGTTGACGAATTGACTGATTTAGGGCCCGTTACGCTCGCAACCTGTCAACCCGTCAATCTGTCAACCCGTCAATCTGTCAACCCGTCAATTCGTCAACTATTTCAGCCTGATGTCTTGAACGAGCTTCTGTCCGTCGGCAAGGCTGACCTTGATCGCCCCGGCCACCAGTTGCTCGAGAAACGCGCGGTCGTTCAGGTCCCCGGGTTCGATGTCGGTCAGCGCGGCGATGAGGTAGTCGCCAGCGGGGAGGCCGTTGAGCTGAAAGCGGCCGTCGGTGGCCGGGCGGACTGATTGGATGCGGCGTGATGCGGGCAGCCAGTAACTTCGATCGGCGGCGATGGCGACGATCGTGTATTCCGTCGCCGGCCGTCCCGAAAGATCCTGCAGCACGCCGGAAACTCCGGTGCTCTGGTCACGGTAGACGAAGGTGATCTCGACCGGTACTCCGGCGCGGACGTCGACGCCGAAATCCATCGCGTCGCGGCCGTTCGCCATGGCGCTCTGCAGCCGGTAGGGAGCCAGCGCGCCGGCCGGCTGCACGAGCGGCCCGAACACGCGATATCGGCCGGGCAGGACGCTCTCAAAGGTCACCGTGCCGTCGGCGTTCATCACGCCCAGCGCGCCGACGTTGAGGACGCCGCCTGATCCCGGCGGAATCAGGTAGATACGCACGTCGGGCAGGATCTTCGGGGCGGGCGCCGTCCCTTCAAAGACGAAACGCGCCGATACCGGAATCCCTGGCCTCATCTCGAGCGCGACCGTCTGATCGCGGCCGTCGACGGCGACCTCGGCCATCGCCCACATTTTTCTCGCCGGTGCGTCGGCAGGCAGTGCGGTGATTGCTCCTGCGATCGGCGTGGCGGCAACCGCGTAGGTTCCGGGCCCGACTCCCGTGAACATGAATGCGCCGCTATCTGAGGCACGCTGCGTGACCGGTTGAAACGGCAGGCCCAGGAGCAACGACTGCGGGCCGGTCGGCCTGAGCGTGACGTTGAACGCGTTGGGCGGGAGACCTTCGACCGCAGCGATGGTGCCCCTGATCTTCGCGGTCGGCGCGCGCCGCATGATGATGTCGATGCCGCTTCGTTCTTCGCCGACCGCGAGTTTCAGTGCCGGCGTCTGCAGGACGTCGAACACGCCCGGGTAGAACGTCGGCGCGAACGCGACCAACTCGCCCTGCGGTTGCGGCGCCGGCGCGTTGGTGTCGATCGCGCCGATGCCCCGGCCGGCGTTCGCCCACGCCAGCGCGCGCTGAATGTCATCCGCCGACAACCGCCTGACTTCGTCGAGCGCCGAAGCCCCGCGACCCCGCCCGATCGGATTGAGGTCGGCCCTGACGACGTATTCGCCCGGCGGCAGACCCCAACAGCGATAGACGCCGCGATCGTCGGTGGTCACGCGGACAAAGTTGGAGAGCGATCGCTCGCCGTCGACGACGCTGTATGCGTAGCGCAACGGGTCGATCGAGACCCCCGCCAGCGGCCGTCCGCTCGCGTCGAACACCGTCCCGGTGATGACCGCGCCGCGATGGATGCGCATCTCGATCGTGTGACGCTCGCCGTCCTTGACCGTCAGTGGCGTGCCGGCGCCGTCGGGACGCTTCGCCCCGTGCCTGACATTGAGGAAGGCTGGTTTCGAGGCTTCGATCGCATAACGCCCGGCGACAACGCTCGCGAACGTGAAGCGGCCGTTGTCGTCGGTCGTAGTCGTCCGTCCGGCGACCGCGCGCCCTTCTTCGTTCAAGGTCACGCGCGCGCGTCGCACCGGCTGCGGTGTCGCCTCGGCGCTGAGCACTACTCCCGAGACGATCGCGGTCCCGGCCGGCACCGGCGGCACCGCGCCGTCCCGCACGACCTGCTGCGCGATCAACGCCCCGGCCACCAGCACCGCTAACCGGATCACCTCACCACCACCGTGCGCAGATCGAGGGTCCGCTTCTCGCCGTCGCGCAGCGTGATGGTCGTCGCCACGCGTGCCAGCCGCTCGAGCGTGAGCGGGTTCATCCAGTCGACGGCGTCCTCGTCGGCGATGGCGACGACGAAGTACTCGCCAGCGGGGACGTTCGAGATCGTGTAGGCGCCTCTGGTGGCGGCGCGGGTGGAGGCGAGCCGTGATGGCGCCGCGCTATAGCCCGACCAGCGGCTGCGATCGGTCGGGAACACAAGCGCAGTCGCGGTGGGATCACTGACGCCCTGTGCGGTTCTGATGGTCCCGGCCAGCCGGGTCGGATCGTCGCTGTAGGTCAGCACGACCGTCGCGTCGTCGGTGAGATCGAACACGCCGTCCCGTACGTCACGGCCGTTGATAACCGCGGAGACGACAAACCATCCAGGCGGCTCCTCGAACGTCATCGAATACCGGCCGCCGGGCATCTCGGTCGAAAACGTCCGAGTGACGGTGCTCATCGCGCGATATGGCGCAACCTGTTCAGTTGCCGGCGTGAAGATGACGTTCTCCTGCACGCCTGGATTCACGCCCGATCGCTGCGCCGCCGACGACGGCGCGACGATGAACGATCCGGTGACTTTCACCGCCGACCGCGCGATGACGGCGAGCTGCGTCACATCGATGTCGCCGACGGTCACCGCTTGCGCAGCCCACACCATTGGCGCCGCGGGCGCGTTGGCGTTGGCCGGGGCGCGGCCGCGCGGGCTCACCAGCTTCAACGTGTAGGCGCCGGGCGGCACGGCCAGAAATGTGAACGCGCCGGTCGGGTCGCTGACCGTCGTCGCGACTTCGAACTCGCGATCGGGGAAGGCGTCGCCGAAGTTGGCGGGTACCAGTCGCAACGCCGTCAACGCCAGCGGGCCGGCGGGACCGCTGACGGACCCGGACACGCGCGCGCTGCGAACGCTACGCAGCTGCAGGTTGGTGCTCGCGCGATCTTCGCCTGCGGCCACCGTGATCATCTGCGCGTCCGTCGCTGACGTGGCGTTGGGAAAATAGGTCGTCCGAAACACGGTCGGGACGTCATCGGCATTCGGCGGCGGTGGCGTTGGCTGATAGCTCAACGTCATCAGCACGTGCGCGCCCACTTGCTGATTGCGATTACTGCCGAGCACGGAGATCTCGGGGATCGCACTCGACATTTCCTCCTGCAGCGGAGTGCGCGCGCCGCCGCCGTTTCGCGCGTAGGTGTCCATCACCGTCATCGGAAACGAGGTCTGCGTCGACGGCGCCGCGACAATGTACTGGCCGGGCGCGAGCGCGGAAATTCTGAAGGCGCCGCGATCGTCGGTCATGCTCGACCCGGCACGCACGAAGCGCGGTCGTCCTGACACAAACGTCCGGGCGAGTGCGATGACCTGTGCGCGTACCATCGGCTCGCCGGCGTCGTCGATGACGGCGCCGCTGAGCGACGCCTCTTTCCACAGGCGGATCGTCGCATCGGTGGCGCGCTGCCCCTCGCCGAGTACGTACGGCGCCAGCCCCGGTGCCCGGTTACTGACCGAAGGCGGCCGCCTCGCGCCCAGCGTGCCGTCGAGATAGCCGGGCTTCGAGGCGCGGATCGTGTAGCCCCCCGCGGGCAACGGCGCGAAGTAGTAGCGCCCGCTGCCGTCGGCAATCACGCGAGTGTTGATCGCCGGCACTTGCGACGTCGGCGAGACCGTCGCCGTCGATCGAATCGTGACGTCCGCTTCAGGAATCGGCTGGCCGGTCGTCGCGTCGAGGATCTGACCCACGATCAGACCGGTCGGCGCAGTCGCCGGGACCGGCGTCTGGACCTGGAGAAAGACCGCCGCGGCGGCACAGACCAGCACGCGAGCAAACATGGGCGTTGGGAGAGATTACGCCCACGGGCGGCTCAGTGCTTAGGGCAGGTGGGAAGTTACTGCTTGTTGAGCACCACCGTCACCGGCCGCTGCCCGTTCGACAGTGAAATCAGCGTTTCGAGCGTGCCGTCGGGCTTGAGTGTGTATTTGATCAGCTGCGGGTAGTCGTGCTTCGGGTTCTCGAACGTCGCGCTGGTGTCGGTGATGCTGGTCAGCGTGAAGAACGTCGGCATGGTCCGACCGTCGGGCATCGCGGTGTAGACGAGACTGCCATCCCGTTCCGAAATGCACAGGAACTCGAAGCTCGAGAGCGTCGCGCCGCGCGTGGTGCGCGCGAGCGCGAGCATGCCGCCGGACGCGGCGGGCGTCCAGCGTTCTTCGGTGACGAGCGGCGCCGTATTTGCCGGGGCGGTCGCCGGCGGCGGCGTCGTGCGCACCCAGAAACCCGGCAGCCACGCCAGCTGCGCGATCGTCGCCGGCGCGCCCTTCACGTCGGGCGCCGGGAGCGGCGCCGGCATGGCCTCGGCCGTTCGCTTGTAGACCGCGACGACCGGCACCATCTTGCCCTGCTGATTGATGCTCGCTTCGACGAGGAGCGTGTCGGCGTCGTGCTTGCGGATCAATCGCTTGACGTTCAGCGTCCGCTCCGCGCCGGTGCCCGCGGAGACGATGCCCGTCAGCGTCACCGCGAGGGCGCCGTTGTCCCATGCCGTTGATTCGATCGACTGCGCGTCGCCTTCGCACATGCGGCCCGGGACGCGATAGCGCGTCGGCGTGCCGTCGAGTGCGTAGGTTACCGGCATCGTGACCTCGCGCGTCACCCGCGAGATCGTGATCGTCTTCGCGTCCTGCCTGATCGCGAACTTCGCGCCCATGATCGCGCTGGGCGACGGGGTCATGCCGGCGGGCGGCGGCTCTTTGCTGAAGGCCCAGGTGCCGGACAGGTCCGGCGCCTGCGGGATGGCCGACGTGACCACGCCGGCAACGAGAAGCGCGAGGACCGCTGAACGCATGAGCGCTACTCTAGCCCTGCCGGACAGCTGGCTGGCTTGGACAAATGCGACATGCGAGACGAGATGAGCGCTGTGCGTGTCTACAAGAGCTTTCAACATGAAGGACACGAAGAAGATCAGCTTCCTGGGCAAACCTCGCGAGATGCAGACTGAGTGAGACGCGGATTCCGAGGAGGGAATGAAGGAGACCTGAGCGCAGCTGTCGGCTCTCCATGACCTCCGCACTTCTGAGGCGGCATTTCTCTTAGTGCGTATCTCGCAAGTCTTTCCAAGAAGTAGCTCTTCTCCATGTCCTCCATGTTGAAGGCTCTTGGAAGACAGACCGCAGGCTCATTTCACCGGCTGCGAGACGGCTGTGGTGTCGCCGGCGGGCAGGGCTGGTGGCCGTTTTTCCGGGCCGGCGCTGCGGATCGGGCGCGACCGGGGCCGCGCGCGGCCGCCGAGGTGGCGACGTCGGCGGCGGCGTGCGCGGTCGCCTGGGCGTCAGAAAATCATCGAAAACGCCTTATTTTTCCTTACGATCTGGCGTGCGTGCGGCGTCGCACGGCGCGCGCCGTTCGCTCTCGGCGGCGCGGCGACGGGCGGTGGCGGCGAAAAAAAGTCGCCGAAATGCCGAGATTTCTGCTTGTTTTCGTTTACACTACTCGGCGCTGACTCTCCGGAGGCCGTGACGGCGCCGCGGAGTCGGGCGCGTCGGCTCGAAAGAGCGACGTGGGCACCATTCTCACTTGGCAGGGACTCAAAACTATGGCAAAGACCGCAAAGAAGAAGCCGTTCAAGCCCGCGCCGGCCAGCAAGCGCCGTTCGCGTGGAGACGTCGTCAAGCAGATTGCCGGCGCGACCGACCTGAAGACGGGCAAAGTGCGCGAAGTGTTCGACGCGCTGACCGCCATCATCGCCGCCGACCTCAGCAAGAAGGGCGCTGGCGAATTCAATTTCAACGGCCTGATGAAGCTCAAGACCGTCAACAAGCCCGCGACCTCGGCGCGCAAGGGCCGCAACCCGTTCACGGGCGAAGAGATCATGATCAAGGCGAAGCCCGCGAGCCGCAAGGTCCGCGTCCGTGCGCTGCGCAACCTGAACGGCCTGATCTAGTTTTCTCACGGAGGCGCAGAGATCGCGGAGTCGCCGAGGCCAGATCCTCAGCGGTCTTTGCGCTCTCCGCGTCTCCGCGTTCTTACCAGTGCACGTTCCACCCCGCCCGCTGTAAATCCTTCAATTTTGCGTTCGCCGCCGCCTTGGCGGCATCTTCCGTCTCGAATTCCGCCAGCCACAGGCGCCGCTGGTTGAGCAGCAGCGTCACGCGGACGTCCTCGTCGCGCACCTCGAGCCGGGCGTCAATCGCGTCGTGACGTTTGCGGGCCCGCCAGAGGCGCATGAAGTGATTCTAGAGGAACTAAGTGAACAGCCCTTGCCAAGAGCAGGTTTACAGGGAGAAGAATGAGAAGACCGAGGGGTTCTTCCCGAGCTCTTCTCGGCCTTCTACCTGTGTATTTTGTTGTTGAAGGCGCCTCGTCTCGTGGTGCGTGGGTCGCGATGAGGCAGGTCTTCGTGCTGTTCGTTTCGCTCTGAAGGTCGAAGAAAGGCAGCGAGAGCGCGAGCGTTCAATCGCCAATCATCAATAGCAGTCACCAGTAGGCAATCGCCAATACAATCGCAAATTACAAATCGCAAATCGCAAATGTCTATTTGCGCCAGCTCGAGGCCAGCCGCGGCGTCGCGACCTGTTCCTTGGGCGGGCTCGACTCCGCGCGTTCCGCAATCAGGCGATCCTTCGGCAATTCCAGTTCGCGGTTCGACAGCTTGTCGATGCCTTCGACCGTGATCGCGACCTGGCCGGTGTCGAGGATCTGAATCCAGCCGCGGGCCTTCAGGTACCAGAGCGGGAATTCAAGGTGCTGCTGCGGGCAGCCGAGCATCTTCTCGAGCGTGATCGATCCGAGGCCGCCGCCCTTCGGGTCGCGCCGGCGGGCGATGTAGAGCAGCGACAGGATGCCATGAAACATCCGCCGATCTTCCTCGCGCTCATCGCCGGCCGAAGACTGGTCGAAGATGTTCCACTGCTCGCCGCGTGACTCATCGTAGCGAACGTCGTACTCGGCGCGCGCCACCGGGTTCGACAGGATCTCGAACGCCTTGTGCACTTCCGCGAACTTCTGCGCATCGCCGGAACTCTGGTTGTCGGGGTGATACCGCTTCGCCAGCAGGCGATACACCCGCTCGATCGTTTCGCTGGTCGCGTTCGGGCTCAGTTGGAGCGCTTCGTAGTGATCTTCGAAGGCTTCGGCCATGTTGCGTATGTTATCGGCGCGACCTGCCGGCAGCCACAGCCAGCGCTATGATCGAATCTTGACAAACGTTAGGAAAAGATTGTATTTAACCAAATGGTTACATTTAAATGATCGACTCAACGGGCCGCGGAATCGTCGTCGAACGCCAACCGGGGAATCTGCCGCGGTGACCCTCCAGCCGGCGACGCCCGACGCCGACCGCTCGCGGCTGGTGGCGCTCGAACTCGAGATTGCCGTGCGCGAGCGCGAGTTGCTGTCGGTCAAGGACGAGCTGCAGCGGCTGCAGCGGCGCTACTTGCAGGAGGTCGGCCCGCACTACGCACAACTGGCCGAGCTTGACGCGAAGATCGCGGCGCGCGAGATCGCAGCCGGGCTTCGGCCGGCCGTCGACGACGACCCCGCCGGCGACGACGATGACGGTGCCGGTGCGCGCGAGCTCGAGATGGTGTCGTCGTGCAGCAATCGCGGCGCGCCGACCGACGATCTGAAGAAGATGTTCCGGCAGCTGGCAAAATCCCTCCACCCCGATCTCGCGCTGAACGATCCCGCGCGCTGGCGCCGCCATTCGCTGATGGCCGAGGCCAACCGCGCCTACGCCGAACGCGATGAAGATCGTCTCCGGCTGATCATGAACACGTGGGAGCGGATGCCGGACGCGACGCTTGACGACGATCCGGATGCCGCCCGCGGGCGCCTGTTGCGCCGCCTCTCCAACGCCGACGCGCGGATGATCGCGATCGATCTGGAGTTCGCCGACTTGCGCCGATCCGCGATCTGGCGGCTCAAGACCAAGATCGACGACGCCAGAGCGCAGGGCTGGGATCTGTTCGCGGAGATGATTCTCTCCGTCAAACGGGAAGTGCAGCGGGCGAACTGGCGGCTGGCCTCGCTCTAGCTAGAGCGGTTTCGACTTCGGTGTAGCGATCGGTCGAGCCGGCGCTATCGGCGGCCGCTCCTCGTCGCCGCAACCCAGTTGGTCATCAGGCGAATCGGCTCGGCGCCGACGCGCTCGGCCGGCTCAACGACCAGAAAGCGTTCCCCATTCGCGGCGACATCGAACGTGATGTCGTTGGTGCGCAGCGGCGGCGGCGCCGCCTGAAACAACTTCACCGGCGGCGTCCACGTCAGCGCCGTACCGGAGCCGTCGATGGACGCGGCCATCAGCCGGCCATCGAGACTCCAGAAGTAGAGCTCGGTGCCGTCGGCGCGCCAGCGCGGCATCGTCCCGCCGTCGCTGGAAATCTGCCAGCGCGCGTCTGAGGCCGGTTGACCGGCGACGAAGGGCTGCACGTAGATCTCGCGGCGGCCGCTGTCGTCCGAGGAATAGGCGATCCATCGCCGCGTCTTCGGATCGAGCTGGCTGTGTGCCTCGCTGACCTTCGTCTGCAGAAAGATGTACTCCTGGCCGCCGGCCGGCCAGATCATCAAGTCGGTACCGAGCACGGCGGAGTTGCGCGTAAATGCCAGCGCGCGGCCGTCGGACGACCAGTCCATCGGGTGCTGTGACGACGGATGACTGGTGAGCCGTTCGACGGCGCCGCTGCCGTCGGCGGCGCGGCGATAAAGGTCGAGCCGCTGCGGCTCGCCCGACGAGTACGTGATCTGACGGCCATCCGGCGACCAGATCGGCCATCGGTCGATGGCCGGGTCGAACGTCAGCCGGACAGTCGTGTTGCGCTCGAGGTCCGCGATCCAGATGTCGGTGTTGCCGCTGTCAACGCGTCCGAAGGCGACGCGGCGGCCATCGGGCGCAATCCGTGGCGTCGCCAGCTCGCTGCCGCTGGCGAGCTCGTCGAGGCGCTTGCCGTCGCGGCCTCGCCAGACCAGCGCGGTGATGCGAGTCAGCGTCGAATACGCGAGGACGCCCGACGGTGTTGCCGAAAACTCACCCGGGTTGGCGTCGCCGCCCGGCACGAGCTCTTCGATCGGCAGTGGATCGCCTGACACGGTCAGCGTACGAAGATCGACGCGCTGGGCCTGGAGCGTCCGGCCGCGCACGTAGAGCAGGTGACCGTTGGAGTATTGCGGCCGAAGTGCGGTGGCATCGAGAATCTTGCGCGCGGGATCGTGGCCGCTAACCGTTGCCGTCCACAACTCGTTGTTCCTGGAAAACAAGAAGCGCTCGCCGTCGGGAAGAAAATGCGGCCACGCGCCGGCAGTCACGTTGACGGGCGCGCCGCCGCCCGCCCCGATCCGATAGATCCCGAGGTCGCCTTCCGCGGCGCCGGTCAGCAAAATCACACCGTCGGCCCCCCACGATCCGCCCATCGGACGTTGGCCGACGGGGCAGAGCATCTGCGGCGTGCCGCCGGCGGCCGCGACTCTCATCAGCCGATCGGGCGTGAAGTACCCGATCGATTGGGAGTCCGGAGACCAGAACGGATCGAACGCGCCGTCGGTGCCGGCGATCAGCTGAGCTTCAGCGGCGTCGAAGCGCCGCACCCACAACTGCGCCCGGCCGGAGACGCGCGCGGCAAACGCGATCGCCCGGCCATCCGGCGAAACGGCGATGCCGCCTTCGCGGTTGCTGGCCAGCACGAAACTCGCATTCGCCGGCGGCTCGATCGAGAGCTGATAGATCGGCGGCGCCGAAGCAGGCGTCAACAGCCAGCTGCCCACGGTCGCGGCAACGCCGAGGGCAGCCACGGCCGCGAGACCCCATGCAGCGGAGCGACGCGGCGCGCGCGACGAACTCGCATCGACGTCACGCTCGCCGGCCGCTTGCAGCAGCCGTTTCACGTCCCGCACGGACTGCCAGCGCTCATCCGGATTGGCCGCGAGGCAGCCTTTGATGATCCAGTCGAGCCGCGGCGGCGCCGCCGGCGATTCCCACTGCCGCTGGCCGGTCGCCATTTCGTGCAGCACACAGCCAAGCGCATAGATGTCCGAACGCGTGTCGCTGCCTTCGCCGCGCCACTGCTCCGGAGCCATGTAGGCCGGCGTTCCAATCGCCATGCCGGTGTCGGTCAGCGTGTCGGCACCAATGACCTTGGCGATGCCGAAGTCGAGCAGTTTCACGCCATTCGCGGTGACGACGATGTTGTCGGGCTTCAGATCGCGATGGGCGATACCTTTGCGGTGCGCCGCATCGAGGGCATCGGCGATCTGCGTCCCGTATTCAATCAGCTTCTCGAGCGGCTGCGGGCACCTGAGCTTGGTACCGTCGAGGTATTCCATGACGATGAAGTCGGCGCCGTCGTGGACGCCGATGTCGAGTAGCGTGCAGATCCGGGGATGCTGCAGCGACGCGACCACTCGTCCTTCGCGCTCGAACCGGTTCCGCAGATCTGCCGAGCTCTGACGAAGCGTCTTGATCGCCACCGTTCGATCGAGCCGCCGATCGATGGCCTTGTAGACCGCGCCCATCCCGCCGGTGCCGATCAGGGAAATGATCTCGTAGTGGGCGAGGCGCGTGCCCGTGCTGAGCGTCATCGCGGGCGAACCGGCGCGCCGGCGCGAATCTGCGCGATTCGCGCCTGGACGATCTTCTTCACCAGCGCCGCCGACGGCGGGGCCTCGAGCGGAAACTGAATCGTACCCGTCGACGACTTGTAGCCGGCGAGCTGGGTGCCGACCGCGCGACGAACCGCCGCGCCGACCGGATAGAGACTCGTGTGCCGCTTCCATCCCGCGTACCACAGCAACCGTGCGCCTTCGAATCGGAAACCGGGAATACCGTAGGTGAAGACTTCGATCGCGCCTGGCGCCGCGGCGAGAATGCCTCGGCGTAGCGCCGCGAGTTGCCGCCGGGTCGGCGGCGGAAACGAGGCGAAGTAGATTCGCCGTTTCGCGGCCACATCAGTCTTCGATTGCGTCTTCCAGGAGTCGCGCACCTTCTATTGCTCCGGATTGAGATCCGTCGGGCAGGAGACGAAGACGGGGATCCGCATGCGGCCTAGTCTAGTGCGCGGCAGGCATCACCGGCGACGCACTGACCGATTTCAGCCAATTGACTCAGTAAACTGATTTAATCCAATATGCTAGCAACGTGCCGCGAGAGTTGCTCGGCGAAGTCGAACATCTCGTCCTGCTGGCGCTGCTGCGCCTGGAAGCGCCCGCGTATGGCGTCCCGATCCTCGACGAGATCGAGGCACGCACCGGGCGGATGCCGTCGCGCGCCGCCGTCTACGTCGCGCTGCAGCGGCTCGAAAACAAGGGACTGCTGAGCTCGCGGCTCGGCGAACCATCGGCCGAGCGCGGCGGACGGGCGCGGCGGTACTTCCGGCTCGAGCCGGCGGGCATCGCGGCCTTGCGGGATTCGCGCCGGGCGCTCGTCAGCATGTGGGCCAACGTCGAACACCGTCTCGATGCCAAGCCGAGGCCACGGTAGATACCCTGCAGAGGAGCGGTTGAATATGACCATGAACACAATGTCGCTCGCCGTGATCGCCGGTCTGGTGCTCGGCAGCGCGCCGATGGTGGCGGCACAGTCGAAGCGGCCGGATTTTTCCGGTGTCTGGCGTCAGGACACCGCCGCGAGCAAAGCGCTGACTGAGAAGAAAGGCGAGGTCTGGCGTGTCGCGGGCGCCGGAACCGGTGGCGCCGCAGCATCCGGCGCGGGCGCGACGCCTCCACCAGGCGCCATCGTCATGACTCCGGTGACGACGATCACGCAGTCCGACAAGGAGATAGTCATTGAGCGCAGCTACGAGAAGGAAGTGATCAACCACGACGTCTACAAGCTCGATGGCAGCGTCAGCATCAACGCCACCCGGAATTCGACGAGCCGGAGCACGACGGTGTGGAAGGGCGCTTCGCTCGTCACCACCGGAACGTTCCAGATGGACTTGAGCGACAGTAACGCCGTGGACAGTACGGGCAAGCCGCTGGCGGCGATTACCCGCACCTTCGTCACGACGCGTACGCTCATGCCCGACGGCACGATGCAGATCGAGAATCGCTCGACTCAGAACGGCCAGGAGCGCGTGTCCTGGTCGGTGATGGTCCGCGTCAAGCCCTCGTAGCGCGCGCCGATGGCCGATCCGGACGTGTTCGCCCGCGCCGTTGTCACGGCGCTTCGGCTGATCCTGCCAGCGGCGACGGCGGAGGACGTGCTCGGCGATCTGCTGGAGCACTACAGCCGCCGTTCCCGCGGCCGCCGGCGCTGGCTGGTGCTTCAGGCGATTGGCCTGGCCTGGGGCCTCGGACGGCCGCGCCCCAGACATCAGCGACGCGCCTCGCCGTCGTTCCTCATCGACGTCTGGTTGCGCGACATCAAGTACGCGCAGCGCTCGCTCTTCCGCGCCCGCGGGTTCTTCACGGTCGCGCTGTTGTCGCTGGCGCTGGGCATCGGCCTGACCACGGCAGTGTTCAGCGTCATCGACGGCGTGCTGCTGCGTCCGTTGCCGTATGGCGATCCCGGCCGGATCGTTCGTGTCCGGGAAGTCCGGCCCAGCCCGGCGCTGGCGGTCGACGCGGTGCCGCGGATGCTGCTCAACCGCTGGGAGAAAACCTCCCGCGCACTGGCGGCGATCGCGCCCTACACGATCAGCGACGCGCGGGTCGGCGCCGGAGCCGAGTCATTCGTCGGCGTCAGGGTCGAGGTCGGCGATCGATTTTTCGATGTGCTGCGGACGACGCCCGTGCACGGTCGCCTGCTTGGTGTCGCCGACGACGATCCCGCCGCGCCCCTGGTCGCCGTGCTGAGCCGTGCATTCTGGCAACGCGCGTTCGCGGGGGACGCCGCCGCGATTGGACGAAGCATCCGCATCGATGATCGGCCCGCCGAGATCGTGGGCGTGCTGACGGAGACGTTCACCTTTCCGGCGGCGGAGGTGGCGGTCTACGTGCCCGGTCGATGGCGGTTGCCGGAGGCATCGCCAGGCGTGGGACGCGCATTCGTCGGCCCGCCGATTGAGGTGGTCGCGCGAATGTCGGCCGGCGCGACGACCGATGATGTCGAGCAGGAGGCGAGCGAGTTGTCGACGCAGTTGCGAAACGCCCCGCCCGGCGAACAGCCGCGGCCCGCGACCTTCGAAGTACTGCGCCTTCAAGACGACCTCGTCCGCGACGTGAAGCCCGCGCTGGTGATGGTGCTCGCGGCGGTAGCGTGCGTGCTGGCGATCGTCTGCGTGAACTTGACCAACCTGCTGCTCGCCCGCGGCACGGTTCGTCACCGCGAGATGGCAGTCCGCGCGGCCCTCGGCGCGTCGCGCTGGGGCATGGCGCGTCCGCTGGTTCTGGAAGGTGCGCTGCTCGCGATTCTGGGCGGCGCCGCCGGCCTCGGCGTCGCCGCCGGGCTTCTGGTCTCGATTCCGCTGACGTCGTCGATCGATCCGCTGCTGGCGGCGCAGGTGCACATCGATGGCCGGGTACTGGCGTTCGCATTCGCGGTGAGCGCCGCGATCGGGCTGCTGGTCGGCGTGTTGCCGGCGTGGCAGGCTCCTGTCGCCGACGTGAAGACCGCCGTCGCCGGCAGCCACGTGCACCTCCTGCCGGGCACGGCAGTCCGGGCCGAACGTTTGCGCAGCGCGTTGGTCGTGATTCAAGTCGCGCTCGCGATGGTGCTGGCGGTGGGCGCCTCGCTGCTTTCGCGCAGTCTGGTCACGCTCTTGACCGTCGACCTGGGATTTCAGCCGGGGCACGCCTTGGCCTTGCAGGTGCGGCTGCCGCCCGCGGGCGGTTCAACCTATGACTGGCGCGCGCGCTTCTATCAGGATTTTCTGGCGCGACTGTCGGCACATCCCGGCGTGCGCGCGGCCGGGTTCACGTCGAGCCTGCCGATGAGCGAGACGTTTTCGCAGGCCACCCTGCGGATCGACGGGATCGCGCCGGCTGATCCGGCGTCCCCGTTTCGGGCGCATCGGGAAGTCGTCACCCCGGGCTACTTCGCAGCGCTCGGTCTGGCCGTGACCAGCGGTCGCGGCCTGCTCGAGCGCGACACCGAATCGTCGGAACGCGTCGTGCTGGTCAACGATGCGTTCGCCACCACGTATCTCGCCGGCAGGGAGGCAATCGGGCAGCGGGTGATGCTGTTCGGCGACTGGTGCCGCGTCGTCGGCGTCGTGCGATCGAAGCGGCACTCGGGTCTGCGATCGAAGACGCGGCCGGAGGTCTACGTGCCGCTGGCGCAGTCGCCGCCGGATGTCGTGTCGCAATCGGGCGCCGGCGTCGTCGTGCGTACCGCAGGGAGTCCGGCCGACATGCTGCCGTTCGTCCGCTCGACGCTGCGCGGCCTGCAACCGGACGCCGCGCTCGAACAGGCCGCGGCGCTCGATGATCGCATCTGGGAAAGCACAGCGCAGCCGCGCTTCTACGCGACGGTGATGGGGACTTTTGCGGCGCTGTCGCTGATCACCGGGCTCGTCGGGCTGTTCGGCGTCCTCTCGTACGTCGTCGAGCGGCGGCGGGTCGAGATCGGCGTCAGGCGAGCACTTGGCGCCACGGCCAGCGACATCGCCGGGCTGGTCATCGGCAAGGGCCTGAAGCTCGTGGCCGTTGCGGTTCCTATCGGGCTCGTCAGCGCCGCCGCCGGCTCCGCCCTGATGCGCAACCTGCTGTTCGGCATTCAGCCATCCGATCCGCTCACGTTCGTTGGCGTCGTCATTACGATCGCCATCGTCTCGCTCGCGGCTTCGGCATGGCCGGCCCGACGGGCCGCGGCCATCGAGCCGATGCAGGCGCTGCGTGAGGAGTAGTGGCTTGTTATCTCAGCGGGCGCCGAGCAGCGTCGCAGACGTGAGGATGAGGGCCGCCGCGATAAGAGTCAGGCCGACGACGCGCACAGTCAGGCCGAAAAGCAGGCCGGCGATCTGCGAACTAGCCACAGTGCTGGCCACGGTAGCGGCCGGATTGTCGGCAACGGCGAGCGTGTCTGCGCTGTTCGGCGACATGGTCCTGCGCCTCGCTAGTGCAGGACTCGTGCCGGGATTTCCGAGCTGCAAAGGCCGAATCAGCGCACCGTCAACGGCGTTGCGATACGGACGTATTTACACGGATTCTGAAATTCAGTAACGAATTGCTCCCTGAGCGTGCGCGACCGCGCCGGTTGTCGGGCCGATACAATTGCGCAGCGGCTGCCATGTCTGACCTGATGCTGGCGTTCCGTTCCCTGCGCAGGCAGCCATCGTTCTTCGCCGCCGCCATTGGCGCGCTCGCGCTTGGCATCGCGGCGCCGACGGCCCTCTTTGCCGTCGTCCAGGCGACGCTCCTGCGGCCGCTGCCGTACGTCGCCCCCGGAGACATCTACACCATCCGCACGAGGATGACCGATGGCCGATTCACGATTGGCCTGGTTGCCTCCGAGGAACTGTCCGGATTGCGCCAGCAGACATCGCTGGTCGCCGCCGCCGTCCTCGTGCTGCGTGGCGAAGACAGCATCGCCGGCGACGGGGGCGAGGCGCGGCAGGTCATCACCGCCGGTGTTTCTCGAGGATTCTTCGAGCTGTTCGGCACGCCGATCGCGCGTGGCCGGGCGTTTACCGCCGATGACCACGAGGCGCCGCCGGTCCGTTCCATCGTGCTGTCCGATCGCGCGTGGCGCCGCTTGTATGGCGCCGACCCCGGCATCATTGGTCGAACGATTCGTCTCGGCACTCGCGGCTCTGCCGTCATCGTCGGGATCGCGCCGCCGACGTTCGACGCGCCGCACGACACCGATTTCTGGGCAGCGGAAAGGTATGCGGAGACGATTGGCCACGGCTACGACGCCTACGTTCGACTGCGTCCGGGCGTGGCGCCCGCCGAGGTGCAGCGCGCGCTCGGGCCGATGTGGGAAGCGCTGGGGGAGAAGTACCCCGACCAGGCGCGCAATCGTGTCTTCGTCTTCCGGCCGCTGCTCGAGTCGATCGTCGGCGACCTCGGCCCGATCGCGTTGATGGCGTTCGCCGCGACCGCGTTGCTGCTGGTGCTCGCGATTGCCAACGTCGCCAACCTGTTGCTGGCCCGCAGCGCGGCCCGGGCGCGCGAATTGGCCGTCCGCGTGGCCATTGGCGCGAGTCGAGGCCGTCTCGTCAGACAGCTGCTGGCGGAGTCGTCCGTGATTGCCGTCGCCGCCGCCGCGATCGGCATTCCACTGGCCTACGCCGGTGTTCGCGCGATCGCGGTCATCGGCGGCGACGCGTTGCCTCGTGCCGACGGACTGAGATTCGATCCGGGCGTCGCGCTGTTCGCCGCGACAATCGTGGGTCTGGCGGCCATCGCAGTGGGATTGCTGCCGGCGGTGACGACGGCGGATGCGCGATTGTTGAGTGTGGCCAACGAGGGCGGCCGAGGCGGGACCTTGAGCCCGCGTACGAGGCGTCTGCTCTCGACGCTGGTCGTCAGCGAGGTGACCCTGGCGGTGGTGCTGGTCGCCGGCGCCGGCCGCCTGTTTCTGAGCGCGCGGAATCTGCTCGCCGTTGATCCCGGCTTTCGCGCCGAAGGTCGCTTGATCGTCGACGTGCTGTTGCCGAGACCGCCGTACGGCAACGTCGAAAGAGGGCGCGTGTTTTCCGAGGAGGTTCGCGCGCAGCTGAAGTCCCTGGGCGCGACCAGGGTGGCGATGGCGACGTCGCTGCCGCTTCGTCGTGAATGGGACGTCACCACGTTTACCGACATCGTCGGCCGGCCGGTCGAGCCGCAGTTCCGGCCCAATGGCCGCCTGCGGATCGTCAGTTCGGAGTTGTTCGACGCGCTGGCCATCCGCGTCTCGCGCGGCCGCAGCTTCAGCGGCGAGGACCGTGCAGAGACCGAGCCGGCCGTGATGGTCAATGAAGCCTGGGTCGCGAAGTTCCTGCCGTCAGGCGCTGACCCGCTCCGCGAACGCATCGACAACATGTTCTTCCGTCGCGCCGGCAATGACTTTGCCCCACAATCGGCGCCGATCATCGGCGTCGTCTCGGACGTTCGCTACACCAGCCTCGACAAGCAGGCCGAACCGGTCATCTATCTGGTTGATGCGCAGCGCGACTCGGTACGCAGAAGCTACGTGGTCACCACCGCCGACGGCCATCCCGAAGCGCTGATTGCCGCGATTCGCGCCGCCCTGCAGCGCATCGATCCCGCCGTGCCGGTCCAGTTCGACACGATGAGCAACGTCGTCTCGTCATCGCTGGTGTGGTCGAGGCTCGGCGTGTTCATGATGGCGACGTTTGGCGCGATCTCGCTGCTGCTCTCCGGGACCGGCGTTTTCGGCGTTCTCGCGTTCGTTGCCGGGCAGCGAGACCGTGAGATGGCGGTTCGGTTGAGCCTGGGCGCCACGCGCCGCAGCATATTCGCGCTGGTTCTGTCGATGGGGGGCTGGTTCGCCCTCATTGGCGGCGCGTTCGGCCTGGGGCTTGCCTGGTGGATGGGGCGGCTGATGAGCGCCTACGTGTTCGAAGTCAGTGCTTCGAATGCGCTGGTCTTGAGCGGAAGCGCCTTGCTCGTTGTCGCCGTCGTCCTCGCCGGCGCGATCGTGCCCGCGTTGCGCGCGGCCTCAGTTCATCCGTCGCGGGCATTGCGACTCTGACCGATCAATCGGTGCGCGGCCCTGACGGCGGGCCCGCTCTGTCCGTGCGTTCGAGGCGATATACATGCCTTGACAGGCATATGCCGTTACGCGTACATTCAAGGCGTGGAGTCCGTCTTCGGAGTCATTGCTGAGCCGAATCGTCGAGCCATCCTCAGCCTGCTGGCCGCCTCGGAGCAGTCAGTGGGCGAGATCGAGCGCCACCTGCAGATGTCGCAGCCGACGGTGTCGAAGCACCTGCGGGTGCTGCGAGAGGCCGGCTTCGTGGAATCCACTGTGGACGCGCAACGGCGGCTGTACCGGCTGAATCCTGCGCCGCTGCAGGCGCTGGATGCCTGGCTGGCGCCGTTTCGCCGATTCTGGTCCGCGCACCTCGATGCGTTGGAGCGCCACCTCGAACGCACGGATCGATCGTCATCCGCGAAACCCAAGCGGACTGTCCGGAAGATTCAAAGCACGAGGAGAGCACGATGACTGAGCGCGGTCAGTACACACCGGGTCCGGCCAGCGGGGCGGAAATCCGCAAGGGCGGGGAGCAGTGGACGCTGATTCTGGTCAGGGAACTGCGGCACTCGCCGGAGAGGGTCTGGCAGGCGCTCACCGATCCGGCCGAACTGCGCGAGTGGGCGCCATTCGATGCGGACGGCAATCTCGGTGCGGCCGGAAACACGGTGAAGCTCACCACCGTGGGAGCGCCCGGGTCGCACGTGACCGAAACCAAAGTGACGCGGGCTGACGCTCCGAAGGTGCTCGAGTACAACTGGGGCGGCAACGACATGAAGTGGGAGCTCGAAGCCCGCGGCGGCGGCACGCGCCTGACGCTGTGGACCAGCATCGATCGCCGTTACATCTCGATGGGCGCGGCCGGCTGGCACATCTGCTTCGACGTGCTCGATCGCCTGCTCGGTGGAACACCGATCGGCCGCATTGTCGGCATGGAGACGATGAAGTTCGAGGGGTGGCAGCGGCTGAACAGGGAATACGCAAGGCAGTTTGGTCTTGAAGGGGGGAGCCATTGAGCTGGAATACCTGGATTCGTCAGTTCCACCGCTGGACGTCGATGGTCTTTACGCTGACCGTCATCGCCAACTTCGTCGCCCTGGCGATGACCGGAGGGGAGCCGCCTCCGGCGTTCATTACCTATTCACCGCTGCTCCCGCTGTTCCTGCTGCTGTTCAGCGGTCTGTACCTGTTCGTGTTGCCTTATCTCGCCAGGCGCGGTGGGAGTCGCGCGTCGCAACAGGTTGGAGGCTGAACCGTGACTCCAAAACCAACGCCGGCGGATTGGCGCGAACAGACTCTGGATCGGATCCGAGGACTGATCCTGGACGCCGATCCCGAAATGATCGAGGAGCGGAAATGGCGCAAGCCGTCGAATCGGATGGCCGGCATTCCGGTCTGGTCGCACGACGGGATCGTCTGCACCGGGGAAACGTACAAGAACTACGTCAAGGTGACCTTCGCCAAAGGGGCGTTTGTGAAGGACCCCGCCCGCCTCTTCAACGCAAGTCTCACGGGCAACCTGCGACGCGCCATTGATTTCCACGAAGGCGCGAAGATCAACGAGAAGGCGCTGAAGCGTCTCATCCAAGCCGCAGTGAAGCTCAACGGTGCAGATCGTGACTGAGCACGCGGCGGACCCGTCCCGCCGAAGCCGCGAGCGGAGCGAGCGTCTGGCGAAGGCGGACCGCCACGATGTCATCCGCGTTCACGGCGCGCGCGTCAATAACCTGAAGGGGATCAGCGTCGAGATTCCGAAACGCCGATTGACGGTATTCACCGGCGTGTCGGGATCCGGCAAGTCGTCGCTGGTGTTCGGCACCATTGCTGCCGAGTCGCAGCGGCTGATCAACGAGACCTACAGCGCGTTCGTGCAGGGCTTCATGCCGGCGATGGATCGGCCGGACGTCGACGTGCTCGAGGGACTGACCACGGCGATCATCGTCGATCAGGAGCGGATGGGCGCGAACTCACGCTCGACCGTTGGCACCGTGACGGATGCGAACGCGATGCTGCGCGTGTTGTTCAGCCGAATCGGGACGCCGAAGATTGGACCGGCCACGGCGTTCTCGTTCAACGTGCCAACACGAAAAGCGAGCGGCTCGATGACCGCCGACAAGGGCAAGGGCGAGCGGATCGTCGTGCGCGACGTCGTCTACCATGGCGGCATGTGCCCGCGCTGCGAGGGCATGGGCCAGATCAACGACATCGATCTGTCGCAGCTCTACGACGACACGAAGTCGCTGAGCCAGGGTGCCCTCACGATCCCCGGCTACACCGCCGAGGGATGGTACATGCGCATCTTCGCGGC
>DASUGM010000268.1:0-18200 GCA_036274055.1 Vicinamibacterales bacterium | reverse complement strand
ATCGCGCGCAGCCAGTAACCGCGACTGCGGCCGAGTCCGTCGAAGGCGCCGAACCAGAGGATGCCGAGCGTCGCCATCAGGCCGGCAAAGAGGCCGTAGTAGCCGCACGCGAGCGCCTGCACGGCCAGAGCCACGCCCAGCCACACCGCGCGACTGGTTCGCGGCGACTCGACAAAGGCATGCAGGGCCAGCAGGACCAGCGGCAGCCCGAACGTCATCAACAGCTGAATGTGCGCGAGGTGCGAGAACGCATAGGGAGAGTAGGTGAAGATCGTCGCGCCGATCGCGGCGCCAATCCGGTTCTGCGTCAGCCGGAGGATCAGGACGTAGGTGGCGATGCCGGTCATGGTGAACGCGCAGAGAATGGCCCAGTTGCCCGCGGCGAGCGGGTTGCCGGTCGCGAGCCAGACCGGAATCGCGAGCACGCCGGCGACCAGGTTGGATTCGGAGAAGGCGAGCGCGTTTTTGGAAGGATAGAAAATGTTGGCGTTGAACAGCGTCGTCGGGGCGGTCGTCAAGGCGTGCGCCACCCAGGCGATATTCCAGATGCTGTAGCGGGCGTCGCCGACTTCGATTCGGCCGGCGCTGCCCAGCCGCGCGGCCAACGGCCACGTCAGCGCGATCGCGAGGATCGCGGCGAGGACGGACACGAGGAGAGATTCAATAAGGTGTCGTCGCATTGGTGGCTGGGGACACCAACGAGCAACGTAAGAGAGCGCCGCGAACGGCGGCCGTAGCATACTCCAGACGAGCTACCGTGTCGACGTGACGCCCGGCCGGACGGGATCCCCGCACTAGAGCGGAGTCCGGTCGACCGAAATCGCTTAAGCCGTTTTCGCGCTACACAGAATCGAAAACGGCTCTAAAGGCCAATGCCGGATTGGACCGCAATCCAATCCGGCAATGCCCTCGATTCGGCAATCCGGCCGTCGTCGGCATTCGCTAGAAGCGAATGCCGACTGAGAACTGGAACGTCCGCGGCAGGGTGTACGCGCCCGACGCCGTCGCCGTTCCGAAGTCCTGGTCGTAGTCCCAGTTCACGCCCTGCACCGGCGTCGTCGTGAACGGGTTGAACGCCTGATACTGCGAGCTGTTGAACCGCGTCAGGACCGAGGTGTTGATCTCGTTATGGGTCAGGTTGAACAGGCCGAACTGGTTGAACAGGTTCAACACCTGCGCCTGGCCAAACAGCCGCGCCCGGCGCGCGCCGGGCAGGGCGATCGAGTAGTTCACCGAGACGTCAGTCCGGAACATGCTGTCGGTGCGGAACTCATCGCGGGCCGTGAAGTAGTACGGCACCGTCGATGGCGGCGTGACGTAGCCGAGGTTGCCGACGAACGCACCGGTCCGGATCGCGCCGACCGCGCCATACGGCGTGCCCGACTGCATCGACTGAATCGCGCCGATCGACAGCGTGCCGTGGTGGCCGTCGGGCATCAACGTGACCGTCCCCCACAATCGCAGACGGTGCCGCTGATCGGCGGCGAGGTCGCCCTCGGGGTTGCTCCACGCCGGCTCGGAGTACTCCGGGTAGGTGAGCACGCCGCTGCTCAACGGGCCCTGGTTGACGGTCTCGCCGTCGACGTTGCCCTGGAGCTCGGAGAGCGTGTAGCTGGCGCCGAGTTCGCCGCGGCCGCCAAACCGGTATGAACCCTGCAGGTTGAGCGCGTCGTACCGGCGCGTGAGCACGTCGGTGTTCTCGAGCAGGCTCAGGTCGTAGGGCGTGCCGAATTCGTCGAACACCTGACCGGTCGACTGGTCGATTCGCGTCGCGTAGAAGCTGCCGAACTTGCGGTGCACGAAATCGGCGCGCACCGCGGCGTGGGATCCGATCTGGTGCGAGACGCCGAACGAAAACTCGTCGGCGTGCGGCGACTTCAGCGTCCCCTCGACGCGCGACGCGAGTCCGGGGATGTTGGTGAAAAACGGCGCCATGCCGGTGCCGCCGTTGGCGTTGAACCAGTCGAACACCTGGCGCAGCGCCGCTTCGCTCGAAACCAGCGGCCCGCCGTTGACGTTGATCGGCGCGCCGCCGTAGAAAAACGCGATGATCGAGGGCGTCCCGCCCGGCGCGGTGCTCGCGGCGATGTTGTTGGCGAGCGCCGCGACGTAGCGGCCGTAGCTGGCGTTGAACACCCACCTGCCGTCGCCCTTCGGATCGAACGTGACGCCGAGACGCGGGCTGACGATGCTGTCGTTGGCGACCAGGTTGTCGGACCCGTCCCGCCCGCGGTTGGCGTCATAGCGCAGCCCGAGGTTGAACGTGGTGTGGCGGTTGAGCTGCCAGTCGTCGTTGATGAACAGCGAGTGGGTGCGGAAGTTCGTCCCCTGGCTCGCTTCGTTCAACGGCCACCAGATGATGTAGGTGTTCTGCTGGTTGTCGATCACCGGGTAGACGACGTTGTTGTCGGTGATGATGTCGGTCGCCCAGACGTGATAGTTCGTCGCCGACTGATAGTTGTCGCTGGTGACCTTGTCGTTGAAGCTGTCGTAGCCGAACACGATGTTGTGCGAGCCGCCGCGGGCGGTGGTCAGGAAGTAGCTGCCCTTGACCAGCAAGTCGGTGTTGTCGCGCTGTTCCGGCGTGCAGACGCCGCAGAAGTTCGGCGCCCACCACCACTTGCCGGTGTTGAGGTCGCGCAGCGGCGAGCCCTGAACCAGATCGGTGTTGGTGCCGCCGTCGCCCTCGAAGGTGAAATTGCGCATCGAGTACTGCGCTTCGAGCGCGAAGCGCGATCCGAGCGTGCCGGTGTAATGCAGTGAGAACAGGTTCTGCGGCAGCTGACGCGTGGTCAGACTGCGGGTGTCCATCACTTCGCCCGGGCTCGGCCAGGCGTTGTTGATTTCGTCGCGGGTCAACGCCAGGAAGGCGCCCTGCAGCCGATGCGCGCTGGTCAGGGTCTGCGTGACCTTGCCTTCCCACCGTTTCTCGTCCGCGGTGAAGTCGTAGTCGACGCCGGTGATCGAGGTTTCCTGCGCGGTCGTGCTGTCGAACAGCCGGCCGGCGCCGAAGAACCAGGTGCGATCGCGCCGCAGCGGACCACCAAACGTAAACTCGTAGGTCGGCACCGTCTTGTCGACCTTCGGCTCCCCGTACGGGCTCACCGCCCGCCAGTCGTCGTTGGCGAACGAGGTCCGGAACGACCCGCTCGGCGTGTTGCTGCCGGACTTGGTGATCGCGTTGACGACGCCGCCGGTGAAGCGGCCGTATTCGGCGGAGATACCCGAGGTCGCGATCGTCGTCTCCTGGATCGCGTCTTCGATGAACAGCGAGAACGGCGTGCCGCGCAGGTTGTCCTGGATCTGCACGCCGTTGAGCATGAACAAATTCTCGAACGACATCGCGCCGCCGATCGAGTAGCCGTTGCCTGGGCCGGTCGAATGCACCGCCGGCGCCAGACTGACCGCGCCGAGCAGTGTGCGTGTCGACGGCAGCAAATCGAGGACTGTGGCTTTGATGTTCGTCGACGCCTCGACCGTCGGCGCGAACAGCGGCCGGTCCACCGAGACCGTGATGCTCTCCGCGACCGACGCCGGCTTCAGTGTGACGTCGAGCGTCAGCGTCTGGGCTGCGGCGACGTCGCGACTTTCCTTCGTCGTCGCGAAGCCGGCGAGTGTGAACGTGATCGTGTACTGTCCCGGCGGAAGGAGCCGGAAGATGTAGTCGCCGTTCTGCGCGGTCACGGTCGTGCGCGTGCCCTGCAGGTTCGGTGATTCGAGCGCGACGGTCACGCCCGGCGTCGGCAACGCGCCCGCATCGGTGACGCGGCCGGTGATGGTGCCGGTGGGAATCTGGGCCGAGGCCGGCGGGGCCAACCAGGCGACCAGCGCGCACCCGAGCGCGATTCTCGTGACCAGAGTGAAATACCGCTGCATGCAGACCTCCCGATCTGACAAACGTCTGCCGCAGGAGAGGCAAGGTAAGTGCCAGCGCGGTCTCGGGATAGCGGACATCCGCCGGTCGGGTTCGTCACCTGAATCACCGCGTCGGTGGCGATTGGCCGCAACTCGTCACCAGCATGACGCCGGTGCGACATACGCCGCCCTCCAGACAGATCACATTTCCGGATAGGCGATTCAAGAAGTCGGTCGACGACGGCGATGACGGCCGTTCGCAATCGAACGAACAGAAAGAGCCAACGTAAAATGACGACGCCTTGAACCAGTCAGACTCGAGATGAGCCTCCTCCGGCCCGTGATCGGCCCCCTCATCGTGCTGGCATCACTGTGGTGCGCCAGCGGTCACCTGACGGTGGCGACGGAAGGCGGCGGCACCCGCGTGGCGGTACCCCCACAGCTCTCGATCGCCGGAGTCGCGGCGGCGCTGCTCTTCATTGCCGTGATTTCCGGCTGGAGGCGTTCGCCGTGGTCGGCCGCGCCGGCGCTCCTGGCGACGCTCGCGTGGTGGCCCATACCGCTGCCGCCGATCGGCCTGCTGTTTACCGGTCCGCTCGCGTTTCTGCCGATCTGGTGCGCGGCGGCCCTGGCGCTGGCTCTGCATCCGCCGCGATGGCGCCCACAGACGTCGTGGCCGGTGCCGGCGCCGGCGCGCGCCGCCCTGGCCGCTGGCGCGGCATCGGCCGCCATTTCCATCGCCGTCGCCTGGCAACTGTCGCCGCGACTGCCGGGCGGCGACGAGCCGCACTACCTCGTGATCACGCAAAGCCTGCTGCGCGATGGCGACCTGAAGATTCAGAACAATCACGATCGCGGCGACTATCGCGAGTACTACGGCGGCGAGCTGCGTCCCGACTACATCGCGTTGCCCAACGTGAAGGACGTCTATTCGATTCACGCACCCGGCGTCGCCGCCGTGATTCTGCCGGGGTTTGCGATCGCCGGCTATCGCGGCGCGCAAGCGACGATGATCGTCCTGTCCGCGATCGCCGTCGCGCTGATCTGGCTCGCGGCGTTTGCCGCGACCCGCAGCCCCGCGGCCGCCTGGTTCGCGTGGGCGGCGACGGTCAGCTCGCTGACCTTTCTCATTCAGAGCGTCACGGTATTTCCCGACGGCGCCGGCATGGCGGCGGTAGCAGCCGGCGTGTGGCTCTTGTGCCGGCCCGACGCCCGCGAGCGCGCGCCGGGGATTCGCCCGCTCGTCGCCGTGTCGATCGCGCTGGCGGCGCTGCCGTGGCTGCACTCGCGTTTTGTCGTCCTCGCCGTCGGCCTTGGCGTGACGATCGCCTGGCAGCTGTCGCGCGAGCCGCGCGGCGCCGCGAGGACACGGCTGGCCGCGTTTCTCGCCGCGCCGGTCATCTCCGCAGCCGCGTGGTTCGCATTTTTCAAGGTGATCTACGGCACGTTCAATCCGTCAGCGCCTTATGGCGCCGCGCCGGTGACGTTCCTCAGCTATGTGCCGGGCGGACTGGTCGCGCTGTTCCTCGACCAGCAGTTCGGGCTTCTCACCTTCGCGCCGGCGCTCGGCATCGCCGGACTGGGACTCTTCGGGCGAGAGGCTGACCGCCGATCGCGACGGCTCGCCCGTGTCCTGGCGGCGGTCGCGATCGCGTATCTGGCTGCCGCCGCGTCGTACTGGATGTGGTGGGCCGGCGTGCCGGCACCGCCGGCGCGGTTTGCGACGGCGGCGCTGCCGTTGCTCGCCGTGCCGGCCGCCATCGCGTGGGCACGCGCGGACACGATGGCGCGCGGGCTCGGGCTGACGCTACTGGCCGTCAACGTGATCATTGGCGTGGCGCTGCTGACAATCGATCATGGCGCGCTGGCCTGGGACGTTCGCGGTCCGTCGGCCAGTTGGCTGGCGTGGCTCGGGCCCGTCGTCGATCTTTCACGCGGCTGGCCAAGTTTCTTCTGGCGACTGACACCGCCCGAGGTCTCGACCGAAGGCGCGTTTGCGCGTCACGCCGTCGCCTGGCTGGCGGTGTGGCTGCTGTCAGCTGGCGCGCTGGTGCGACTGGCGCGCCGCGGATGGTCGCATCGCCGTGTCGCGACTGCGGCGGCGTGGTGGCTGCCGGTGACGCTCGCTGGCGCGGTGCAGCTTGGCTGGTGGCTGGACGCGCCGACGACCGTCTACCGTCCCCTGATTTCCCAGCTCGCCGTCCTCAGAGCCACCGCGCACGAGACGCCCGGCCTGCGTCTCGCGGGCTTCTCCGCGCAGCCGTTTCTCGGCGCCACGACGGCGGGACTTCGACTCAAAACCGGTGTGCCGCCGCAAGACTCGGAGAGCGGGAAGTGGGCGGTCTCCGTGCTGACCGATCTCCCTGCCGGCGTCTATCAGTTGGATGTCGTCTCCAGGCGTCCGATCCGCGGGACGTTGCGACTGCGCTCAGGCGCGCGCGATGCGCCGTTCAAGACGTTGCCAGTGGCGGCGCTGTCGCAGCAGTCTTTCACTCTCCAGCTGCCGGCGTCGCTTCCAGCGCTGGTCATTGACCCTGACGAGCCGCTCGCTCAGGTCGGCGGCCACGTCGAAGTCGCGCCCGTGGTCGTGCCGTCGCCGTCGTTCACCGCGAACCGCGCGACCGCGAGCCGCGCCGGCGCCCTCTTTTTCCTCGACGACAGCGTCTTCGTCGAGGCGGACGCATTCTGGGTGAAAGGTGGAACGACGGCCGAGTTCATCGTTGTGGTTGACGACGGCAGGGAAGCCATCGATCTCGACCTTGCCAACGGCGCCGCCGCCAACGCCGTCATGGTGGCGACGGAGGCCGGTAGCTCGACACTGGCGCTCACGCCATCGGAATCACGGGCGCTGACGGTGCGCGTGCCGCCGACATCGCGGGCCGTGCACGTGAGGATTGCGTCACCCGCCGGTTTCAGACCGTCGGATAGCGGGACCTCTCAGGACCGCCGTTTTCTCGGAGTCAGGGTCGCGGTGAGATAACCGCCGGCAGCCCGGGTGCTAGTACCTGACGGCCGCGCCGAACCACATGCCCTGGAACTTCAAGTCGCCGAGGTCGTTCTCGATGCGAAGGAAGTTCGAGAGCTTGCGCCAGCCGACCTGGATGCCGACGTTGTTGGTTACGTTGAACGTGCCGTTGAGGTCCCAGTCGAAGTAGCTCGCTTCGTAGTCGCCGTTGATCCGGGGCAGCGTCAGGCCGCTGACTTCGAAGTTGATGGCGAGGCTGGGCAATACATAGCCACGTCCGACCACGCCGAGCGCCGGCAGCGGCGCCTTGGCGCTGGTGAACTGGCGCTCGTTGAGCAGCGACGACGCCGTCGTCAGCTCGGCGTCGAACTGCGTGTAGCGGACGTCGAGCAGCATGCCGACGAAGCCGCGGTCCCGATACACGAAGTCGTACTCGTAGCCGAACCGCATCACCTTCCAGGCGAATTCGGACTGGACCGGCACCTGGACCGGAAACTTGATGCCGTTGAAGATGAGATCGCGCTTCAGGACGGTGTTCGCCTCGTAGCGGATCGGCGTGTACTGAAAGCGGAACTTGCTCTTCTTGCTCGGCCGCAGCACGATCCGCAGGTCCTTGAACCGCGTCGTCTCGTAGCCGAGGTCTTTGACGATGTCGATGTCGCTGCCGACGAGCTTGAACTGCTCGCTCGAGAACAGCCCGGCCGGCGACGGATTCCAGAGGATGCCGCTGACTTCGAAGTGGTACTTCTCGCCAATCGCGCCGCTGGTGAGATCGGGGGCCGTGTATTGCGCCCGCGCCGAAGCCGGCACGAGAAGCGTGAACGCGGCGACCGCCAGGCCGCAGCCGGCCAGACGCTGCCAGAATCCGTAAGTGCGCATAACCGTATTGCCTCCAGAAGACGTCGCGCCGGAAAACCTGATGCGCACTCGGTGTATCGGCGGCGCGTGCCGGAGGGAACAGTCCTGCACGCTTTTTCCGGTCGTGGCAGAAAAAGATTTCAGTCGCTCTTCTTCGCCGAAGTGCGCTGCGCGGTGTTCGGATGCCAACCGAGCCGGAGGACGACCAGGCTGACGGGCCGGCGGCCGAACTTCAACGCGTCGTGGCAGCTCCACATGTAGAGATCGACGTGGCGGCCCTGAACCTTGGGACCGGTGTCGAGCACCGTGTAAATCCCCTGATGCCCTTCGGGCAGGCCCTCGAGCTGGACGACCGAACCCTCCGGCAAGAGGTCGGGGTCGGCGGCGGCGATGCCAGCGCGCACCTGCACGCCAGACGCGGTCGTCTGGCCTTTGCAGTACGCCGTGGCCACGAATTCAGCCCGACCGCCCGGCGGCGGCAGCGCGACCCGCGACCCGGGCAACGTCCGGGAGTCGATGACGGTGGCGTCGTAGATGAGAAAGAAGGTCACCGCCGCCAGTGCAGTCGCAAGGAGCTTCCGTCGGAGGGAGCGGGACAGCAGCATTGGGGTTGGAGTGCCCCTAGGCTACCCCGCGGCGGGGGCGAAAGTGGAGCAAAAATCCGCGATGCGTCGACGTGCTGCTAAGTTGTTGAAAATAAATTAGTTAGAAGTGTGAAAAGCCGTCAGGAAGCGGCTTTCGCATGCCCGAGTGGAGCAGGATCGCGCCGGGATCGTCTACCAATCGGCCGACTAAGGTCGCCGCCACGGAAGCCCGCCCGACCGTGGCCAGGAAGCCCCGGCGCTGTCGCCGGCCAACCACAAACAGCAGCTCGTAGTCTTCGCCTCCCGCGAGAGCCAACTCGAGCGCATCGCGTCCCGCGGAGGCCGCGATGGCTGCCGCCGCGGGCAGGATCGGGACCGCCTCGGCGTCGATTTCGACGCCGAGGCCGGCGGCTGCCGCCAACTGTCGGGCGCCATCCGCCAGGCCGTCCGACAGATCGATCGCTGCGCGGGCAGTGCGCGAGCGTGCGACCAGCCGGCCCGCCCGCAATTGGGGAGTCGGCCGCTCGTAGCGCCTCAGGCACTCGGGGTCGCCATCCTGGTCTCCGGTCTGCCGGATCAACAGCCCCGCCGCCGCCCCGCCGAGCGCGCCGGTCACGTACAGCTCATCTCCGGCCGCGCCTCCCGATCGACGCAGCAACTTTCGCCGCGGCGCTGACCCGATCGCGGTGACGTCGATCATCAGCGGCCCGGGCGACCGGGTGATGTTGCCGCCGACCAGCGGCGTCGCGGTTGCGGTGGCGAGCGCGAGAAAGCCGTCGAGCAGCGCATCGAACTCCGCGACCAGGAGCGTCTCGGGCAGCGCCAGGCTCAGCAGCGCCGCGCGCGGCGTCGCGCCCATCGCGGCGAGGTCGCTGAGATTGACCGCCAGCGCTTTGTGGCCGATGGCGTCGGCCGCGGTCCAGTCGCGGCGGAAGTGCACGCCCTCGACGAGCGCGTCGGTGGTGACGATGTCGAGTTCGCTGCGCGGCGGCGCGATCGCGGCGGCGTCGTCGCCGATGCCGAGTTCGACGTAGTCGGGGAGGTTGGTGATGCGGGAGCGGAGGCGGGCGATGAGCGCGTGTTCGCCAAGCTCGGCGACGGTGGGGCCGCTAGACACGTGTCATCTCCGCGTCCCGCGTCTCCGCGTCTCTGCTTGTGGCGGCGGCCTCCGCGTCTCCGCGTGTAAAGCCCCGCTTTGCCGTGTGGGGAGGTCGCATGAACCTGCTAGTGCAGGTGGAGCCACTGTGTAAGCCGCGCTTTAGGCTTCCTCACCACGGAGGCATGCACACCACGCGGCATCGCGACTCGCTTTGTGTAAGAACATCGGCTCAAGCGACGCTCCAGAGCCATCACGCACAAAGCAGGGAACTCCACTCTAGCAGATTTCGGCGCGGCGGTTGCCGCGCGGCGTCACTCGTTGACGACGCGGGCCTGGGCGTCGTCGAGCACCGCGTCGACGAGACGTTCGATCTCGGCGGTCCGCGCGATCAGCCGGCCTTCGACGCCGGCGCCTTGCTCGCGGATGCGGACCAGATCGTCGGCGAGGTTGAGGGCGGCGATGACGGCGATGCGCAGCGGGTCGGCGCTGGTCAATTCCTGAGCCGCGGCGCGCATTTTTTCGTCGACCAGGGTGGCGAGCTCGCTCACGTATTGCGGCTCGAGTTCGCTCTTCAGCGAGTAGCGCTGACCGTGGATATCGATATGCACGACGGACATGTCGGGCCTCGCGTTCAGAGGTTGAGCTTGTCGATCTGCGCGATCATCTGGACGACGCGGTTGCGGACGAGCTCGCGCTCTTCGCGCAGCGTCGCGACCTCGGTGCTGGCCTGCGCGCCTTCGGCGATGCGTGACCGCGAGGCGTCGAGTTCGCGCTGCAGGCGCGCGACTTCGTCGAGCGCCTTGGTGCGCTCGCCGCGCAGCGCGTCAATCATGCCGACGAGCTGACGGACTTTTTCTTCGAGACGATCGATGGGCTGGGTTTCCACGGCTGTGCGTGACATTCTTTGCGACTCCACCGGCTTACGGCTCAAGACTCAGGGCTTACGGCTTACGGCTTACGGCTTACGGCTTACGGCTTACGAACCGCCCAAGACCCAAGTCTCAAGACCCAAGACGTTTCTAGTTCTTCCCCCGCAGCACTGCGCCGTGTGCCCGCGCCAGCGCCGCGACGATCGCGTCCACGGCCGGCTGCACGTCGGCATCGGTCAGCGTGCGTTCGGCATCGCGGAACGTCAGGCGCATCGACAGACTGACGTGTCCGTCGGCGACGCCCTTCCCCTGATACCGATCGAACTCGCGCACCGACACGAGCGTTGACGGTGCGTTGGCTCGAATCGTCGCACGAACATCGGCGGCAGGCAAGCGATCTTCGACGACGATCGAGAGATCGCGGACGATCGACGGGAACCGCGGCAGCGCCACGATCGCGCGCGTGGTCGCGCCGCGCAGTGTCTGCAGTGCGAGCAGGTCCAACTCGCCGGCCCAGATGACGTCGCCGTCGGGCACGCCGCGCTGCACGGCGGACTGGCCGACCCAGCCGAGCGTCAAGCCGCCGCTCGAGACGCGCGCGCGCCGGCCGTTGACCAGCCACGTCAGCCGATCGTCGGGCGAGAACTCGACGGCGACGCCGAACGCCGACGCGACCAGCTCGGCGAGCCCGCGCGTGTCCGGGAAACCAAGATCGCCGGCGCTTTCCGACCAGTGCGCACCGCGCGATCCGACGAGCGCCCAGCCGACGTGCTGGCCTTCGGCCGCGGGCGCGAACACGGCGCCGACCTCGAACAGCCGCACGTCGGCCGATTCCCGCCGCCGGCTGTAGGCGACGCTGTCGATCAGCCCCGGCAACAGCGACGGCCGCAGCACCGCGAACTTCTCGGACAACGGATTGGCGATCGGCACGATCTGGTCGGCCGGCGCGAACGGCGCCGCCCAGCCGGCTTCCATGAACGTGAACGTCACCGCTTCCTGGACGCCGGCGCCGCAGAGCAGGCGGCGCACGAGTCGCCCGTCGGTGACGCCAGCATCGGGGAGGCCGGGCATCGTCCGCAGTTCGGGAAACGTCGCCGGGATGCGATCGAGTCCCCAGTGTCGCCCGACTTCTTCGATGAGATCGGCCTCGCGGGCGACGTCGACGCGGAACGACGGCACGGTGACATCCCAGCCCGCGGCGGTCGCGGTCAATCCGAAGCCGAGGCGGGGGAGCAGGCGCTCGACGTCGGCGTCGGGGACGGCCTGGCCCAGCAACCGCGCGATGCGCGCGCGCCGGAGCGGCACGCGCTTCACTTCGGCCGGGCGCGGATAGACGTCAGTGACGCCGCCGCTGGCCGTTCCGGCGCCGGATTCCTGCAGCAGCGTCAACGCGCGCCGCAACGCGCGCACCGGGAGGCTGATGTCGGCGCCGCGTTCAAACCGCGCCGACGCCTCGGTCTTGAGCCCGAGCTTGCGCGACGTCGCGCGAACGGTCTGCGGGCGGAACCAGGCGCTCTCGAGGGCGATGCGCGTCGTGCCGCCGGAGACTTCGGATGTCGCGCCGCCCATCACTCCGGCCAGCGCCACGGCGCGATCGCGGTCCGCGATCACCAGCATCGTTTCGTCGAGCGCGCGCTCGACGCCGTCGAGGGTCGTGAGCTTTTCCCCGGCGCGGGCACGCCGGACGTGGATTTCCGGCCCCGCGAGCCGTGCCGCGTCGAAGGCGTGCATCGGCTGGCCGAGCTCGAGCATCACGTAGTTGGTGATGTCGACGACGTTGTTGATCGGGCGCACGCCGGCCGCGATCAGCCGATCGGCGATCCACGCCGGCGCCGGGCCAATTTTCACGTCGGCGACGGCGAGCGCGTAGCGGCCGCAGCCGGCATCCGCGAGCGAGACCTTGATCGGCGCGCCGCCGGCGGCGCCGGTGTTTGCGCCGGCGTCGGCGGGATCGTTCAAGGCGAGGTCGAACGCGGTCGCGGCCTCGCGCGCCAGTCCGAGCACGCTCAGACAGTCCGGCCGATTGGCGGTGACGTCGAGATCGAGGACGTCCCCGTCAATCGCGTCGACGGCGAAGCCGCAGCCGGCAAACTTCGCGGCGACCGTCGCGACGTCCGCCGGCACCGCGGCGAACTCTTTGAGCCAGGACACCGGCAGTTTCATGGCGCGAGCTGCTCGAGGAACCGCAAGTCGTTCTCGTAGAACATCCGGATATCTTCGATGCCGTAGCGGCGCAGCGCCAGCCGCTCGATCCCCATGCCGAAGGCGAAGCCAGTGTATTTCTCCGGGTCGTAGCCGACCGACTCGAACACCGCCGGATGCACCATGCCGCAGCCGAGGACTTCAATCCACCCGGTGTGCTTGCACAGGCCGCAGCCCTTGCCGCCGCAGCCCTGGCACTCGACGTCGAGCTCGGCCGACGGCTCGGTGTAGGGGAAGAAGCTCGGCCGGAACCTCGTCTTCACTTTCGCGTCGAAGAGCCGCTCGGCGAAACCGTTGAGGGTGCCCTTCAGGTCGCCGAGACTGATGCCTTCGTCGACGACCAGACCTTCGACCTGCGTGAACATCGGCGTGTGGGTGGCGTCGGAGTTGTCGCGGCGGTAGACGCGACCGGGCGCGATGATGCGCACCGGCGGCGTGTGCGATTCCATGTAGCGAATCTGCATGCCGGAGGTGTGCGTGCGCAGGAGCGTCGCCGGCCGCCTGGGATCGGCGGTGCCGACCGGCGCAGCCAGATAGAGCGTGTCCTGCATGTCGCGCGCGGGATGTTCCGGCGGCATGTTCAGTGCTTCGAAGTTGTGCCAGTCGTCCTCGAGCTCGGGGCCTTCGAGAATCGTGTAGCCCATGCTCGCGAAGATGTCTTCGATCCGCTCGCGCACCTGGGTCAGCGGGTGGCGCCGGCCGATCGCGGGGACCCGGCCCGGCAAGGTGATGTCGACCGCGCCGGCAATCGGCGCGGACGCGGCGAGTTCGCTCTCGCGCGCGTCGAGCGCCTGCTCGATCTCCTGCTTGAGGGCGTTGGCGGCAGCGCCGAGCGTGCGCCGCTCGTCGGGCGTCGCCGAGGCGATGCCTTTGACGAGGGCGGTGACGCTGCCGTGTTTGCGGCTGAGGAATTGATCGCGGACCTGCTTGACGTCGTTGGGCGTCCTGCAGGCGGCCAGCGCCGCGGCGAACGCGGCGCGCAGGCTGGCGGGGTCAGCCACGGCTATGCCGTGCGCGCGGGCGCCGCCTTTTGTGCCTGCTTGGCGACCGCGGCAAACGCGGCCGGGTGGTTGACGGCGAGTTCGGCAAGGCTCTTCCGATCCAGCCCGACGCCGGCCGCTTTCAGGCCGCTGATCAGCTGACCGTAGGTGAGGCCGTGCTCACGCGCGGCGGCGTTGATCCGGACCACCCACACCTTGCGGAAGTCGCGCTTCTTGCGGCGCCGGCCGCTGTAGGCGTAATTGAGCGCCTTGTCGACGGCTTCCTGCGCGGCCTGATACAGCTTGCTCTTGGTGGCGTAGAACCCCTTCGCGCGCTTCAACAGCTTCTTGCGCTTGGCGCGCCGAACGGATCCTCTTTTTACGCGGGGCATTTTTTCCTCTGCTTCGGTACTGACGCTGGCTTCGGCGTCAACGTGAAACTCAAAACTTGAAACTTCAAACTTCGGACGCGAGATGCAACTTCGCCCTTCGACTGAGAACCCTGGTTTCGAGTTTCAAGTTTGAAGTTTCAAGTTGATCTGGCTCCCGTCGGCGTCAGTCGTACGGGAGCATGCGTTTGAGCTTGGCGTGGTCCGCCTTGTTGACCACTTCCGTGCCGCGCGCGTGGCGCTTGCGGCGCGTCGGCTTGCTGGTCAGGATGTGGCGCTTGAACGCTTTGCCGCGCAAGAACTTGCCTGTGCCCGTCTT
Source organism: Vicinamibacterales bacterium (assembly GCA_036274055.1). Lineage (GTDB taxonomy): Bacteria > Acidobacteriota > Vicinamibacteria > Vicinamibacterales > SCN-69-37 > DASUGM01. The sequence goes on along the minus strand of DASUGM010000268.1, from coordinate 4,080 downwards.
CTTGAAGCGCTTGGCGGCGCCACGGTGACTCTTCAACTTCGGCATCTCAATCCTCAACTTGCTCTAGTGCCCGGGCCCCACGCCCAGTGCCCGTCCGTCAGTGCCCGGCGCCGGCTCGCTTCAGTCCAGGCCGCGGGGCCAGGATCGTGTGCAGCTGGTTGCCTTCTTTTTGCGGCGCCGTTTCCGTCACCGCAATCCCTTCCAAATCGCCAATCAGCCGTTCGAGAATCCGATGGCCGATTTCCGGGTGCGCGTTTTCGCGGCCGCGGAAGAAAATCGTCGCCTTCACTTTGTCGCCGTCACCGAGGAAGCGCTCGATGTGCTTCTTCTTGAACTGATAGTCGTGCTCGTCGACCTTCGGCCGAAACTTGATTTCTTTGACCAGAATCACTTTCTGGTGCTTCTTCGCCGAGCGCGCGCGTTTCTGCTGCTCGTATTGGTACTTGCCGAAGTCCATGATTCGGCAGACCGGCGGCACCGCCGTGGGCGAAATCTCCACGAGGTCGAGACCTTTGCTCCGCGCCAGCGTCAGCGCCTGCGGCGGCGGCATGATCCCCAGCTGTTCGCCGTTGTCGTCAATCACCCGGATTTCACGTACGCGGATGCGTTCGTTGGTCCGGACCCGGTCATCCCGTCGTGGGCTTCGATCGAAAGCGATAACGTCCTCCTAGGCTTGAGTCCGTGACGCGGCTTCATTCACAGCCGCCGTCACAAACTCGCCAACCGGTTTACTGCCCTGGTCGCCGCCGGCGCGACTTCGCACCGACACCGTGCCCTCGGCCGCCTCGCGGTCGCCGATGACCAGCATGTACGGGACTTTCTGCAGCTGCGCCTCTCGAATCTTATAACCAATCTTTTCCTGGCGGTCGTCGAGGTCGGCCCGGAGCCCGGCCGCCTCGAGCCTGGCCCGGACCTCAGCGGCATAGGGCAGATGCCTGTCGGCAATCGGCAGGACAATCGCCTGGAGCGGCGCCAGCCACAGCGGGAAGGCCCCGGCGTAGTGCTCGATCAACAGCGCAATGAACCGCTCGAAACTGCCGAAAATCGCCCGATGGATGACCACCGGCCGGTGCTCGGCGTTGTCGGCGCCGGTGTATTTGAGCTCGAACCGGGCCGGCATCTGGTAGTCGAGCTGGATGGTCGCGCACTGCCAGGTGCGGCCAATCGCGTCGAGGATGTCGAAATCGATTTTCGGGCCGTAAAAGGCGCCGTCGCCGGCGTTGACCACGTAGGCGACCCCGGCCGCGTCGAGGCCCTTTTTCAGCTCCGCCTCGGCGTGATCCCAGGTCGCCACCTCGCCGACGAACTCCTTCTCCGGCCGCGTCGCGAGCTTCACCTGATACTGCAGACCGAAGTCGGCGTAGACGCGCTTGACCAGGTTCAGCAGCCGCTCGACTTCTTCGCCGATCTGCGACTCCATGACGAAGCAATGCGCGTCGTCCTGCGAGAACTGGCGAACGCGGGTCAGGCCCGAAAGCACGCCCGAGGCCTCGTTGCGATGCAGCGGCGTCTGCTCGTGAAAGCGCAGCGGCAGGTCGCGGTAGCTGCGGCTCTGGCTCGCGAACACGAGCATGTGGCCCGGGCAGTTCATCGCCTTGACGCCCATCTCGACGTTTTCAGACTCGACCAGGAACATGTTCTGGCGGTAGTGCTGCCAGTGCCCGGACGTTTCCCAGAGCTGCTTGTTGAAGATCAGCGGGGTCTTCAACTCCGAGTAGCCGGCGGGGAAGAGCACCTCGCGCATGTAATTGGCGAGCGTGTTGTAGAGCGTCGTCCCCTTGCCAAGCCAGAAGGCGGCGCCCGGCGCGTACGGGTGAAACGTGAACAGGCCGATGTCCTTGCCGACCCGGCGATGGTCGCGCTTTTTGGCTTCCTCGATGCGCGTGAGGTGCTGCTTGAGGTCGTCTTCCTTGAAGAACGCCGTGCCGTAGACGCGCTGCATCGGCTGGTTGTGCGCGTCGCCTTTCCAGTACGCGTTCGACGTCGAGGTCAGCTTGAACGCCTTGAGGCGACTGGTCGACGGCACGTGCGGCCCGACGCAGAAGTCGACGAACGTCTCGCGGTCTTTGATCGTGTAGACCGAGACTTCCGGTTGGCCGGCCGTCTTCTCGTCGATCAATTGCACCTTGAGCGGTTCGCCGCGTCTGGTGAAGAAGTCGATCGCTTCCTGGCGCGGCCACAGCTGCCGTTCGTAGGGCAAATCCTGCGACGCCAGCTCACGCATCTTCGCTTCGATCTTCTCGAGATCTTCGGGCACGAACGGCTTCGGCACCACGAAGTCGTAGAAGAAACCCTCGTCGGTGGCCGGACCGATGCCGCACTGGACACCAGGGAACAGGTTGGTGACGGCCGCCGCGAGCAAGTGCGCGGTCGAATGGCGATAGAGGGCCAGCGCGTCCGCGCCGTCGGGCAGGACGAGCTTGAGCGACGCATTCTTCGTCAGCGGATAGGACAGATCGACCATTCGACCGTCAACCGTCGCCGCCAACGCCTTCTTGACGACGCTCTGCGGCAGGTTCGCCGCGGCAAAGTCCCGCACCAGCGTGCCTGGAGCTGCGTCGCGCGTCGAGCCGTCGGGAAGGGTGATGGTGATTGGATTCATCGAAACGAAACGGGGGTCCTTCGACTCGCCGCGATCCTTGGGCTCGCTCAGGACATTCGACTCGGCCGCCTGGATGGCTTGCCATGAGCGAGGCCGCGGAAGCGGCCGAGTCGAATGGTAGGCACGGGCGGACTCGAACCGCCGACCTCCTGCATGTCAAGCAGGCGCTCTAACCAGCTGAGCTACGCGCCTATGCCCTCGGCCGGTCACACCGGGCGCAAGACGAACGATCAGTATAGCAAGGGGTTACTTGCCCTTCCAAATCTCGAAGGCTTTGACCGCGTGGGCGAGCAGCGGATCGACCGCGTTGGGCGCGGTCGCGGGGGCATCGAAGGGGGTGACCGGGATATCGACCGGGTCGTCCGGCATCAGGCCCTGCTCATGGAGCGGCTGGCCGTCGGCCCTGAGGTAGCGGGCGTAGGTCATCCAGAGCCCATGACCCTCGGGCAATTTGACGAGGCGCTGCACGGCGGCAAGCCCCGCCGTCGGCTCGCCGACCAGCGTCGTCCGCTTGTTGCGCGCGAGCGCGGCGGCGAAGACCTCGGCGGCGTTGGCCGTGCCGTTGGATACCAACAGCACCACCGGCATCGTGAACGCGCCGTCGCCGGCCGCCGCCGTGATGTCCTTGCTCTCGGTGCCCTTGCGTCCGGCGAGCACGGCAAGCGTGCCGCTCTTGACGAAGAGTCTGGCCGCGGCGATGCCGTCTTCCGGAGCGCCGTCGGCCGTGCCGCGCAAGTCGATCGCCAGGCCGGTCTTGCCGGCCTCGCCGAGGGCCTCGACCTGCGTCTTCAGCGCCGCGACCGCGCCGTCACCGAAACTGCTGATCCGGACGAGCGTCTGGCCGCTCGGCAACTTGCGTGTGCTGACGCGATCGGTGGCCATCGGCTCGCGGGTGAGCGGGATTGGATGCGGATCCGCGGCGTTGCCACGAATGATCAGGAGCGTGACCTTGGAGCCCGGCGCGCCGCGCAACAGGCGCTGACCGGTGTACGCGGACATGTCGCGGGTGGCGAAGTTATCGATCGCGCGCACGAAGTCGCCGGTCTGCAGTCCCGCCTTCGCGGCCGGGGATCCATCGCGCACCCCGACTACGCGCAGATAGAACTGCCGGGCGACGATGATGCCGACGTCGCCGGCGGGGAGCGCGGCTTTCGTTTCCATCGCGGTGACTTCGTCCGGCGTCAGGTACGCGCTCAACGGGTCGAGGCCTTCGACCAGGCCGCGCATCGCGCCATCCATGACCTTGTCGACGTCGACTTTTTCGACGTAGGCGTTCTCGATCAGATAGCGCGCGTCTTCCATGACGGCGAGATGCGGCAGCGCGCGCTGCGCGGCGCGGGCGGGCCGGGCGCCGCCCAGCAGGCCGCCGACCGTGACCAGCAAGAGCAGCGGGGTCGAGACGAGAAAAACGATCAGCCGGGTCCGAGCCGTCATGGGTCTATTATCGCCAGAAAAAGCCGTCGGGTGGCTTTTTACGT
>DASUGM010000267.1:0-2429 GCA_036274055.1 Vicinamibacterales bacterium | reverse complement strand
GCCCGCGCTCATCAGCTTCTCGACGAGCTTCGTGTACCCGGCTTCGCTCGGCCGCTCGCTCGCGGCGCCGGATTCGTAGCGGACGTGCACGACGACCGACGCGGCCGACGGATCGGGCGCGAGGATCACGTGCAGCCCATTACGAAGGTGCACGTCCTCGGTCGCCGTTGGATCAGGCGCGAAGACCAAGCGAGCGCGCGCGACGCTCGCGATCGCGATGATCACGACCAGCGCGCTCGCGAACGCCCTCACACCCGACGTCCCGTCCTACGGGAGGGGCCTTGGGTCCATGGGCGCGTTCATGAACGTCAGGTTCTTCGAGACTGCCTGCGCCAGCGTGAGGCGGCGCGTCGCGTCCGGACCGATCACGCGCACGTAGCAGGGCGCGTCGTCATCGATGAACAAGAGACCTTGGCCGTGGTGATCGAGCGCCTTCGCTCCCACGGCCACTTCGTGAGCGTCCTCGGGGCGCTTGATCTCGATGCCGGCGTCGGTCGGCTTGATCATGCCCGCGTCGCTCATCACGTCGTACTGCTGCACCAGCTCGCCGCTCGTACGCTTGTACTGCGCGAACAGCGCGTCGGCGCGCTCCTTGTAGTGATCGCGGCAGTCGATGTCGTACGTCCAGTACTCGAGCGTGCTCTGCATGACCACTTCGTAGTTGCAGGGCTGCGGCACGCCCTTGGGCGTCGACATCGCGCTCTCGAGCTTGTTCGCTTTCACGCCGCCGAGGATCTGGGCGATCTCCACGGTCTTGGTGAGGCTGTCGCACTGGAACCGATCGGCGAACACACCGGCGAGCTTGCGCTCCGGTTCCTTCGTCTTCTCGGCCTGCTTGGACGACGCCGCCCCCGAGTCACACGCAGCAACCAGGCACATCAGTAGCAGCAGGTGGCGGTCCACGCCCTGACGGTAACGCGGATCAGTCCGATGCCGCAACGCGGGTGGTCGCGTCGTAGACAAGTCGCAGCTCGGCGACGTCCGCGATGGCCTCCGCAAGCGCGAGCAGCGGGGCAGGCCGGCGCGCTTCGTCGAGATGAATCGTGCCACCAATGCGCCGCTCGACATACGCGACATACATGCCGCGCCGGCGCGCAGAAACGACGACGGCACGCAAATGAAACAACGGTATGGCAGCCCGCCGTCTGATACCGAGGATGCGTTGCTCGATACGAAGCAAGCCATCTTCACGATCGAAAATGAGCGTGCGACGCAGCGTGCCGAGGAGGCCGCCGATGCCGAGCACGACGATTCCTGCGAGGGTCGTCCACAGCGCACCAAACGTCACGAGCCACACACCACCGGCAGACAAGCCCCAGCCGGTCCACGCGGTCGCGCGCGTCAAATCGAGCTCGACGCGGCCAGCTGAACGCTTGCGAATCTGAACGGAGCCGAGCCAGTCGAGCACTGCTGTAAGCGTACGGCGTTCGCAGCCGATCGGCTACTCGGCCGCGCCGCCGTCGGTGATCGCGCCGCCACCGCCACCGCCGCCACCGTCACCGCCGCCTTCGCTCGGCGGAGCTCCGCCACCGCCCTCACCGCCGCCGCCCTGCATGCGCCAGTCGCGATTGCGTCCGCCACGGCCCCGCCGACGCCGACGCCGCCGCTTACGAATCGGCTGTCCGTCCGGCCCGAGCATCGGCCCCTGCTGCTGCCCCGTGGGCTGGAAGAAGCTCACCGGTTCGCCGTTGTCGGGCAACGCATCTCCCGGCGCACCACCGCCGAGCTGCATCGGTCCGCCCTGCACGGGCATTCCGTTGCCGCGGCGACGCCGACGACGCCGCCGACGCCGGCGCTCTCCCGGCTCACCGGGCGCACCGTTGCCACCACCCTCGGCCTGGAACGGCCGGCCGCCTTGCTGCGGGCCACGTTGATCACCAGCGCGATTCGGATCGAACGGACGCTGCTGGTCGAAGCGGCGCGGGCCGTCGTTGCGGTAGCCACCGCCGCCACCACCGCCCGGTCCACGATCCCAGCGCCGCTGCTTTTTGCCGCGACGGCGCGCAACACCTGCGTCGTTCGGATTTGCCGACGCGACCGGCGCTGCCGCAATGCGCATCGGGCCGCGTACGTACTCGATCACCGGACCACCTCCGCCACCACCGCCTGGCCGGCGCGGCTGCGCCTCGACGATCGGGGCAGCGGTCGACAGCACCGGCGTGACGAACGCGCTCTTCGGCGGAAGCATCGCGCGACGTTTGCGCCGGCGACGCCGACGTCTACGGCGCGCCTCTGCGGCACTCGCCGACGGCGATGTATCGATCGGTCGCGGCCGCTGCTTTGGCTGCTTCGGCTGGCGCTTGCGCGCGAGCACCGTGATCTCACCCGGGCCCTCGATGCCTTCTTCGGCAAGCTCGGCCGCGGTCTTGTCGATCACCTCGTAGTCGTCGTCTTCGTCGTCTTCGAAATCCTCGTCGTCCTCGTCGTCG
>DASUGM010000266.1:0-15064 GCA_036274055.1 Vicinamibacterales bacterium | reverse complement strand
AGCGGCGCGGCTTCGGCGACGAATGGCGGGCGCACGGCACGGACGCCGGCGCCCGCTGAGACGACGCCGCGCGACCGGACGTGCGGGTCGGCGAGCGCTTCGGCCGGCCAGTTCACCGGCGTAAAGCAGACGTCGTGCGTTTCAAAAAACGCGAGCCACTCGGCGCGCGTTCGCGACGCGAAGATACCGCTGACCTCGGTGATCAGCGCGTCCTGATCGCCTTCATCGGTGAGCTGGCGAGCGATCAGTTCCTTGCGGCCGAGCGCTTCGCAGAAGGCGATCCAGAATTTCGGCTCCAGCGCGCCGAGCGCGACCCAGCGATCGTCGCGCGTCCGGTAGACGTTGTAGCAGGCGTGATCGCCGTAAGTCGGCAGCTCCGCGGTGGCGTCGGCGCCGCCGGCGACGACATCGCGCGCGCCTGGCAGCATCACCCAGTAGAGCATCGCTTCGTGCATCGAGATGTCGAGCGAGGCGCCATCGCCGGTACGTTCGCGGGCGTAGAGGGCGGCGAGAATCCCGATCACCGCGCTCATCGCGCCGCCGCCGACGTCAGCAATGAACATCCGCGGCAGCATCGTCGGATCCGGTCGATCCGCGGCGAGCAGGCCGGAAAGCGCGACGTAGTTGAGATCGTGCCCCGGCCGTTCCGCGTACGGGCCGGTCTGGCCGTAGCCGGTAATCGAACAATGAATCACGCGCGGATAGCGGCCGCGCAGATCCTCGGCGGTCACACCGAGCCGCTTCGCGGCGCCGGGACGGAAGCTCTCGATGACGACATCGGCGCTGCGGACGAGCTTGTCGACGTGATCGCGCGACGCCGGGTCGCGGAGGTCGAGGGCGACGCTGCGTTTGCCACGATTGAGCAGCAGGTCGTAGATGCCGCGGCCCTGGACGAGCGGCGGCATGTGCCGCATCGGATCGCCGCCGCGCGGATCCTCGATCTTGATGACGTCGGCGCCCAGTTCCGCGAGCATCAGCGTCGCGAACGCGCCGGGCAGCAACCGCGTGAAATCGAGGACGCGAACGCCCGAGAGCGGGTGCCCCACTCGCCTACTGCGCCCTCAACTTGCTGTTGCGTTGTCCGTAGATGAAGTAGAAGGTGATGCCGATTGCGAGCCAGATTCCGAATCGCTCCCACGCATGCGTCGGCAGACCCTTCATCACGTAGAAGCACGCGCTGGCGCCGGCGACCGTGACCAGCCACACCGCGGGCACGCGGAACGGCCGCGCGCGGTCGGGATCCTTGTAGCGCAGCACCAATACACCGATGCAGACAACGATGAACGCGGCGAGCGTCCCGATATTGGTCAGATCGTAAATCTCGTTCTCGTCGAGAAACAGGCTTCCGAATGCGACGACCAGGCCGGTGACCACCGTCGTGATGTGCGGCGTTCGGTACTTCGGGTGCACCTTCGCCGCCCACTTCGGAAGCAGCCCGTCACGGGCCATTGCGAAGAAAATGCGCGGCTGGCCGTACTGAAACACCAGCAACACCGCGCTCAGCGAGATCACCGCGCCGAACGCGACGAACCAGCTCGCAATCGGCAAGCCTGCGAGTTCGAGCGCGCGCGCCAGCGGATCGGCCGCGCGCAGCTGTTGATATGGCACCAGGCCGGTGGCGACGATGCCGACGATGACGTAGATGACCGTGCATATGGCCAGCCCGCCGAGAATCCCGATCGGCATGTTGCGCTGCGGGTTCCTGGTTTCTTCGGCCGCGGTCGAGATCGCGTCGAAGCCGATGTAGGCGAAGAAGATGATCGCCGCGCCCTGATGGATGCCGCGCCAGCCGTTCGGCGCGAACGGCACGTAGTTGGCGGTGTCGATGTGCATCGCGCCGAGGCCGACGAACAGGCCGAGCACGATCAGCTTGACGACCACCATGATGTTGTTCGCGCGCGCGCTTTCGCGAACGCCGATGTAGAGCAGCCAGGTGATGGCCAGCACGATCAGCGCGGCCGGAATGTTGATCAGCAGCGGAACACCGGCGAGCTTCGGCGCGGTCTGGAGCAAGGCGTGGACGGCCGGATCGCTGCTGAGCAACGCGGTGCGGTATCCGTGAGTGAGATACGCAGGAAAAGCAATCCCGAAGCCGCTCATCATCGAGACGAAATAGCCGCTCCAGGCAATCGCGACCGCGATGTTGCCAATCGCGTACTCGAGGATCAGGTCCCAGCCGATGATCCAGGCAATGAACTCGCCCAGAGTCGCGTACGAATACGCATACGCGCTGCCGGCCTGCGGAATCATCGACGCGAGTTCGGCATAGCAAAGGCCGGCGAGCGCGCACACGCCGCCGAGCAGAATGAACGACAGGATCAGCGCCGGCCCGGCGCCGTAACGGACGACCTCGCCGCTGGGCAGGACCTCACCGGCCGCCGCCGTGCCAATCGACGAGAAGATGCCGGCACCAATCACCGCGCCAATCGCGAGCATGATCAGGTCGCCGGCGCCGAGCACGCGCTTGAGCGACGTGCCCTCGTGCTCGGTGTCGCGCATGATCGCGTCGAGCGACTTCGTCCGGAACAAACTCATTCAGCCCCCACAAAAGGAGGTCGGGTGACCTTTATGCAAACGTTGCATAAAGGTCACCCGACCTCACAGTTGCCACACGGTGTCGTTTGACGCCACCACCATCCGGCCGCCCGGATCGAACGCGACGCCGACCAGCGACGCCGCGCCGACCAACAGCTCGGGCACCGGCTTCGGCGCGGTGACGTCGACGCGATATACGCCCGACGCGCCCGCCAGCGCGTCGACCACATGCAGCATCCCGGTTGCGTCGAAGGCCAGCCCCTGGGGCCGGCCGAAGCCGTCGCAGACGACGTCGACGAGGCGATCCGGCGAGATGCGATAGATCGGATCGTGCGACGACAGCGTCGGCGCGGTGACATAGAGACACTGATCGGGACCGAACGCCAGGTGGAACGCGGCGACGCTCGGCGGCAACGTCGCGAACGGCTGCACCTGGCGATCCAGCGTCACTTTCATGATCGACCCCAGGCGATCGCCAACAAACAGCGACCCGTCCGATCCGAATGCCAATCCGGTGGCGACACCGAGCTCGGCCGCGTACAGCTCGGCAGTGTCGTCGCTGTCCAGACGATAGACGTGACCATCGAAACGGCTCGAGACGTACATGGCCCGATCCGGACCGAGCGTCATCGAGGTCGGGTTGGCGATATCGACGTTCAGCGGCTCGCGGACGCCGTCGGCGCCGATGCGGAAGATCGGCACCGGCACGCGCGTGCCGCGGCTGCCGCTTTGCGTGACGTACAGACGCCCGAGCGCATCGTAGGCAGGGCTGTCCACCTGATGAATGCCGGTCGTCAGTTGCCGCGCGACCAGCAACTCCGCGCTCACTCCAGGCAACTCGTCGATGCGGACCGTCATCGGGCCGCCCTCGGCTGCCGCGGGCACCACGAAGCGAATCGCGGTGTTCGACGCCGAGACGACGTGCGCATCGTGTTCGCCGACCAGCACGTGCGGTGGCCCGTCGGCGGGAACCGGCAGATGGCGTCCCTGCAGAAGCACGCGTCCGCCCGGCACGACGCGCGCGGGATGAACGGATGTGAAGACGGACGCCAAGCGGAGCTCTTACGTGTCGAGCAGCGGCGCGTTCCAGTAGACGTAGTCGCGCCAGGCCTCCGGCGCTTTCGGCAGGCGGAACGTGATGTGGATCGCTGGCGCGCGATCCGGCCGCCGTGGATGACGGATCAGCCGCATCCCGGCCTGCTCCGGTGTCCGTCCGCCCTTCCGGCGATTGCACGGGATGCAGCAGGTGACGATGTTCTCCCAGTCCTTGCGCCCGCCTTGTGCCACCGGCACGACGTGATCGAAGGTCAGCTCGCCGGTTGGAAACACCGAGGCGCAGTACTGGCACGCGTGATGATCACGAGCGTAGATGTTCGCGCGCGAAAACGGGACGTACTCGACCGTCCGCCGGACGCGGATGCGACGCAGCAGACGGACCACGGACGGCAGCCGCATGCTGAAGGTGACGGCCCGGATCTCGCGGTCGTACTCCGCGACGATCTCGACCTTCCCCTGACACCACAGCGTGATCGCCTTCTGCCAGTGCACTACTCGCAGCGGCTCGTACGTCGCGTTGAGAAGCAGCGTCTGTTCCATGACAACGACTAGTTGGGCCATTTTTGCTGGAGTTTCCGCGTATTGTCAAGCGAGCTGAGGACGTAACACTAACGTAGTCAGCGCTTTAGCGCATCTGCAGGCAACCTCGGATCCACCCGATAGCAGGTTAAATGTCCCGGCCGCGCCAGTCAGCCCTGCTTTCCCTCATCGCGCTGGCAGCGGCGTCGGCCGCTTGTGTTTCCGCCGGCACTCCAGGCCCTTCGCCGTTTCCCAACGCTCCGCGCCCAGTCGCACGGAGCACCGATGCCGGGAGCGCCGCGGCGCTCATCGCCACCGCGTTGCAGTTTCGCGGCGTGCCCTATCGTCTCGGCGGCGACGAGCCGCGCCGCGGGTTCGACTGCAGCGGCTTCGTGCACTACGTCTTCGAGCAGCATCACGTCACGCTGCCGCGGACCGTCGCCGAACAGTACGAAGTTGGTGCGAAGGTGTCGCTGTCGCGACTCGAGCCCGGCGATCTGGTGTTCTTCGCGACCACGGCGTCGAATGCGACGCATGTCGGCCTCGCCATTGGTCCCGACCAATTCATCCATGCGCCCGGCACCGGCGGCGTCATCCGCATCGACCGCGTCGATGCACCGTACTGGAAAGCGCGCGCGCTCGGCGCGCGCCGCGTCTACTAGCTTCCGCCGCCGAGCGTCACCCCCGGCCCGAGATTTGGCAACGTCGGCGCCGTTTGAATTTGGGGAATTGGCGCCGGCGTCAACACCGGCGGTGTCATCTCGCCCATCCGCCCGAGGATGATCTGCTGACGCCGCATGAGTCGCGCGTTTGGCCGGGCGGGACTGTAAATGCGCGGGTTGATGATCGCGCCGGCGAGCAGCGCCGCCTGTGGCGGCGACAGGTCGGCGGCCGAGACCCCGAAGTAGGTCCGGGCCGCCGCTTCGGCGCCCCACACGCCGTCGCCCCATTCGATCAAGTTCAGGTAGAGCTCGAAGATTCGCGCCTTCGGCAGCTCGGCTTCCATCTTCCGCGCGATCATCAGCTCGACGATCTTGCGGTACGGATTGCGCGTCGGAGACAAGTACAGGTTCTTGGCGAGCTGCTGGGTAATCGTCGAGCCGCCGCGAAGGAAACTGCCGCGCATCCAGTTGGTTTCCATCGACGCCTTGATTTCCGAGAGATCGACGCCGTCGTGATCCCAGAACGCCGCGTCCTCGGTCACCAGGACCGCCCGCTTCAGCGTCGGCGCGATTCGGTCATAACTCACCCACCGCTGCGCCGTTTTCAACGTCTTGCCGTCGCGACGGGCTTCATCTTCGCGAAGGCGCATGAACGCAGTCTGACGGGGATAGTCACGGCGCAGCCCGCGCACGTCCGGGAGCGTGAGCCAGGAGTACGACAGGCAGGCATGCAGCGCGAGCGCACCGACCAGCGCGCCCGTGCCCAGCCGACGAAGCCAGCGCGGCAATCGAACCGGAGCCAACCCTCGGATCTTAACCGCCGACGACGATGCGGAGTCGGTCGCCAGCGCGCGGCGGTGCGGTGGGCGAACTGCCGTTCATGATCGCGAGCGTCGATGCCTTGATCCGGCCACCCGCCGGTCCTCGGGCAATGGAGTCCCAGGTGTCGCCGGCACGCGCCGTGTAGAAGTCGACGCGATTCTCGCGAATGCGATCGGCCTCCTGAGCGCTGATTGCGCGGAACGTGCCGATCGAGGTCTCGAACGCGCGCGCCGCGCCGTTGAACTGCGCCGCCGGCGCCAGACCGGCGATCACGTAGGTTTGCTGGCCCGAGCGGACAAAGGCCGCGCGCAGGCCGACGCGAGTGTTCTGGATCGCGCCCTCATAGGTGCCGACGAAGGCATCGAGACCGTTGATGCGCGTCCGGCCGCCGTCAACGAGCTGCAAACCGGATTGCGAGAAGGCGGTACGCGCCAGCTGCTCCGGCGACCCGTTGCCCGGGGCGAGTTCGAGCAGCATCGCGACGTTGCTGGTGCTGCTGTCGCGCGCCGAGACCTGCGCGTCGGTATTGACGATCTCCCAGCCCTGCGGAAAGGTCAGCGCAAAGCGCAGCACCGGGTGAATGAACTCGTTGCCCCGCACCATGCCTTTCTCGCGGCTGTCCCCGAAGACGAGGCCGTCGAGATGGCGTTCGAGTTCGCCCGGGTTCGTCGTCCGCGCGTTCGCGTTCGCGGCTTCGGCGGCGGCGACGGCGTCGTGGACGCGCTCGACGCGGTCCGCGGCCGGCGGATGGGTCATCGCCCAATTCGGCACGCCCCGGCTCGATCCGCTGGCCTCGTCGAGCCGCGCAAGCGTGTTGAGCAGGCCAGGCATGCCTTCCGGCGACCAGCCGTTGCGCGCCGCGTACCTGATTCCGAGTTGGTCCGACTCGAGTTCGGCCTCGCGGCCATGCTTCAGGAACAGCATCCCGAGGCCGAGCCCAGCCAGTCCCTGGAGTCCCTGCGTTTCCGGAAAGAGAATCCCGGCCAGGGCGAGGCCGCCGCCGGCGAACTGCTGCTTCGAATACGCCTCGGCGGCGTGCTTGGCGTCGACGTGACCCACTTCGTGGCCCATCACCGCGGCGAGCTCGGCTTCGTTACGCAGAAACGGCAGGATGCCGCGCGTGATGTAGATATAGCCACCGGGCAGCGCAAACGCATTTACCGCCTGCTCGTCGACGACCGCGAACGACCACGGCAAATTCGGCCGCTGTGACGTGCGCGCGAGCCGTTGGCCGACGTCGTTGACGTAGCGCTGCAGCGCCTGGTCCTTGTAGAGCCCCATCTGCTGTCGGACTTCGGCGTCGCCTTGCCGGCCGAGTTGGATCTCCTCCGACTCCGACATCAGAATCAGCTGCCGGCGTCCGGTCGCTGGATTGGTCGCGCATCCAACCGCAATCAACGCGACGACGATCACGCGTAAAGTCTTCATCGCTCCTCACGTGCGCGCATCAGCCAGCGCCTGAGTCACGCGCGCGACGTTGTCCATCGTCGCGCCCGAACCCATCAGGCCGATGCGCCAGATTCTGCCGGCGAGCGGCCCCAGTCCGGCGCCGATCTCGATGTTGTGTCGTTGGAGCAGGTGCTTACGCACGGCGGCTTCGTCGGTGCCGTCGGGCACGCGTACGGCGTTCAGGCTCCACAGTCGATCGGGTTCCGGCGGCAGCAACGACAGCGACAGTCTGTCGAGCGCTTCGACGAGGGCATGGTGCACCGCCTCGTGCCGTTGCCACCGTGATTTCAGCCCTTCCTCTTCTACTTCCGTCAGCGCCGTGTGCAGCGCGTAGATCAACGGCGCCGAGATCGTGTGGTGGTACTTCCGCCGCACCCAATAGTCCTCGAGCAGGCCGAGATCGAAATAAAAGCTGCGGCACGCCACGCGCCGTTCGATCGCGCGCGGCGTGAACGCGACCGGCGCCAGCCCCGACGGCGCGCCGAGGCCCTTCTGCGAACAGGAATAGGCGGCATCGACGGCCGACGCGGTGAGGTCGAGTGGCATGGCGCCGAGCGACGTCACCGCGTCGACGATGGTCAGCGCGTCGTGCGCGCGGGCGGTGCGGGCGATCGCTTCGATCGGATTGCGGACACCGGTGGACGTCTCCGCGTGCACGACGGCAACGAGATCGCACGGGCCAGCCTCAATCGCACGGCCCACGGCCACCGCGTCGATCGCCTTGCCCCACTCGCCGTCGACACGCGTCACCGTGGCGCCGTAACGCGACAACATCGACGCCAGCCGGTCACCAAAGTAACCATTGACGACGGCGACGGCGTGTTTTCCGGGTGCGGCGAGGTTCGCGACGACGGCCTCCATCCCGGAACTGCCGGTTCCTGAAACCGCGAGGCAGAACGAGCCGTCGGGCGCGTGAAACGCGCGCGCGAGCCGCGCCCGCATGTCATCCATGATCGCGAGCAAGTCCGGATCGAGATGCGAGCGCATCGGCGTGCTCAGCGACGCCATCACGCGTTTGGAGACGGGGGACGGGCCTGGCCCGAGCAACAGGCGATCGGTAGTCGGCAGCATGCCGCCTATTCTCGCCGTAATCACCGGCGCGACGTCACCCGGCGAACGCGCGTAGCGCCTGCTCGACGTCCTGTCTGGCCTTGTCGCCGGCGGCAAGGAGCGGGGCACGCACAGGTCCACCATAATGGCCAACCTGTTCCATTGCAGCTTTCAGGCCAGCGACACCGTGCACCGACGTCACCAGTTGCGCGATGGGGGTGAGCTTCTGCTGCAGTGCCAGCGCCTCGCTGTGTCTCCCGCTGCGTACGTGGCTGTACAGGGCGACACACGCGTCGGGCAGGACGTTGGCGACGGCGAGAATCGCGCCGGTGGCGCCGCTGACCAGCGCCGGATAGACGACCGGGGCCCAGCCGATGAAGACGCGAAACCGATCCGGGGCAAGAGCCGCGAACTGGCCAAGCCGTTCGAGATCGTTGCTGGTTTCCTTCATCCCCGGAATATTGGGATGCTCGGCGAGCCTGGCCACGATCGGCAGCGTGAGACTGATCCCGGTGACGCCGGGCAGGTTGTAGAGCAGCACCGGCACCGGGCTGGCGTCCGCGACCGCAGTGAAATGCGCGACCAGCGCGTCGGCGGTCATTTGATTCTTGAAATACGAGGGCGTGCGAACGAGCACGGCGTCGGCGCCTTGCGCGGCGGCGCGCTTCGAGGCGTTGATCGTGTCGCGCGTCGATTCGCGACCGGTGCCGGCAAGCAACAGCCTGGTCGTGGGCACGCCGTCGCGCACCGTCGCGACGATCTCATCGCACTCGTCGTCGTCGAGGAGCGCGGCTTCGCCGTTCGAGCCGAGCGCGAGAATCCCGGCGAGATCCGTTTTCATCCAGCGGCCAACGTTGTCGGCCAGGGCGCGACGATGCACGTGGCCCGCCTGATCAAATGGGGTCGGAACCGGCGGGATGATGCCGTGCAGGCGATCGATCATGACGCGTCGAGGCTATCGACGCGACGCATCCGCTGTCAACGAGTTGAAGACCGACAGCGTCGACCGTTCGAGTCGGGACCCGGCGGCGAGGTGAATCGCCAGGGTGACGACGAAGACCGCGAAGGCAGGGGCGAGGACCCAGGGGGCGTTCGAGAGCACAGTGACCTGCGCCACGTCTTGCAGCATCGTGCCCCAGCTCGCGGCCTGTTCGGGAAAGCCCAGTCCGAGAAAACTCACGGTGACCTCGGCGACGAGCAGCGCCGGCACGAGCAACACCAGTTCGACGAGAAGAAAGCCGCGCGCCGCCGGGACGAGCTGACTCATCAGCCGCAGCCGGCCGGCGCCCGAGGCGCGCGCGGCTTCCGCGTACTCACGCGCGCGCTCGGCAGCGACAATCGCGCGCACGCCGCGGGCGACATGCGGCCAGCCCGCGAACGCAAAAACCACGGCCATCCACGCAAAGATCTCGGCCGGCTCGAGCACAATCGGCAGCACGCTGCGCAGCACGAGAACGACATAGGCGCCCGGCAGCACGATGACGAAGTCCGCCGCCAGCATCAACCAGTCGTCGACGGGACCTCCGACGGTACCGGCCAGGCCGCCGATGATGATGCCGAGCACGAGCGCGCCGGCAGCCCCGACGAGCACGACGCCGAGCGAGCGGCGGGCGCCGAGCAACAGTCGTGACCAGACGTCGCGTCCGATCGCGTCACCGCCGGCGAGCAGCAGCGGACCGTGAGACGCATCGATCGACACCACGCGGCCATTCGCGAACCAGCGCAACGCTATCGGCGTCGCGCGATCCTCGTCGAACTCGCGCATGATTCGATTCCGCAGGACCTGCGGATAGACAAACGGCCCCTGCCAGCGGCCGTCATGCCATAAATGGACGCGCATCGGCGGCGCATACGAACGATCGTCGAACTGCCTGGACGGAGGATTGGGCGCCACCGCCGGCGCGAGCAGCGTCAAGACGCCGCAGACGACGATCAGGGCTGCGCCGCCGCGCCGGGCAAAGGCCGCGGCCGTAGTCACGCGAGCCTCACGCGCGGATCGATCAGCGCCCGCAACACGTCGGCGAGGAAATTTCCCGCGGCGATGAACATCGCGCCGGCGAGCGCGCAGCCGGCGACCAGAAAGAGATCGCGCGCCACCAGCGCGTCGAACATCAATCGCCCCAGGCCGGGCCACGAGGCGATGGTCTCGACGGCCAGCGATCCGCTGAACAAGCTGCCGATGATGACGCCGTAGACGCCGAGCACGGGCCGGAGCGACTGACGCGCCGCGTGCACCCACACGAGACGGAACGGAGACACGCCGCGGGCGGCCGCAGCCGTCAGATCCGGCGATGCCATGGCTTCCGTGGTCGCTTGCGACTGCAGTCGTTCCAGCATCGCCGCGATGGGCAGGGCAAGCGCGAGCGCCGGGAGCGCGAGGCTGCCGGGCGCAGTCGAGAGCCACCCGGTCGAGAGCGCGAGCAGCAACAATCCGAGCGCGCCGACGATTGGAGGACAGGCGATGAGCGCGATGGACACCGGCGAGATCAGCCGGGCGAGCGCCCCGCGTGGCCGCGCGCCGGTCAGGATGCCGCACGGCACGCCGATGAGTGTCGCCAGCAGCAGCGCCACCGCGCCCAGTTCCGCGGTCGCACCGGCACGCTGCAGAACAAGGGCCCGGACCGGCTGCTTGTAGACACTGGAGGTTCCCAGATCGAAATGTGCGAGGCCGATGATCCAGTCACGGAGTTGGATCAGCAGCGGCCGATCGAGACCGGCGGCGGCGCGTTCCTCGGCGATCGTCACCGCGCTTCGGACCGGGCCAAACGCGCCGGTGTCGGCGGGCGCCAGCCGGCCGAGCGTCAACGCGGCAATCGACACCACGATGACGAACAGCCCAGCCGCGGCGAGTCTTCGGATCACGAAGGCGGTCACGCTCGCCGCACCATCATCGCGCGTCGCTGGCCGTGACGCTCAACCGTTCGGCGTTCCAGAGGATCGGCGGCGGCAGCACCGACGCGGTCACGCCACGCAGACGCGCGCTCGTCGCCAGCAGCACTTCCGGAGCGACGAAGTACACGACCGGCTGATGTTCGTGAAACAGGCGCTGCACATCGGCGAACATCTTGTGACGCGCCGCGGGATCGCTTTCGACGGCGATCTTCGCCATCAGCGAATCCACCTGCGCTTCCCACGGAGTCGCGGGTTTCGGTTGCCCGGGATTCCAGAAATGGAACTGGCCGGACGATAGCCAGAATTCCGGGTTGCGCGACGGGTCGATCGAGTCGGCGAGCGCGGCGAAATAGATCGCGTCGTACTGTGCTTTGCCCCACGCCTCCAATAGCGCTCCCATCGGCATGGCGGTGACGTCCATCTGCAACCCGATGGCACGCAGCTGTTCCTGGACGACAGACATGGCGCGCTCGCGCGCGGTGCTGCCTTTGATGGTGAACACCGAAAACCGCGCGGTGTGTCCGGCCGCATCGTCGAGGAGCCCGTCACCGTTGCGATCGCTCAAGCCGATCTTTCTGAGCAGCGCTCGCGCCTCGTCCGGGTTGCGCGCCGGGTCGGCGACGCCGGGGGCCAGCCACTCGCCGTGGCCCGGCGTGATCGGTCCGGCGATCGGCACCGCGGCGCCGAGAAAGACGCGGTTGGAAAGCGCCTGACGATCGACGGCGAGCGAGATCGCCTGGCGCAGTTCGTCGCTCTGCAGCCACGAGCGATTCCGCGCGGGCGCCGCGCCTTTGGCGAGGTTGAACCACAGCCCATCCGGCGCGATCTCGACGCCGGCCTTCACGATCTTCACCTTGCCCTGGTCGGCCAGCGCCCGAAACGCCGCGACGTCGTCGGCGCGAATCGCGCCGCTGGAAATGTCCGTCTCACCGGCTTGCAGCCGCACGGCTTCGGCGTTCTGATCGGGGACGATTTGCACTTCGATTTCGTCGAGATACGGCAGCGCCGCGCCCTGTTCATCTTTCATCCAGAAATGCGGATTGCGTGCAAAGACGATGCGCTGTGCGGGAACGTGCTCTTTCAACACGAACGGACCGAGTCCGACGATGTCACCCGGCGGCGTCGAAAGATTCCACGCCTCGCGAAATGTGCCGGCGTCGAGCGCCGCCTTCAACTTGTGCTCGGGCACGATCGGCAGCGAGTCGAGGAGCGTGAGTCCGGGGCCATATGACGACGGGAACGTGACGACAACGGTCTTCGCATCCGGCGCGGTCACGTTCATGCGCTTGCCGTTGACGAGCAGGCTGTCTCCGGTACTGCTGCCGACCTTCGGGTCATAGGCAGCGCGGGCGGAGAAGACGACGTCGGCCGACGTGAACGGATGTCCGTCAGAAAACGCGACGCCTTCGCGCAGGGCGAAGGTCCACGACAACCCATCGGTAGAGGATGTCCAGCCGGTCGCGAGCCGGGGCTCGAGCGTGCCCGTCGTCCGGTTGACCCTCAGCAGGGTGGCGTGGGTCAGCCGGGCGTAAACCTCTTCCGCAGTCTGAGCCTCGGCCAGTCGGTTGAACGTTCGCAGGTCCGATCGGAGCGTCGCCACCAGCCGATTCGGCCGACTGACAGTTTTGTCTGCGCCTTTCGCATCGGGAGCGGGCTGCGAGCCCGAGCAACCTAAATTTGTGATCGCGAGTAGTGCGAAAACGTGCAGACCGAGCCGTCTATGCGGGTGAGCCTTCAAGATAGGTGCTCCTGGTTGCACAGAATTGCAACTCACTTTCGGTTTTGTCACGCCTGACGCCGTTTTGCCGGCCGTGTAGGCTCAGTCCTACCCCGGATCCGTCTACTCGCCTACGAATCTGACGAAGGTTCGTCACGGATCCGTAATCGACCCACGGTTTTTGTACGCAAAACTGTGAGTACCCACTCCTTCGGCAGAGTCCAACTTGGCATTAGCCCACAATGTTGAAAGTTCGGCCACTGGTACGATCCGTGCGTTACAGATGTGGTCGTCGGTTCACATTTTTGTGGATCCGGCCTCAGGAACGCCTTTTCCCTATGACCGCTGTGACTCGTCGCTCCCCCCTCCGCCGCGGACTGGTGTGTTTTATCGGTCTTACGGCTTTTGCGCTTGCGACCCCGGCACCGGCGTCGGCCCAGCACAAAGCCAAGCTCTCGCGCGGACTGGCCGCCAACATCAATGAAGGCTCCCTGGACACCTTAAAGGTCCTGGTCGAGCTGCCCCAGTCGGAGGTCGATCGGCTCGCGAGCCAGTACGGCGTCAAAGTCGAGCAGCGCCTCGGCATGGGCGCGCTCATTTCCGGCAAGGCGACGCAGTTTGCGGCGATTGCCGGCGACGCGGCGGTGCGCGCGCTGGCGGACAACGAAAAAGTCGTCGGCACCATGGCGGTGACGACGCAGACGACCGGCGCCAACCTGCTCTGGGCCGGCAAGAACAAGAACGGCAATTTCAGCGGGCTGACGGGCGCCGGCATCGGCGTCGCCGTGATCGACTCGGGGATTGATGCGCATCACCCCGACCTGGTCGGCCGGGTCGCATTCGCGATGGACTTCACCGGCGAGGAAGGCGACGCCGACAAATACGGGCACGGCACGCACGTCGCCAGCATCATTGGCGGTTCGGGTAAGGGATCACAGTCGACGGACGGCTCGGCGTACGTGGGGATGGCGCCGGGCGCGTCTCTGGTCAGCTTGAAGGTCCTGGGCGCGGACGGCACCGGCTACGTCGTCGATGTCATCGAGGCGATCGAGTTCGCCATCAAGAATCAGCACAAGCTCGGCATTCGGGTGCTGAACCTTTCGCTCGGCCACCCGGCGGGTATTTCCTACAAGGAAGATCCGCTGGCGCGTGCGGTTGAGCGCGCCGTCGAGTCGGGCCTGGTGGTCGTGTCGTCGGCCGGCAACTGGGGCAAGTTAGAAGATGGCACGCCGCTGGTGGGCGCGGTGGTGTCGCCGGGCAACACCCCGGGCGCGCTGACCGTTGGCGCGCTGAACACGCGCGGCACGGTATCGCGTCAGGACGACGCGATTGCGACCTACAGTTCGCGCGGTCCGGTCGGCGATCCGGATGATCCGTCAACCTGGGAAATCAAGCCGGACGTCGTTGCGCCGGGCAACGCGATCATCGCGGCGGGTGTCCCGTCGAGCACGCTGTGGGAGATGCTGCCGCAGCGGCGCGTCGTCGGCAGCAACGGCGGCACGTATCTCACGCTCTCGGGCGCGAGCATGGCGACCGGCGTGGTTTCCGGCGCGGTCGCGCAGCTTCTGCAGGCGAATCCGAAGCTGAATCCCTACGAAGTGAAGTTCGCGCTGCAGTACACGGCGCAGCACGTCGAGGGTTTCGGCATCATCGAGCAGGGCGCGGGCAGCATCAACGTTCCGCTCGCAGTGGATCTGGCGCAGAGCAAGGACCTGCTCTCGGCGCCGACTTCCAACCACATAGGTGGTGAGGAAGTTTTTGGCAGCCAAGTCGCCTTCGCGAACACGATCGTTTGGGGGAGCACGATCGTCTGGGGCAGCCAGGCAAACGGTAACACGATCGTTTGGGGCAGCCGTGTCGATCCGAACACAATCGTCTGGGGAAGCCGGGCGGTTACAGGAAACACGATTGTTTGGGGCAGCACGATCGTCTGGGGTAGTCGCGCCGGCGTGGAACCCAACACCATTGTTTGGGGTAGTCGCTTGGAGGCAAACACGATTGTCTGGGGCAGCAACGGCAACAGCGGCGCAGACACGATCGTTTGGGGCAGCGACGTCAAGGCAAACACTATCGTGTGGGGTTCGACGATCGTCTGGGGCAGCACGATCGTTTGGGGTAGCCAAGCTCAGGGCAACACAATCGTCTGGGGCAGCACCATTGTCTGGGGCAGCAACGCCCCTCAGAGCGACACGATTGTTTGGGGTAGCAAGACGATCGTTTGGGGCTCGACGATCGTTTGGGGTAGCCGCGCCGAAGCCAACACAATTGTCTGGGGCAGCACGATCGTCTGGGGCAGCTGGGCGTGTGCGTCAGCTGAACGAGACGAGAACGGCGAGTTGCCCCCGTGTACCAGCTGACACTT
>DASUGM010000265.1:0-13301 GCA_036274055.1 Vicinamibacterales bacterium | reverse complement strand
TAAATCGTAAAAAGCCACCCGACGGCTTTTTTGACAAGGGGTCTGACCCGTGTTTGACCCCACGGTGTCTAATCGTCTCTGGGGACCTCCATGCTCTGCACGCTGATTCGCCGCGCCGCGTTCGTCGCCGCCGTCATCGTCGTTGTCCCGGTTGGCGCCTGGGCCCAGACCCGCACCGAGGCGGAGTTGCTGGCGCAGATTAACAAGACGCCCGGCGACGTCGCCGCTTATCTCGACCTCGCCAAGATCTACGTCGAGCAGAAACGCTTCGACGACGCGCAACGGATGCTGATCAACGCCGCGACCGTGATCGGCCAGTTGCGCTCGAACCGCACGCTGCTCGGCGAGCCGATGTCCGTTCAAGTGCCGGCGCCAGCGCCGCCCGGCATCGCTACGACGAAGCCGCTTCGCGTCTCCGGCAACGTTACTGAGCCGAAGAAAATCAAAGACGTCAAACCGGTCTACCCGGCACTTGCACAGACCGCGGGAATCAGCGGCATCGTCATCGCCGAGATCGTCGTCGACACCAACGGCGGCGTCCGCGACGCCAGGATTCTGCGCAGCATCCCGATGCTCGACCAGGCGGCGCTCGACGCGATCCGTCAGTGGCAATACACGCCGACGACGTTGAACGGCGTGCCCGTCGAACTCGTGATGACGGTGACGGTGAACTTCACGCTCGGCAGCGAGCCGGCGCCCGCGGTCGGCCCGGCGCCGGTGCGCGTCGGCGGCGACATCAAAGAGCCGCGCAAGATCTACGACGTCAAGCCGTTCTATCCGCCGGCCGCGCAGGCGGCGGGCGTGCACGGCATCGTCATCATCGAAGCGATCATCGGCGTCGACGGCAGAGTGAGCGGCGCCAAAGTCCTGCGCGGGGTGCCGACGCTCGACGAAGCCGCGATCGACACCGTGACGCAGTGGGTGTACGAGCCGACCCTGCTGAACGGCGTTCCGGTGCCGGTGGTGATGACGGTGACCGTCAACTTCACGCTGAAGTAACATCGCGGTCCGTTGACCGTCCGCCAGCGCCGAATCGTCATCACCACGTGGGGATCGTTCGGCGATCTGTTCCCCTATCTCGAGCTGGGCCGCGCGCTGCTGGCGCGCGGTCATGACGTCGTGCTCGCGACGTGTCCGATTTATCGCGACATCGTCGCCGCAGAGGGATTGCGGTTCCATTCGGTCCGCCCGGACATCGATCCGCAGGACACCGCGCTGCTCGCGCGGGTCATGGACCCGGCGCGCGGCACCGAAACCATCGTCAAAGAGATGCTCGTTCCGGCGCTGCGCGACGCCTATACCGATCTGTCGGCGGCGACCGACGGCGCCGACCTGATCGTCGCCCATCCGGTGACGTTCGTAGCGCGCGTGGTCGCCGAGGAACGCCGGCTGCCGTGGCTCTCGACCGAGCTGGCGCCGACGTCGTTCTTTTCGATCAGCGATTTTCCGATCCTGCCGCCGCATACCGGCATCGCGGCGTTCGCGCGCCGTCACCAGTGGGCCGCGCGCGCCGTGCGCGCCATCGCGAAGGCGGCGACCAGGCGCTGGTTCGCGCCGTTACTACAGTTGCGCCGGGAACGCGGTCTAGGGCCGGTCGGACATCCGTTGTTTGAAGGCCAGTTCTCGCCGCACGGCACGCTGGCGTTGTTTTCACGCGTGCTGGGCGCGCCGCAGCCGGACTGGCCGGCGAAGACGACTGTGACCGGGTTTCTCTTCCACGGCGATCGCGCCGGTCTGCCGGCGCAACTCGAGGCGTTTCTCTCCGAAGGACCCGCGCCGATCGTCTTCACGCTCGGCAGTTCCGCGGTCGGCGTGCCGGGTGCGTTCTACGACGAAAGCATCAAGGCCGCGGCCGCGCTCGGCCGGCGCGCGGTGCTGCTGGTCGGCCGGCCGCAGCAGTCGATCGCGCGCCCGGCCGTGCCGGCCGGGATGATCGCGGTCGATTACGCGCCGCACGGCGCGCTGTTCCCGCGCGCCGCCGTCGTCGTCCATCACGGTGGAGTCGGTACCACGGCGCAGGGGCTGCGGGCCGGTTGTCCGGCGCTGATTGTTCCGCACGCGCACGATCAGTTCGATAACGCCGGCCGCGTCGAGCGGCTCGGTCTGGGACGCACACTCGAGGTGCGTCGCTATTCGGCAGACGCCGCCACGGCGCACTTGCGTGCGTTGGTCGACGCGCCGGCGGTCGCCGCGCGCGGCCGCGAAATCGCCGCGGCGATCGCCGGGGAAGACGGTCCCGCCGCCGCAGCGCGCGCGATCGAGGCGACCCTCGCCGGAGCCCCGTAATGGAGTTCATCCGCGAGATGACCGTGCCGCTGCCGCGCGGCCAGGTGTTCGCGTTCTTTGCCGACGCCGTCAACCTCGAGCGGATCACGCCGCCAGAGTTGAAGTTTCACATCCTGACGCCGACGCCGATCGCGATGCGCCCCGGCGCGCTGATCGACTACGAGCTCTCGCTCTTCGGCGTGCGCTTCAAATGGTGCAGCGAAATCACCGTATGGGAACCAGAGACGCGTTTCGTCGACATCCAGGTGCGCGGCCCGTACGCCGAGTGGGTTCACACGCACACGTTCGAAGCCGTGCCCGGCGGCACGCGGATTCGCGATCACGTGCTCTACCGCCTCCCCTTCGCACCGATAGGCAATATTGCGCTGCCGGTCGTGCGGGCACAGCTCCGGCGGATCTTTGATTACCGAGAAGCGGCGACGTGGCGGCTGGTGGCAGAATGAGCACGATGCCGACGTTTACCGCCGCGTCGAAGGTGCTTGCCGGGATTGGCCGCCGCTTCTACGACCGCGGCTGGGTCCTCGGCACCAGCGGCAACTTCAGCGCCGTCGTCTCGCAGAAACCGCTGACGCTTGCGATCACGCCCAGCGGCGCGCACAAAGGGCAGCTGAGCGGCCGGGAGTTTCTCGCGATCGACGGCTCAGGTCGCATCTCGTCCGCACGCCGCACCGTCGCACCGGCGCACGGCGCACGGAGCGCCGCGAAGCCATCAGCAGAGACCGCGCTCCACCTCCTCCTCGTCAGACAACGCGGAGCGGCCGCGGTCTTGCACACACATTCCGTTTGGTCCACGATACTTTCAGGGCGTCACGCGGGTGAGGGCGGCGTCTCGATCGAGGGTTACGAGATGCTCAAGGGGCTCACCGGCGTCACCACCCATACTCACCGCGAGTGGATTCCGATCGTGGCCAACGATCAGGACATGACGCGGTTAGCGGGCGTGGTCGAGCGCACGCTCGGCCGGCACCCCGCCGCGCACGCGTTTCTGCTCGAGCGTCACGGTCTCTACACCTGGGGCGCGACGATCGCGGAGGCCGAACGGCACGTCGAGATCCTGGAGTTTCTGTTCGAGACGATCGGCAGATCGAAGGAAGCATAGCCATGGCGTTGATCAGAATTCCCGTCGAAGACCGCACGATTACCGATCCAGAGCAGATCGCCGCCTTTCTGGCGACGCAGGGCATCGACTACGAGCGCGCCGAGCCGTCGCTTCCGGTCGGCCCGGACGCGGCGCCGGCGGTGCTGCTCGCCGCCTACAAGGAAAAGATCGATCAGCTCAAGGCGCGCGGCGGCTACGTCACCGCCGACGTCATCGACGTCTTTCCCGACACGCCGAACCTCGAGGCGATGCTCAACAAGTTCAACTCCGAGCACTGGCACGACGAGGACGAAGTCCGCTTCATCGTCGAGGGCCACGGCCTGTTTCACATTCATCCGCAAACCGCGCCGGTGTTCTCGATCGAAGTCGAAGCCGGCGATCTGATCCGCGTGCCGCGCGGCACGCATCACTGGTTCGATCTCTGCGTCGATCGCCGCATCCGCGCCATCCGGTTGTTCCAGGATGCCTCAGGGTGGACGCCGCACTACACGCAAAGCGGTGTCGACAAGCGCTTCCAGCCGGTCTGCTTCGGGCCGGCGTACTTTCCGCCGGTCGATCTCGGCGTGTGACGCTGCCGCTGGCCGAGCGCCGGCTCGACGCCGTGCTCCTCGACATTGAGGGCACGACGACACCGATCGCGTTCGTTCACGACGTCCTGTTTCCGTTCGCGCGCACGCATCTTGCCGACTGGCTCGACGCCCGCACCGCGTCGGCGGAGTTCAACGCCGTCTTCGAGCAACTGGCGGCCGAGTATGCCGCCGATCGCGCTCGCGGCACCGCCGTTCCCGCCTGGGACACGTCGACGCTGACTGCGACCCGGGCGTCGATCGTCCGCTACGCCGTCGCATTGATGGACGAGGATCGCAAGTCACCCGGCCTGAAACTGCTGCAGGGGCTGATTTGGGAAAGCGGCTACCAGGCCGGCGAACTCCGTGGCCAGGTCTTCGCCGACGTTCCGCCGGCGCTCCACCGCTGGCGCGCCGCCGGGCTGCGGCTGGCGATCTACTCGTCTGGCAGCGAACTGGCGCAGCGCCGCCTGTTCGAATCGACACCAAACGGCGATCTCACGCCGCTCTTCGACGGCTTCTTCGACACTGCGGTCGGCGGCAAGAAGGAACTCGAGAGCTATCGACGGATAGTCGAGCGGCTGCGGGTTGCACCCGAGCGGACACTGTTCATCTCAGACGTGACGGCGGAGCTGGAGGCGGCGAAGAGCGCCGGGCTGCAGGTGATGCTTAGTCTGAGAGATGGGAACGCTGTCCAGCCGCATGCCGAGAATTACGAGCGTGTCCTGAGCTTCGATCGTCTGTAAGACCTATCAACAGGGAGAAGCACGAGAAAACCACGAGACAAAACCCTAGGGGCCTTTCTCATGCTCTTCTCATGCTTCTCCCTGTGAATCCGCTCCTGGCAGATGCTCTTCACTCATCTCGCCTCACTTCCCGTGCCCGAACTCCACCACATCGAAATAGTGCGCGATGTCTCCGCCCTCGACCGCGGCAATCAGCGCTTTGGCCGAGCACAGGCGCGTCACCGACGGCAGGCGCATGTTCAACGCTTCCGCCGGCATCGGCGGCGGCACGTAGGCCGGGCTCTGTCCGGAGCCGCGGTAGACGATCTGCGGTGCGACGTTGCGCGGAAAGTACGCGCGGATGAACGTGCTGGTCGAGTCGAGCGGCAGCGTCGAGACGTTGGTGTAGTACTGCTTCCAGACCTGATTCTGGAACAGATACTGCTCGACGTTCGAGGTGTAGAGCGACGTCACCTTGCCGCCGCGGTCGCGCACGAAGCGGCCGACGGCGCGCAGCGCTTTCGGACCGGCGAAGTCGCCGACGATCGGCACGATCAGGTTCTTGAGCTGCATCTCGCGCAGGATCCCGTAGTTGCCTTCGGTGGCGAGGTAGGCGCGGTTGGTGCCGGCGCCGTCGCTCTGCATCTGCAGCTCGGCAAACGACGGATACGGCGTCGAGATGATCCTGACGTTGCGGCCGCCGAACGACGGCGCCGCCACCGGCGCGTAGGTGATCTCCGGGCCGTACTCGAAGAACGCGCGGTAGATGTACTCGATGACGCGGGTGTCGTCTTCGTCGAGCGTGAAGCGATGCTTGCGGATCAGCAGTTCGAGCACTTCGCGGACGCTGTTCTGGTACATCTGCTCGTCCGGCTCCTGCGCCGAGAACGCGGTGAGCAGCGCCTCGGCTGGGGCATTCGCGGCGACGTCCTTCGGCTTGGCGCGCCCGAACAGTCGCGACAGGTAGTCGGCGCGGGTCGGCGACATCTCGATCACCGCCTTGTAGAGCAGGTGATGCAGCAGGTTCTGCCGCCGAATGTCGACGATGAACGCCATTTTCGGCCGCAGCCCGACGATGTAGGTGAAATTCTGATCCGGCCCGACGCCGATGTAGACGCCGCCCTTCGCCACCGTTTGCTGCAGCTTCGGGATCACCGTCTGGAAGGCGAGCTCGTTCGAAACGAAGTTGTTCGACGGAAACGATCCCCCTGATTCCGAGGAGTCGGTGACCAGCTGCCAGAATGCCTTGTCGGTGAGCGTCGACGGGAGCTCGCGGGCATCAATCTTCGGCGGCCAGATCACGGTGCTGAGCACGAGCGCGCCGAGGACGACCGGCAATGTCCGCAGGATCAGCAACGGAAAGGCGCGAAGGCGGCGAGTCTGTCCCAAGTCGGTCACGGGGCGCTCCAGTTCGTGTTCAGTTAGACACGCGCGGCGCGAAGTTAGTTGTCCGCGGGCCTCGCGTCATAATAGGCCGGGAGTTCCGGGATGCGCCTGTTAAGAGTTTGTGCGTTCGCTTCGGCGGTCGCCGCGTCGTGGGGCGCGGCCGCGCCCGAGGCGCACGGGCAGGCCGCCGCCGCCAGGCCGCCCGCGCCGGCAGCGCCCGCGATCGAACGCTTTACCGTCCAGTCCGACGGCCATCCGATCGCCGTGTGGGCGCGCAAACCGGCGACGCCGAAGGGCGCGATCCTGTTGATTCACGGACGGACGTGGAGCAGCCGGCCCGATTTCGATCTGCAGGTGCCCGGGCTGCAGCGGTCCGTGCTCGTCTCCTTCGTCGCCCAGGGGTTCGCGGCGTACGCCATGGACCTCCGCGGCTACGGCGAAACGCCCCGCGACAAGACCGGCTGGCTCACGCCGCTCCGCGCCGCCACCGACGTGGGCAACGTCGCCGCGTGGGTCGCCGCGCAGCATCCGTCGCTGCCCAAGCCGGCGCTGGTCGGCTGGTCGCGCGGCGGCGCGATCGCGGCGATGGCCGCCCAGTTCTCGCCGGCCCGCGTCTCCGCGCTGGTCCTGTTCGGGTTCGTGTTCGATCCGGATCTCGAGTTCCTCGATTCGGTGTCGTCGGAAAAGCCTCAGATGAGCAAGAACACCGAGGAGAGCGCGGTCAGCGACTTCGTGTCGCCCAAGGTGACGCCGCCGGCCGTGATTCAGGCGTTCACCGAGCAGGCGATGAAGGCCGATCCAATCCTGATGGATCTGAAAAACGACGCCGAGTTCAACGCGCTCAAACCGGCGAAGCTGACGACGCCGACGTTGATCCTCTACGGCGAGCGCGACGGCGGCGTACTGCCTGATGACGCCGGCAAGTTCTTCGCGCGGCTGGCGGCATCCGACAAACAAATGGTCGTCCTGCCGGGATCCGATCACGCCGCCCACCTCGAGGACACGCACGAGGCGTGGATTGCCGCGATTGTGAATTTTCTCAATCGGCCGGGACTGAAACGATAACGGCTTACGGCTTACGGCTTACGGCTCACGGAGGAACTGCGAGATGCGCAAATCACTGGTCGTCGTCGTTGCGTTGCTGATGTTGCCGCTCGCGATGTTCGCGCAGAATCCTGCACAGCAGCCGCCGGATACGCCGGGCACGTTCTCGATTCTCGGTTTCGATCCGGTCACCGGCGAAATCGGCGGCGCGGTGGCGTCGCGCGTGTTTTCCGTCGGCAACGGGGTGTTGTGGGCGGAGGCTGAAGTCGGCGCTGTTGCGACGCAGGCGACCATCGATGTGAGCTACGGCCCGCAGGGTCTCGCGTTGCTCAAGCAGGGGATGGCGCCGAAGGACATCATCACCAAGATCCTGGACTCCGATCCGGGAACTGACATGGTCAACGGACGGACGCCGTGGCCGAAAGCCGGCCGCCAATTCGCGGTGATGAACATGAAGGGCGAATACGCCGCGCATACCGGACCTGGCTCGCAGGATTGGAAGGGCCACAAGGGCGGCAAGTTCTGCACCGCGCAGGGCAACATCCTTGCCGGTGAAGCCGTCGTCGTCGCGATGGTCGAGGCGTTCGAGAAGACGGAAAAGCGCGAGGACGGCACGCCGAATCGTCTCGCGCAGCGCCTGATGGCTGCGATCGAAGCCGGCGACGCCGCCGGCGGCGACGCGCGAGGCAAGCAGTCGGCGGCGATGCTGATCGTCAAGAAAGACGGCGGCGTCTGGCTGCACAACGACGTCGTCACGCGGCTGCAGGTCGACGACTCGCCGGAACCGATCAAGGAACTGCGGCGTCTCGTGGATAAGGCCCCGGCGGGGCGACCGCAGGGACGCGGACGCGGCGGACAGTAACCGCGAAAAAGGGGTCGGGCCGCCCCCTCTTCCGGATGCGATGACTGGAGGCGAGACATGAACGTCGTACGCGCACTCTTAATCGTCGTTGTGGCAGCCGTGATTGTGGTCGCTGCGTTTACCGGGCCGCTCGCGTTCATGGGCGTGCTTGGCCTTGCCGGCGGCAGCCTGATTGCGGTGATCCTGCACTGGAAGCTGCTGGACTGGAACCTGCCGCCGTCCAGCACGGATCCATTTGCCGGGCGTGGACCGACGGAAATCGTCAACATGAGCAGCGTCCGCGTCACCGGTATTGGCGGTTTTGGACTGGTGGTCATGGCGTTCGCGATGGCTTTCCAGTTCTATGAAGTCGCGCTGCTGATGGCCAACGGCATCATCGGCGGCATCATCATCGCGGTGATTCTTCGCCGGCGCCGGCTGCGCCACGGGATCTTCCCATCGTCGGGCGATCGCGGGAATGGCGTGCTCTTTGCCGGGCGCACGGAAGACGCGCCGGTCGAGGACGGGACGGACGGGCAGCTTCGTTACATAGGCTCAGGGCTCACGGCTCAGGGCTCGGTGTCCCGCCACTAGCTCAGGCCCGAGGCCCCAAGCCCAGGCCCAAGACCCAAGACCCAAGACCAAAGTATCGACAAGTGATATATATCTAATGTCGATACTTCGAGGTCTCCACATGGCTGAATCCGGGCTGCCGCGTTCGTCCTTTCTCGTTCTGCTCGCACTTGCCGATCGTCCCCGTCACGGCCTCGGCATCGTCGATCGCGTCGAAGATCTGTCGAATCGCGACGTGAAGATGGGGCCGGGCACGCTCTACGGCACATTGCAGAAGCTGGCGGCCGGCGGTCTGATTCGGGAGACCGCCGATGTCCCCGACCCCGACGACGACGACCCGCGCCGGCGGTACTACCGGATCACGCCGCGGGGCGAGAAATCGCTGCGCGCCGAGGCGGCGCGGATGCGGCTGCTCGTCGATGCGGCGGTTACCGGCAAGATCCTTGGTGGCGCATGAGCCGGCCGGTTGCGTTGACCGTCGTCCGTGCCATCGCGCGGCTGGTGTCGTTGACGTTCGCGCCGCGAGTGCGGCGGATGACGAATCCGACTTTCGTCGAGTGGGCGGACCATCGGTGGCAGCGCGAGCGCGGGTTCGGCGCGAGCGCGCCGCGTGCCGCCGGGCGCGCGGTGCGGGCGCTGGTTGCCGACGCGCTGACCACGGCGCCGGCGACGTGGATGCTGTTCGCCGCGGCGAACGAGGTCTCCGATCCGCTGGCGGCGCCGCGCCGGTGGTGGCGGCGGCCGTTCGACGGCGGCGGACGCGACATCCGGCTGGCCTGGCGCGCCGTTCACCGCGCGCCGGGATTCGCGGCGCTGGTGATCCTGACGATCGGCCTCGGCGTCGGCGCGAGCGCGGCGTCGTTCGACGCGCTCGATCGCACGGTGCTCCGGCCGCTGCCGTTCAAGGACAGCGATCGCCTCGCTCAGGTGTCGATGCGCGACAAGCGCAACAGTTTTTCCACGCCGCGCGCCGCCGCGGTCGCCGCGTGGCGGCAGAGCGCGACGCTCAGCAGCGGCTTCGTCGTCGCGCGCGATTTGATCGCGGTTCGCACCGGCGACGGCCCGGCAGAGCGCCTCGATACGCTCGGCATTTCTCCCTCGCTGCCCGCATTTCTCGACATCAAGCCGATCGTCGGCCGAATGCTCGGACCAGCCGACGCCGCCGACGGCGCGCCGAATGCGTTGATGATCACCGAGCGCTACTGGCGGTCGCACTTCGGCGGCGACCAGGGCGTCAGCGGCCGGACGCTGCAATTGGCCGGCGTGCCATGGACGATCGCCGGCGTGTGGCCCGATGGCGCGCGCTTGATCATGCGCGCGGAGCCGATCGCGCTCGTCCGCGTATTCAAGGCGAAGGAAGAACTCTCCGCAGGCTCACTCAGTTACGTGTTCCTCAAGCTCGCTCCGGGCGCCGACCTGCCGGCGGCAGAAGCGGAGTTGTCGGCCCTGATGCCGGCGACGCCGGATCGCGGGCCGAGCGGCGATGAGCGGCCGGCGATCACTCCGCCGACGGTATTTCTCGGCGACGCCTATGTCAGCGGCGTCTGGCTGGTGTTTGCCGGATCGATCGGGCTGCTGCTCGTCGCGGTCGCCAACGCCGGCCATTTGCTCGCGGTCCGTGCCGGGGCGCGCCGCTTCGAACTCGGCGTCCGCATCGCGCTCGGCGGCTCGATGCCGCGCATCGCCCGGCTGATCGTGTTCGAGAGTCTGATCTTCGGCCTCGGCGGGGTGGCCGCCGGCCTGGTGATGGCGCTCGGCTTCGAAGAGTTGATGCGCAGCTACGAGCCACGGCTATTCGCGCCGGTGCTCGGCGCCGGTCTGGGCGGGCGCGCTCTCATTTTCGCGCCGGTGCTCGCGCTGCTCTCCGCTGTCATGTGCTCGATCGCGCCGCTGGTGGTGATGCGTTCGACCGATGCACGCGAAGTGATCAGCACCGCCGGCGCCGGCCGCGCCACCGCCCGCCGCTCGCGGCTGCGCACCGCGGCGATCGGCGCCCA
Source organism: Vicinamibacterales bacterium (assembly GCA_036274055.1). Classification (GTDB taxonomy): domain Bacteria; phylum Acidobacteriota; class Vicinamibacteria; order Vicinamibacterales; family SCN-69-37; genus DASUGM01. The sequence continues at coordinate 2,784 of DASUGM010000265.1, read as the reverse complement.
GGCCGCCCTCGCCATCATCCTGATCACCGGCGCGGCGGTGATGGTGCGCAGTTACACGACGCTGATGCGCCTCGATACCGGCATCGCAATCGATCGGCTGGCAACGATCTCCGTGAGTGCGCCGGCGCGCCGTTACCCAACACCCGAATTGCGGCGCGCGTTTCTCAGGCGCGTCCGGGAAGCGCTCGAGACCACGCCGGGTGTGGTCGGGCTGACGACTTCGGGCATGCCGATCATGATGGCGTCCATCTTCATGGGCGTGCCGCATCTCGAAGGCGAGCCCGAGCCGCCGGATGACGCGACCGCGATCACCGCCGGCGGCGGCGTCCCGGTCGGCTTCTTCGAGGTCATGGGCCTTCGTCTCGTCGCCGGCCGGTTCTTCCAGCCCGGCGACAAGGACGTCGCGATCGTCACCGAGAATTTCGCCCGCGCTCGCGCCGCGGTGGTCGGCCGCAAGCTCGTCTATCCGCGCGGCCGGAAGACCGTCGAAGTCGTCGGCGTCGTCGGCGACACGCGGACGTTCGGCATGGCCGCGAAAGGCGATCGGGTTACGGTCTACGAGCCGATCGCTGACGACGCCGAGTCCACCTTCCAGCGGTTCATGCTGAGGACCGATCGCGACCCGGCCGTGGTCTTGAGCGCCGCGCGGGCGCGCCTGGCGGAGATTGATCCGGAAGTCCCGCCGTCGGAGCGCGAAACCGGGATGGACGTGGTGCGCCGCCAGACCGCGCAGTTTCGTCTGGTCGCGGTGCTGCTCGCGTCGCTGGCGGCGCTCGGCCTGTTGCTGGCGATGGCCGGGATGTACGGCGCCGTCGCGATGGATGTCAGCCGCCGCACGCGCGAAGTCGGGATCCGACTGGCGCTCGGCGCGACCCGCCATCAGATCGCCTCGACGGTCCTCAGGCGCGGCCTGGTCCCGGTGGTTGCCGGGGGGGCGGTCGGTCTGATCCTGGCTCAGTTGGCGACGCCGCGCCTCGAAACGCTGCTGTTCAACGTGTCAGCACGCGATCCACTCAGCGCGATCGCCGGAGCGGTCTTGATCGTTATCGCTGCCGTCGTCGCCTGCCTGATTCCAGCGCGCCGCGCGGCGAGGATTGATCCGGTTCGCACGCTTAGAGCGTAGGCGGGTACTTCGGGTACTTCGGGTACGCGGGGTACGTCGGGTACCAGGAACGCGGCTTCGCGGCGTCTGCATTTTCAACAGGTACTTCTGGTCTGAGCTCCCCAGCCGTACCTGAGGAGAAAGAAGGCACGCGACAGCACGTTCCTGGTACCCGCCGTACCCCGCGTACCCGAAGTACTCGAAGTACCGATTAAGCTCTTCCTGTGCCCGAAGAAAGAATCCACGCTCCCGAGCTCACCGGCGCCATCGACTGGCTGAACGTCCCGAAACCGCTGACGCTGAAAGATCTGCGCGGCAAAGTCGTCCTGCTCGATTTCTGGACCTACGGCTGCGTCAACTGCATGCACGTCATCCCCGAGCTGCGCCGGCTCGAGGAGAAGTATCGCGACGCGCTCGTCGTCATCGGCGTGCACTCGGCGAAGTTCACTAACGAGCGCGCGTCTGAGAACATTCGCCGGATTCTCGTGCGCTACGACATCGACCATCCAGTCGCCAATGACGCCGAGTTCCGCATCTGGCGCGAGTACGGCGCGCGCGCGTGGCCGACGCTGGTGTTGATCGACCCCGAGGGCTACGTCGTCGCCACCGCGTCTGGCGAAGGGAAGGGCGAGGCGTTCGATCAGGCGATCGGCGCGGTGATTGCGTTCTTCGACGAGCAAGGCAAGATCGACCGACGGCCGATCGCACTCGCGCCAGAACGCGAGCGGCTGAAGTCGTCAACCCTCGCGTTTCCCGGCAAGGTCGCCGTCGATGGCGCAGCGAACCGGCTGCTGATCGCCGACTCGAATCATCATCGCGTGCTGGTGACTACTCTCGACGGCAAGGTGATCCAGACGATTGGGGACGGGCAGGTCGGCCTGGTCGACGGTGGGTTCGACGCGGCGCGATTCTATCGGCCGCAAGGACTCGCGCTCGAGGGCGACACGCTTTACATCGCCGACACGGAAAACCACGTGATTCGCGCTGCGGATCTATCGTCGCGGACGGTGACGACGATTGCCGGCACCGGCCGGCAGGCGCAGTGGGGCGCCAGCGGCGGCGCCGCGCGCGAGTCGTCGCTGAACTCGCCCTGGGACGTCCTGATCGCAGGACGACTCGTCTTCATCGCGATGGCTGGCGCGCATCAGATCTGGATGCTCGATCGCGAGCGGCCGCTGGTGATGGTCTACGCCGGATCAGGCCGCGAGGCGCGGCTCGACGGCGCCATCGACGACGCCGCGTTCGCGCAGCCGTCGGGGCTGGCCCGGAAAGACGACACGTTGTACGTCGCCGATAGCGAGGCCAACATCGTCCGTGCGATCGGCTTGCCGCCGTCGAACCAGGTGCGGACCATTGCCGGCGGCGATCTGTTCGAGTTCGGCGACATCGACGGCACGGGTGACGCGGCGCGCCTCCAGCATCCGCTCGGGATCGCCTGGGCGGCCGGCAGGTTGTTCATCGCCGACACCTACAACCACAAGATCAAGGTGCTCGATCCGGTCTCGGGACGCGTGACCACCTTCGCTGGCGACGGTTTTCCTGGCGCCGACGACGGCAAGGGCAAGCGGGCGAGATTTTACGAGCCGGGGGGCATCTGCGCGACGGACGCCGCGCTCTACGTTGCCGACACCAACAACCACGCGATTCGCCGCGTTGATCTGTCCACCGCAGAGGTCACTACG
>DASUGM010000264.1:0-28046 GCA_036274055.1 Vicinamibacterales bacterium | reverse complement strand
TGCGCTGTCCCACCTGCTCGGACACGGTGTCCGAACGCGAAGCGACCTGCCCCCGCTGCGGGCAGTCGCTCGAGGGCCCCGGCGACTCGGTCACGGGCACGGCGCCCCGTCCGGTGCCGCCGTCGCGGCCGCCGAGCGGGACCGATCAGCGGACGCCCGCGGCGAGCCGCACTCCCGGAGGGCGATCGTTCTCCGGCCAGGCTCGCGGCCTGCGCTCCGGCCCGGGCCCGGGGGCCGAGGAGCGCTTCGCGCCGGGCGATCTGCTGCTCGAGCGCTACCGGATCGTGGGTCTCCTGGGCAAGGGCGGCATGGGCGAGGTGTACCGGGCCGACGACCTGACCCTCGGCCAGCCCGTGGCCCTGAAGTTCCTGCCCGTCGTGCTCCAGAAGCAGGACGACTGGCGCGAGCGCTTCTACAACGAGGCCCGCACCGCGCGCGAGGTGAGCCACCCCGCGGTGTGCCGCGTGCACGACGTGGGCGAGGTGGACGGGCAGCCCTTCCTCTCGATGGAGTACGTGGACGGCGAGGACCTCGCGTCGCTGATCCGCCGCATCGGCCGCCTGCCCGGCGACAAGGCCACCGAGATCGCGCGGCAGCTCTGCGCGGGGGTGGCCGCGGCCCACGACAAGGGCGTGCTGCACCGCGACCTCAAGCCCCAGAACATCATGCTCGACGGCCGGGGCAAGGTGCGGATCACCGACTTCGGCCTCGCGGGTCTCGCCGAAGGCATCGACCACGACGACGTGCGCTCGGGCACGCCGGCCTACATGTCGCCCGAGCAGCTCCGCGGCCAGGAGGTCACGAAGCGCAGCGATATCTTCGCGCTCGGCCTCGTCCTCTACGAGCTGTTCACCGGCAAGCGCGCGTTCGCCGCCAAGACGATCGATGGGCTCCGTCACTCGCATCAGTACCGCGAGCTTGCGCCACCGGCTGACGTGGTCTCGAGCATCAACCCGCGGATCAACGCGTTGATCCTGAAATGCCTCGATTCCGATCCGTCGCAGCGGCCGGCCTCGGCGTTCGCAGTGGCGGCGGCACTGCCCGGCGGCGACCCGCTGGCGGCGGCGCTGGCGGCCGGCGAAACCCCTTCGCCCGAGCTCGTCGCCGCGTCGGGCGGCGAGGCGGCGACGGTCACGCCGATCGCAGGCGCCGCGCTCGTGCTCTTCACCATCGTCGCGCTCTTCATTGCGCTGCTGCTCGCCGATCGGTTTCGTCTGGTCGCGCGCGTGCCGATGCCGCTGTCGTTCGCGGCGCTCGACGATCGCGCCCGGACCTTTGAGCGCGCGGTTGGCGTCGGCGGTGGCGCGGTCGATCACGCCAGCGGGTTTTCGGTTGCGAGCTCGCCGCTCGCCTGGATCCTCGCGCGCCAGACTGACGCGGATCGTGACGTGCGATTCAAGCAGGCGCGGCCGGCCGCGGTGACGTTCTGGCATCGCAGCAGCCCGAAGGATCTCGCGCCGATGGATGCGCGCACGAAGCAGCCGGCGCCCGGCGATCCGCCGCTGACCGACGCCGGCATGACGCTCACGTTCTTCGACACGACCGGACGGCTGATCGAGTTCGCCGCCGTGCCGGGACGAGACACGGACGCCACACGAAGAGACGCAGAGGGCACTGAGGCACAGAGGGATCTCTGGAAACGGTTTTTTGACGCGGCCGGACTCGACATGGGCGCCTTCACGCCGACTCCATCGTTGTGGGCGCCGCGGTTCTTTGCCGACCGCCGGCTCGCCTGGAATGGCAGCGCCGCCGATCTGCCGGGCGTGCCGTTGCGTATCGAAGCGGCGTCGTTCAACGAATCGCCGACGAGCTTTGCCATTGTCGGACCGTGGTCGCCGGGCGCGGCGCCGCCGCCGGTCGCGGCGACCGCGACGACCGCAGATCTCGTCAGCGTGATCGCGAGCGCGATCATCGTGCCGCTCTGCCTCACCGGCGGTGTTCTGCTGGCACGGCGCAATCTGCAGCGCGGCCGCGGTGATCGCCGCGGCGCGCTCGCGCTGGGCGCCACTGTCTTCGCGTTGACGATCGCCGAGTGGCTGGTCGGCGCCACGCATTTTCTGAATCTCCGATCCGAGCAGGCCCGCGTCGGCGCCGCGTTATCAGGCGCGCTCTTCAGCGCCGCGATCTACGGGTTGCTGTACCTCGCCATCGAACCGCAAATCAGACGCGTCCGCCCGCAGATGCTGGTGACCTGGTCGCGGGTGATGGGCGGCCGGCTGCGCGACGCGAGCCTCGGCCGCGACCTGCTGCTCGGCGCCGCCGCCGGCGTGTTTTGCACGCTCGTCACCTTCGCGCACTACCTGCTGCCGCAGTGGTTCGGCTGGCCGGCTTTTCCGCCCGCGGCGACGCACATCGTCTCGCTCGCCGGCGCCGGCGGAGCGGCCGGTGCGATCTTCGGGCGCGTCAGCGACGCCCTGCTGATGTCGCTGATCGGCGGCGCCGGCCTGATGCTGCTGCGCATCGTCATTCCGGATCTGCGCCTCTGCGCCGCGATTGCGACCGTGATCTTCGCGTTTCTGGCGGCCGAAGGGCAGATCGTCACGGGACGACTGTGGCTGGACCTTTCCATCGGCGTCTTGCTGGTGTTGCCGATGCTGCTGGTGATCATGCGCTACGGTTTCGTCGCCGGCGCGGTGGCGTTCGCGATCCACTTCTTCACAAAGGACTTGCCGACGACCCTCGATACGGCACGACCGTATTTCGCGACCGGACTCGCCGTCATCGTCCTGACACTGGCGTGCGCGATCCTCGGCTTCGTGCTGGCCCGCGGCCGGGCGCCGCTTTTCGGCCGCCTCCTCGATGAAGCCTAGTCCTCATGCCCTGGCGGTATGATGCGGGGCTCGCTGCTCGTAGGCGCAGCCGGAGGGTTTCCGTCATGTCCCTGCAGATTGGATCCATCGCACCAGACTTCGAGGCCACCACCACCGAAGGCCCGATGAAGTTTCACGAATGGCTCGGCAACTCCTGGGGCGTGTTGTTTTCGCACCCCAAGGACTTCACGCCGGTGTGCACCACCGAACTCGGCTACATGGCGCGCATGAAGCCGGAATTCGATAAACGCAACACCAAGATCGTCGGCCTGAGTGTCGATCCGGTCGACCGGCACGCCGGATGGGCAAAGGACATCGCCGAGACGCAGGGCCACGCGCCGAACTACCCGATGATCGGTGACACCGATCTGAAGATTTCGAAGCTCTACGGCATGCTGCCGGCGACGCTCGAAGGCACGTCCGAGGGCCGCACCGCGGCCGACAACCAGACGGTGCGGAACGTCTTCGTCATTGGTCCGGACAAGAAGATCAAGCTGATCATCGTCTATCCGATGACCACCGGCCGGAACTTCGACGAAGTGCTGCGTGTGATCGATTCGATGCAGCTGACCGCCGCGCACAAGGTGGCGACGCCGGTGAACTGGAAGCCGGGCGAAGACGTGATCATCGCCGGCTCGGTGTCGGACGACGACGCGAAGAAGACATATCCGGACGGCTGGCATGCGCCGAAGCCGTACATTCGGATCGTGCCGCATCCGCAGAAGCCGTAGATCGGTACGCAGGTACGCGCGTACGTCGGGTACGCGAGGACGTTGGACCTGCCTTGCTCGCCAACGTTCTTCCGTCCGCTTCCGACCAGTCGATATACGATATCGATATTCGATACTATTGCCGCCGGAGGGACTTCATGGCTCGCATCCTGGCGGCGACTGGACTGTGTCTATTGCTGATCGCGCCACGCGCCGCGGCGCAGGCGGCGTTCGGCACCGACGCGGATCGCGCGGCAATCCGCGCTCACATCGAAAGCATTTTTCAGGCCTTTATTGACAACGACATTCCGGCGTTGTTCGCGACCCACGCCGAGGATTGGCGCGGATTCCTCGAAGGCTCGCGGACGCCGATCAAGGGTATCGACGAGTACATGCGCGCCAACGGGATCCCGTGGCCGCAACCGGCCGGCGCGAAACCGGCACCGCCGCGACCGGCTCCGGCGCCGGGCGCGCCGGTGGCCGGGTATCGGGTTCACGACTACGACATCCGCTTCGAGTCGCCGGACATGGCGATCGTGAACTTCATCGGCGACTTTACGCGCAGCGCCAACGGCGAGATCACGGTCACGAACAGGTACCGGATCATGGACATCTACGGCAAGCGCAATGGCGCATGGATTCAAGTCGCCAGTCACACCGTGGTCGATCCGCAGTGGCGCGCCGAGACCCTGTCGCGGCCGATGAACGTGCCGGCGCCGATTCGCGATCAGATCCTCAAAGCGCGCGAGGCGGTGTGGCGGGCAATCTTCGCGAACGACCGCGCCGCCATGGAGAAGTTGATCCCGAACGAGCTGATCACGATCGAGAGCGGCCCGGACTGGGGCAACCGCGATGCCGTGTTTGCCGAGGCCGAGCGGATGGCGGCGCGCGGCACGAAGCTGACGCGCCTCGAGTTCCCGAAAACCGAGATGCAGGTCTACGGCAACGGCATGTTCGCCGTCATCTATACGACCTACGAGTATGACCTCGAGACCGCCGGCGGGAAGACGACCGCATCGGGCCGCGCCACCGAAATGTTCGTGCGCAAGCCCGGCGGCTGGGCCAATGTCGGGTGGCATCTTGCGAGATGAGCCAGGTGACGGCGGCTCGCCAGCAGAGGCTGGCAAGTTTTTCCCATTAGAAGAACTGATCGACTCCCGGACGGCGCATTTCACCTGTCCTTCGCTTGGCCCGTGATTTGAATCATGATGTCTGCTTGCGACTGGGAGGACACCATGGGTCTTAGAGATACCTACGCGTATGCGATCTCGACGGCGAAAGGAAAGTTCCACGGCGGTGCCGAAGAACGCGACGGCAAGCTGTACTGGAAGGGCACGGTCGCGACCGACGCCGAGAAGAACGAGATCTGGAACGCGATCAAAACCATTCCGACCTGGCAGCAGGACATCGTCGCTGACATCCAGGTCACCGGCGCGCCGGCAGCCAGCGGCGGCGCGGCAGCCGCCGCCGGGAAGAGCTACACGGTGAAGGCGGGCGACACGCTCAGCAAGATCGCCAAGGAGCATCTCGGCAATGCCAACGCCTACATGAAGATTTTCGAGGCGAACAAGGATCAGCTGAGCGATCCGGACAAGATCAAGCCGGGGCAGGTGCTGCGGATTCCGTAGCGTACCTGAATAGCGATTCACAGGGAGAAGCATGAGAAGAGCGGGAGAAACGCTCTCCTGGTTGTCTCGGCCTTCTCTCTGTGAATCCGATCGTGGCAAGCGCCCTTCACGCCGGAATCATAGCCTTCGCTCGTCCTCGTGCCAGATGCGCAGGTGGCGCGTCTCCGGGAGGAGCAGCGATCCGATCACGAACGTCGCGCCCGCGACGACGATCGGATAGTAGAGGCCGGCGTAGATGTTGCCGGTGTTCGCGACGATGGTCAGGCCGGCGACCGGCAGCAGTCCACCGAAGACGCCGTTGCCGATGTGGTACGGCAGCGACAGCGCCGTGTAGCGGATCCGCGCCGGAAACGCCTCGACGAGATACGCCGCGATCGGCCCATAGACCATCGTCACGAACACGACTTGAATGAAGACCAGCGCCGCGAGGTGACGCGCCGCCGGTTCGGCCGCCAACGCTCCGAGTCCGTGGTACGGCAGCACCGCGGCCGCAGGCCTGGCCACGCCGTTCTCGATCGTCTGCGGCGTCAGGCCGATCGCGCCGGTCACCGGATTTCGCTGCGAGATCACCGTGTCGACGTTCGATCCGGCCGCATCCCGCATCGCGTGATAGATCGGCAAGTACGACAGCGCCGCCAGGAGGCACCCGGCCATCATGATTCTCTTCCGGCCGATCCGGTCGCTGAGCGCGCCGAACGCGACGAAGAGCGGCATGCCGGCCAGCAGCGCCGCGGCAACGACGTAGTTGGCCGAGGTCGGGTGCACTTTGAGGATCGTCTGCAGGTAGAACAGCGCATAGAACTGCCCGGTGTACCAGACAACGCCCTGGCCCGCGGTGGCGCCGAACAGCGAGACGAGCACGCGCTTGAGGTTCGCCGGCTGAGTGAACGCCTCCTTGAGCGGCTGTGCCGACGTCATCCCGGCGCTCTTGATCTTCGCGAAGATCGGCGACTCCTGCATCCGCAGACGGATGTACAGCGACACGGCGACCAGCAGGATCGAGACGAGAAACGGCACCCGCCAGCCCCATTCGCGAAACGCGTCCGCTGACATCGCGTTCTGCACCGCCAGGACGACGACGAGCGAGACGAACAGGCCGAGCGTCGCCGTAATCTGGATGAAGCTCGTGTAGAAGCCGCGGCGCTCGTCGGGAACGTGTTCGGCGACGTAGACCGCGGCGCCACCGTACTCGCCGCCAAGCGCGAGTCCCTGGGCAACGCGGATCACCAGCAGCGCGATCGGAGCGGCGATGCCGATGCTGGCATAGGTCGGCAGAACGCCCACCAGCGCGGTCGCGCCGCCCATCATCACCAGCGTCACCACGAACGCGTACTTGCGGCCGACCAGATCGCCGATCCGGCCGAAGAACAGCGCGCCGAACGGCCGGACGACGAAACCGACCGCAAACGTCGAGAGATACGCGATCAACGCGAGCGTGTCGTTGCCGGGTGGGTAGAACAGCGGCGAGATGACCGTGGCGAGACTGCCGAAGATGTAGAAGTCGTACCACTCGATCATCGTGCCGAGGGCCGCCGCGCCGATGACTCGCCAGATGTGCACGCGGGATGATACGTCGGGCGTGGATTCCGCTGAGCCGAGTCGCCTGCGCTCGCCGGGAGCGAATTCACAGGGAGAAGGCCGAGAAAACCACGAGGACTTCCCGAACTCCTCTTGTTCTTCTCATGCTTCTCCCTGTGAAATCGCTCTTGATAGAGGTTTCATCACAGTCAGTTTTCGGCTTTCCCCGGCGTTACCTGCCTCCGTACTTCGTCAGCAGCAGGTCGCCGTCCTTGATCAGTCCGACGCCAGGCGCGTAGCTCTTCGTCTCTCGCGCGCCAGGCTCGAGCGGCGTCGTCTCGGTGATTCGGAGCACGTTGGTGAACGCGCCCGCCGGCGTTTTCAGCGTCTCGCCGAGCGCCGCGATCTCCGCACGATCCATCGCGATCGTCGGCGCGACTTCCTGGTAGTACTTCGCGCCCAGCAGCGGCAGGCCCGGCATCATCAGCCCATAGCGCGCGCCGTTCTGGCCCGCCGCCCACGCGCCTTCGTGGGCGACGACCTTGCCGTCCTTGTACATGTCGACCTCTTCGCCGAAGTAGAAGACGCTGCTGGTGCGCCGATCGATCGCGTAGAAGTTCCGCGACACCTCGACCGGCCGGCCGCCGTTGGTCTCGCGTTCTTCGACGACGCGAGTGGTGACGCCGGCAACCACGCGGGTGTCGTCGAGAACGGTGATGACCAGTCGCTCGGTGCCGTGCTCGAGCGTCAACGCGTAGCCGGGCTCGAGAACGAAGTACGGGTTGCGGCCGCGATCGGCCCAGTCCCCGGCGGCGACGTCGAAGTTCTGCGTCCAGGCGTCAGGCTTCCGCTGGCGGAACGACGCGACCGGAATCAGTGCGGCGACCAGCGCGGCGGTCCAGATCAGACGCATAACCTCGCTCCTTCCCGGCGCCGTGGCTCACTCGCCCGGCGGTTCGGCCTCGGGCCTGGGCGCGCCTGGCTTGTCGGTCGTGCCCGGACGCTCCGTGGTCCGGCCAAAGTAGTAGCCGACGATGACGCCGACGATGCCGGTGTAGACGCTCGCGGTCTTCGAGAAGAAGTCCGCGTACTGCGTCAGTTCGACGTTGCCCTGGGCAAACAGCGGAAAGATCGCCATCGTCGCCGTGATCGTCATGAACACGCCGACGATCATCACCGCTAATGTGGCGCGGACGGTTGAGACCTTCATCGCTGCTGCCTCTTCAGGGACTCCTCGATCAGAGCTTTACGGACGGCGCCGAAGTGCTGCTCTTCCTCGCGGGAACTGAGCAGCACGCGTCGCAGATCGACGCTGCCGACGAACTTTTCGAATCGGCCGGACACCATGAACACGTTGAAGCGCTCCTGCGGCCGCGTGATTTCCCACTCGAGCCAGGTGACGATGCGGTTCTCGCCGTCCGGGGACGAGAGCGTCGCGCTGATCTCGCCGTCGGCGCCGACTGCATTGACGGTGAAACCGGCGCGTTCGAGCACGCCCTTGACGACCAGCGAGGCGGCGCGAATCTCGGTGCCGGCGAGGCTGCAGACCGGTTTGGGACGTTGCAGCGGAGTCGGATCGACGGCGCGCACCGTCTGGACGTGCGCGGACAGCCCGGTGGCGAGTGCGATCGAGGCGACGAACGCCAGCATGCGCATGAGTTCACCTGCCAGGGGAGCGGGCGTGAAGCATCGGACAGGCTTGCCGTGATTGTCAAGGCGGGAGACGGACCAGTGAGGGTATGCTTCGCCCGGCATGTCGGTTGCGCCGGGCACCCGGTTTGGACGCTATGAAGTAGTGGCGCCGCTCGGCGCCGGCGGCATGGGCGAAGTCTACACAGCCCGCGACCTCGATCTGCAGCGGAGCGTCGCGCTCAAGGTGCTGCCGGCGGCGGTTGGCAGCGACAGCGATCGGCTGGCCCGCTTCGCGCGCGAAGCGCAGATGCTCGCGGCGCTCAATCATCCGAACATCGCCTCGATCTACGGCGTGGCGACGCGCGACGGCGCCGCTCACGAACGCGCCATCGTCATGGAACTCGTCGACGGATCGACGCTGGCGGAGCGGATCCTCCGCGGCGCGCTTCCGATCGACGACGTGTTGTCTATCGCCGCCCAACTCGTCGACGCGCTGGATGCCGCCCACGCGCAGGGCATCGTCCATCGCGACTTGAAGCCCGCGAACATCAAGATTCGGGCTGACGGCACGGTGAAGGTCCTCGATTTTGGCTTGGCCAAGGCGATTGAGCCCCTCAGCAGCGATCCGGAGGGGATGGCGGCGTCGACGATCACCAGCCCGGCGCTCACAGTTCGCGGCGTCATTCTCGGCACCGCGGCCTACATGAGTCCGGAGCAGGCGGCCGGCAAGCCCGTCGACAAGCGAACCGACATCTGGGCGTTTGGCGTCGTGCTGTTCGAGATGCTGAGCGGGCGCCGGCCGTTCGAGGGCGATGACATCGCGCACGTGCTCGCCGCCGTGCTCAAGACCGAGCCCGACTGGGCGATGCTGCCGACGGACACGCCGGCGTCGATTCGGCGATTGCTGCGGCGATGTCTGCAGAAGGATCGGCGTCAGCGTCTTGCCGACATCTCCGATGCGCGGCTCGAACTCGATGACGCGCGCCTGATTGACGCGGTGACCTCTGCGCCGCTGACGGCGCAGACACGGCGAACGTGGTGGCCGGCGATCGCCGCCTTTGTAGCGGGCGCGATTCTCACCGGCGCGTGGTTTGCCAGTCGTCCCGCATGGGCGGTGGCAGCGCCTGCGCGAGCCGCGTCGCTGCGGTTCGTCGTGCAACCGCCGGCGTCGGCGGTCCTGAACCTCGAGACGATCTGGCGGGCGATCGCGATCTCGCCGGATGGCGCACGAATCGTGTATGTCGCGGGCAACAGCAGCAGCGGCGGGCCGTTGATGCTGCAGTCCCTGGACGGGCTGGTGCCGCTGCCGGTTGCCGGCGTGCCGAATGCGCGCGAGCCGTTCTTTTCGCCGGACGGCAACTGGATCGGCTACATGGACCACGGCCTGCGCAAGGTTCCGGTCGCCGGCGGCGTTCCGGTGGTGCTCGTCGAGCAGGACGAGAGTTTTCGCGGCGCGACCTGGGCCGACGACGACACCATCGTCTTTGCCACGAGTGATCCGGCGAAAGGGCTGTATCGAGTCCCGCCCGGTGGCGGCGCGCCGGCAGTGATGACGACACCCGATGCGAAGGCGCAGGAAGGACCACACGTCTATCCGTCGGCGCTGCCCGGCGCGCGCGGCACGCTGTTCACGATCCTGCCGGCGGGCACAGTGCGGACCGCGCGGATCGCCGTGTTCGATCCACGCACCGGCGGCTACAGGGTTCTGTTTCCCGGCACCGATGCGTCGTATGTCGATTCAGGACACTTGGTCTATGCGCTCAACGGCAGCATCCGGGCCGTCAAATTCGACGTCGCGACGCTTTCGGTCAGCGGCGATTCCTGGCTCGTCGCCGAGCGGGTGGTGATGTCGACGGAGGGCGCGGCTAACTTCGCGGTCTCTCGCACCGGTACCTTGGCGTTGGCTCCGGAGCGGGCCAAAGCGCTTCGCGTTCCAGTGTGGGTCGATCGTTCCGGCAGTGAGACGCCGGTCCCGGACCTGCCGCCGGCGACCTACATGTCGGCCCTTCTCTCGCCAGATGGCGGGCGGATCGCGCTCGCTTCTCTGGACGACAACGAAGACATCTTCACGTGGGACCTGAACCGTCGCACGCTGCTCCGCATCACCTCGACGCCGGAACGTGACCAATTACCGATCTGGATGCCTGACGGCGAGTCGCTGGTCTTCAGCTCGAATCGCAGCGGCCGCATGCGTCTATATCGGCAGCGCGCCGACGGCACCGGCGTCGCCGAGCAAATCGGCGGCGACTTGCAGCGGCCGATCGCGACCGCGGTCCTCGCCAGCCCGCCGATGCTGTTCCTCCAGCAGAATCTGCCAGCGTCCGAGTGGGACCTGTTCACGTTGCCGCTGGCGTCAGGCGCTGGCGTCTCGACGTTGTTGCAGCAGCCGCGCGCGGAGTTCATGACCACCGTCGCGCCCGGCGGCGAGTACTTCGCCTACGGTGGTGGCGAAGATGGAGACAACAAGGTCTTCGTGCGCCGGCGCGATGACCCGAGCGCCCAGCGGTGGGTCGTCTCGCCGCAGGGCGGAACACGACCGATGTTCTCACGCGACGGCCGCGAGTTGTTCTACCTGTCCAGCGACGCCCTGATGGCCGTGCGGGTCGAGACGACGGGCGCCTTCACGGCGCGCACGCCGCAGCGGCTGTTTTCGCTGGCGCCGTACGTGATGCCGGGAATCCGGCCGTACGACATCACCGCCGACGGGAAGCGGTTCCTGTTTCTCAAGCCGGTCGCGTCGCCGGGGCCGTCTGCATCTTCGGCGATTGTCGTCGTCACTCAGGCAACATCGCGCTAGCCGCGTCCGTGCCTATTGATAGCTTAGCTATCTAATAAGCTAGAATGGCCTGCATGATTCGCCACCTGGTCATGCTCTTTCTGCTCGCGACGACGCTGCCGGTCCGGTCACCCGATCTTTCCGGCACCTGGATGCTCGACGGCTTCACCGGACCCGGGCCGCTGGGCATGCCGTACGAGAATGCCGTTTGCGGCGCCGTTCCCGGGCCGGCGTCGCCGGACGGATCAACGGCCGCGTTCGAGCAGGCCACCTACATCGGCGACGTCAGCGCCGAATTGGTGATCGCGCAGAACGAGAAGACCGTGACCATCGACCGCAAGTATGGCGGCAGCGTCGCGTCAGGCACCTGGAAGACCGTCGTCAACCTGGACGGTTCGGAGAGTACGACGGCGAATGGCGCCGCGACCAGCGCCACGCGAGGCAAATGGGCGGAATCGAGGCTGGTGATCGAACACCGCGTGTCACGCAACGGCACCACGTGCGCGGCGACCGAGACGTTCGAGCTGGCCGCGGACGGTACGCTGAGCGTCATCGCGACTCAGGACGCGAGGACATCCCGACAGACGTATTTCAAGAAGAAATAGGGCAGCAGATCTACGTCAGCCGCGTCAGCCACGGCAGCCAGCGATCGATCGCCTTGGCCAGCACCGTGAACTTGTTCGTGAAGATCAGCACGCCGATCACGATCAGCAGTCCGCCGGCGACGTACTCGATCATCCGGTAGTACTTGCGGATGCGCTTGGACGCGGCAAAGAACTTGTCGACGGCGAGCGCGGTGAGGATGAACGGAATGCCGAGGCCCGCCGAGTAGACCGCGAGCAGCAGCATGCCTTCGCTGACGGTCTCGCGCGAGCCGGCAATCGTCAGGATGCCGCCGAGGATCGGGCCGATGCACGGCGTCCAGCCGAAGGCGAAGGCAATGCCGACGAGCAGCGCGCCGAATGGACCGGCGGGCCTGGACGACGTCTGGATGCGCGTGTCCCTGTCGAGCCACTTGATGCGGAAGATGCCGGCCAGATGCAGGCCGAAGAAGATCACCAGCAGGCCGGCGATGCGTTCGATGATCGTCCGGTAGTGGCCGACGGCGCGGCCGATCGCGCTGGCGCTGGCGCCGGCGGCGATGAAGACGAGCGAGAAGCCGATCACGAACGCGAGCGAGGTGATCAGCATCTGCCGGCGCGATCGCGTCGCCGCCGCGCCGGTCGCCTGCATGTCGTTGAACGACACGCCGGAGATGAACGAAATGTAGCCGGGCACCAGCGGCAGCACGCACGGCGAGATGAACGACAGGATGCCGGCGCTGAGCGCGGCGAAGAATGAGACTTCAGACATGGGAAAAGGAGGTCGGGTGGACTTTATGCAGCAAGTGCATAAAGTCCACCCGACCTCGTTTTATTTCACTTCTTTCAACGGAATCACTTCGGCGCGCGGCAAGGGGCCGAAGTCTTCGCCGAATTTGACCGGCGGCAGGTCCTGGAACATGAAATCCCACTTCCAGCGCTCGCTCGGGTTCGACGCCTGCAGCCAGGTGCGCGCCGGGACCGGGCGATTGAACGTCATCGATCCGAGCGCCGCGTAGCCCCCGGTGCCCGACATCGCCTGCGCGACCTGTTCGCGCACGGCCGCCGAGGTCGTGTAACCGAGGTTGTGACCGAACACGAGCCCGAGCTTCGCGAGAATCTGCCAGTCGTCGACCGCATCGCCGGGCGGCGGAATCGCCCGCGATACGCCCTGCACGTGGCCGGTCATGTTCGTGTAGGTGGCGTCCTTTTCGACGAACGCGCTGCCCGGCAGCAGGATGTCCGCGGCGTCGGCGATCGCGTTGTGCAGGACACCCTGATAGACCAGCGTCTGGATCTTGCCGGTCTTCTGCGCCTCGAGAATCCAGTCGGTCTCACCGAGCGTGCCATCCGGGCCCGGATCGAGCACGTAGAGGAGCTTGACCTGCCCGGCGTCCACCGCGGCCTTCAGCCGGGAGATGTCGGCCGGGCCGCTGGGCTCGCCGGTGTCGAAGCCGAGGTCGCGCGCGCCGCGAACGTTCGGCGCGTCCACCGCGGGAATCTTGAATTTCACCCGCTCCGGCTGCGGCTTCTCGCGATAGCGCCAGCCCAGCGTGACACCGCCGGTCTCGCCGCTGATCTGCCGAAGCACGAACAACTCCTCGAGCGACGCGTGGCCGCTGACGAAGAAGCGCACGTTGGCGGGACCGCCGGCGTTGTCGACCGCGGTCTTCACCGCGACCAGCGCATCGGCCCACGGCACCGCGTTGGCCGCCGCACCGCGCCCGAGATGGGGCTGGCGGAGGCGACGGTCGCTTTCGATCCAGTGGTAGTCGAAGCGGCCGATGTCGCACATCCAGTACTGATTGATCTCGGGATTCAGCCGCGGCGTCATCCGGATCAGCCGCGCGCCCTTCGCCCACTCCGGCTTCGCCTTGATCCACGACGTCGTGTTGCAGCCCTTCTCGCACAGCGTGCAGATCGTGTCGACCGCCAGCGGGTTGTCCCACGGCCGCGACTTGAAGCGGTAGTCGCGCGTCGTGATTGCGCCGACCGGGCAGACGTCCATCAAATTGCCCGAGAGCAGCGAGACCACGCCCTCTTCGGCGAACGTCGCGATTTCACTGCCGTAGCCGCGGTTGGCGATCGATATCTGCGCGTCGCCGCCGACCTCGTCCATGAACCGCACGCACCGCGTGCACAGGATGCAGCGATTGCGGTTGAGCATCAGCGTCGGCCCGAAGTCGACATCGGCCTTGACGCCCTCGCCGTCGAACACGCGGCGGGGAAATTCCATCCGGCTGCGCTCCGGTCCGAACGCGTAGGAGAAATCCTGGAGCGGGCACTCGCCGCCCTTGTCACAAACCGGGCAATCGAGCGGGTGATTGAGCAGCAGAAACTCGAACACGCTGGCGCGCGCCGCCTCGACGTCGGGCGAATTGGTGGTCACGACCATGCCCTCAGTGCAGCCGGTCGAGCACGCGGTCTGCAGCTTCGCCATCTTTTCAATCTTGACGATGCAGACGCGGCAGGAGCCGTCGACGCCGAGGCCGGGGTGATAGCAGTAATAAGGAACGTTGCCGCCGGACTGGATGACGGCCTGCAGGACCGTAGTGCCCTTGGCGACAGTGACGGCCCGGCCGTCGATGGTCAGCGTGACGGATTCCATAACCTCGGGATCATATCGAAAACCCGGGTGCCGGGGTGCCGGGGGGCCTTCGCGGGCCAGGTTCTACGGTTCGGACGCTCAGGCGTTCGGGCGTTCGGTTCTTCAGTTCTTCGTTGTTCAGTTCCGGGGTCGCGGTTTTCAGAGCGTGACCTCCGCGAACTGGCGAACTGGAGAACCGAACCCCCGAATGCCCGAAGTTCCGAACGAAAGCACCCCACCTCGGCTCCCGCGGCACCCCGGCACCCGAAAGAACCCCGAAGGTAGGATGGATCGTGTCTCTCTCCCTGTTCGCGGCCCCGGTCCAGCGCTGGTTTTCGGCCGTGTTCGACGCGCCGACGGCGGCGCAGTCGCAGGGCTGGCAGGCGATCGCCAACGGCGACTCGACGCTGATCCTGGCGCCGACCGGGTCGGGCAAGACGCTGGCCGCGTTTCTGTGGTGCCTGAACCGGCTGATGTTCGGGCCGGTGGCCGGCGAACGGGAACGCTGCCGGGTCCTCTACGTGTCGCCGCTCAAGGCGCTGGCGGTCGACGTCGAGCGCAACCTGCGCGCGCCGCTCGTCGGCATCAGCCAGGCGGCGGCGATGATGGGCGTCGCCGCGCATTTGCCGATCATCGGCGTCCGCTCCGGTGATACGCCGCAGAAAGAGCGCGCCCGCTTTCAGCGTCATCCCTCCGACATCCTGATCACGACGCCGGAGTCGCTGTATCTGCTGCTGACGTCGAACGCGCGCTCGGCGCTGGCCTCGGTCGAGACGGTGATCGTCGACGAGATTCACTCGCTCGTGCCGAACAAGCGCGGCGCGCATCTGGCGCTCTCGCTCGAACGACTCGAGGCGATCGTGAGCCGGCCGCTGCAGCGGATCGGGTTATCGGCGACGCAGCGGCCGCTCGACGAAGTGGCGCGCTTTCTCGGCGGCGTTGCCACGCCGGCGACGCGCTCGCGTTCGCGCGCCAGGCCGAAGCAACGTAAAACGTCGCCGCTTGGCGACGCGCCCGCCGACGAGATTCACGACGAGTTTGCCGCCGCCGGTCCGAGCGCCGCGACCTTCCGGCCCGTCACCATCGTCGATGCCGGCGTGCGCCGGCCCATCAAGCTTCAGGTCGACGTGCCGATCGAGGACATGTCGCGGCTCGGCCAGGTAGTCGAGGTCGCCAGCGGCCCGGCCGCGGCGACCCAGCGGGCGTCGATCTGGACGGCGATTCACCCACGCCTCGTCGAGCTGATTCGCGCGCACACCTCGACGCTGGTGTTCGTCAACAGCCGGCGGCTGGCCGAGCGGCTCGCGGCGGCTATCAACGAGCTGGCCGGCGAGACGATCGCGCGCTCGCACCACGGCTCGCTCGCCCGCGAGCAGCGCACCGAGATCGAAGATCAACTCAAAGCCGGCCGCCTGCCGGCGCTGATCGCGACCTCGTCGCTCGAGTTGGGCATCGACATGGGCGCGATCGATCTCGTCGTCCAGATCGAAGCGCCATCGTCGGTGGCGAGCGGCCTGCAGCGGATCGGCCGCGCCGGTCATCGGATTGACGCGGTGAGCGAAGGCATCATCATCCCGAAATACCGCGGCGACCTGCTGGCGTCGGCGGCGGTGGCGAAGCTGATGCACGAAGGCAAAGTCGAAGCGACGCGATATCCGCGCAATCCGCTCGACGTGCTGGCGCAGCAGATCGTCGCGATCGTCGCCGTCGAAGATCAGCGCGACCAGGCGCTGTTCGATCTGGTCCGCCGCGCGTCACCATTCGAATCGCTGAGCCGCACCGCGTTCGATGGCGTCCTCGACATGTTGTCGGGCCGCTATCCCTCGGATGAATTTGCCGAGCTGCGGCCGCGAGTGACGTGGAATCGCGCCACCGGCGCGCTGCAGGCAAGACAGGGATCGAAGCGGCTGGCGGTGGCCAACGCCGGCACGATTCCGGATCGCGGCTTGTACGGCGTCTTCCTCGGCGGATCCCGCCGCAACGCCGTCCGCGTCGGCGAGCTCGACGAGGAGATGGTGTTCGAAACCAAGCCGGGCGAGGTCTTTGTGCTCGGCGCGTCGAGCTGGCGCGTCGACGAAATCACCCACGATCGCGTGCTGGTTTCCCCGGCGCCTGGCGAGCCCGGAAAGATGCCGTTCTGGAAAGGCGACCGCGCCGGCCGGCCGCTCGAGCTTGGCCTCGCGATTGGATCGCTCACCCGCGATCTGTCGCGGTGGCCGGAGTCGACCGCGGTGTCGCACCTGATCCGCGACCACGATCTCAATCAACTGGCGGCGGAGAATCTGGTCCGCTACGTTCGCGATCAGGCCGCGGCCGGCGCCGTGCCCGACGCCGACACCGTCGTCATCGAGCGCGTCCGCGACGAACTTGGCGACTGGCGCGTGTGCGTGCTCTCGCCGCGCGGCGGCCGCGTCCACGCGCCGTGGTGCATGGCGGTGGCCGGCCGGCTCCGCCGCGAGCTGGGCATCGACGTCGAGACGCTCTGGGCCGACGATGGCTTCGTGGTTCGAATGCCGGATGCCGACGCGGTGCCGGACGCCGAGTTCATGCTGCCGGATCCCGAAGAGGTCGAAGCGTTGGTGCTCCAGCAGCTCGGCGGCACCGCGCTGTTTGCCGCGCGCTTCCGCGAGAATGCCGGGCGGTCGCTGCTGCTGCCGAAACGCCGCGCCGGATCGCGGGCACCGTTGTGGCAGCAGCGCAAGAAAGCCGGTGATCTGCTCGCCGTGGCGGCACGATTCGGATCGTTCCCGGTGCTGCTCGAAACCTACCGCGAATGTCTGCGCGACATCTTCGACATGCCGGCGCTGGTGGACACACTGCTGCGGATCCGCAAGCGCGCGGTGAAAGTGTCGGTCGTCGATCCGGAGACGCCGTCGCCGTTCGCGGCATCGCTCTTGTTCGGCTACGTCGCGAATTTCCTGTACGACGGCGACGCGCCGTTGGCCGAGCGGCGCGCGCAGGCGCTGTCGGTCGATCAGTCGCAGCTGCGCGAGCTCATCGGCGACGCCGAGCTGCGCGACCTGCTCGATGCGAGCGAGATTGCCGCGGTCGAGCTGCAGTTGCAGCGGCTGTCGGGCGAGCGGCGCGCGCGGTCGGTGGACGGCATCCACGACATGCTGCTCGAGATCGGCGATCTGTCGGCGGACGAGATCTCGGCCCGGACCGATGCGGACGTCGTCGCGACCGCAATCACCGAGCTGGTGTCGGCGCGCCGCGCGGTCGCGTTGCCGATCGCCGGTGAGATCCGCTACATCGCCATCGAAGACGCCGCCCGCTACCGCGACGCGCTCGGTGTGCCATTGCCGCCTGGCATCCCGCAGGCCCTGCGCGCGCCGGTCGCCGACCCGGCCGGCGATCTGGTCTCGCGATTCGCGCGCACGCATGGTCCGTTTCACGCGGCCGATGCCGTCCGGCGGTTCGGGCTGCCGGAGCCAGTCGTCCGCGCCGCGTTGGCGGCGCTCGCGGGCCGCGGCCGGGTGCTCGAAGGGGAGTTCCGGCCGGGCGGCTCGACGCGCGAGTATGTCGACGCCAACGTGCTCCGTCAGTTGCGGCGCCGATCGCTGGCGCGGCTGCGAAAAGAGATCGAAGCCGTCGACCCCGCGGTGCTCGGCCGCTTCGCGGTGTCATGGCACGCGATTGGCGGCCGGCGCGTTGGCCCGGACGCGCTGCTCGACGTGATCGATCAATTGCAGGGCGCGCCGCTGCCGGCATCGATCTTCGAGTTCGACATCCTCGGCGCGCGCCTCGGCCGGTACTCGCCCGACTGGCTCGACACGCTCGCGGCCGCTGGCGAAGTGCGCTGGATCGGCCTCGAGCCGCTCGGCCAGCGCGACGGCCGCATCGCGCTTTATTTGACCGATCAGATGCCGGCATTGGCGCCGCCGAAGTCCACCGAACCGCTGAGCGCGGAGGACCACGCGATCCTGCAGTGGCTCTCGCGCAACGGCGCGTCGTTTTTCGATCCCATCCACGCCGCGACCGGCGGTGGATTTCCTGGCGCGACGGTCGAGACGATCTGGCAGCTGGTCTGGCGCGGGCTGCTCACCAACGACACGTTCTTCGCCTTGCGCGCGTTCACGCGCGGTCGCGATCCGGCTCGACGTGATGCCCGCGAGCTGGCTCGGCGCGTCCGGGTCAGTGCGCCGGCGTTCCGATCGCGGCGCTCGGTGCCGTCGGCGGCCGAAGGGCGCTGGACGCTTGTCCACGGCGGCACTGCAATGAACGCCACCGAACGGATGACCACCCAGGTCCGCCAGTTGCTGGCGCGTCACGGCGTGCTGACGCGCGAAGTGTTGGCCAGCGAAGGCATGAAGGGCGGCTTCAGCGGCATCTATCCGGCACTCAAGGCGATGGATGATGCCGGCCGGGTGCGGCGCGGGTATTTCGTCGCCGGCCTCGGCGCGACGCAGTTCGCGCTTCCCGGCGCCCTCGATCTGCTGCGCTCGCTGCGCGAGCCGCCGCTGTCCGCGCAGGCCGCCGTGATCGCCGCGCCCGATCCCGCCAATCCGTACGGCACCTCGCTCGCGTGGCCGTTGCCCAATCTCAGCCGCAGCGTCGGCGCGACGGTGATCCTGATTGACGGCGAAATGACCGCGTATTTAGCCCGCGGCTATCGCGAGATCGCGGTGCATCTGCCAGACGATGAACCGGCGCGATCCCGCCGCGCCCGGGCAGCGGCGGCGCAGATCGCCGTATTCGCCAAAGGTGATGTCCGCGGCAGACGGCCGATGATGATCACGACGATCAACGACCAGCCGGCGCTCGATCATTCGTTCGCGCCGTTTCTCGACGAGGCCGGCTTCGTCCGCGGCGGCCCCGGTTTCTACCTGCGCCGCCCCGCCGGCGAGCCCGAGTTCGATGGGGTCAAACAAGGGTCTGACCCTAGTCTGACCCCAGACGACGACGTGTACGGTGCCTGAAGGCGACACGATTTTCCGCACCGCGCGGACGCTGCAGCGCGCGCTGGCGGGGGGCACGGTTACAAAGTTCGAGACGCACCTGTCGCAACTCGCCGTCGTCGACCGCCGTGCGCCGATCGCCGGACGATTGATTCTCGACGTGTCGGCGCGTGGCAAGCACGTCCTGATCGAGCTGTCCGGCGATCTGTTCCTGCGCTCGCACCTGAGAATGCACGGCAGCTGGCATCTCGACCGGCCTGGCGAGCGCTGGCGCGCGCCACGAACAGATGCCCGCATTGTCGTCACCACAGCCGAGTGGATCGCGATCGCGTTCAACGTCAGCGACGCCGAGTTTCTCACCCGCGCGGAACTCGAACGTCATCCGCGACTCTGGGCACTTGGTCCTGACCTGCTATCGCCAACCTTCGACGCGGCGGAGGCCGCGCGCCGGATTCGCGAGGCGCCGGCGCGTCACATCGCCGAGGCGATTCTTCGCCAGCAATCGCTGGCGGGCCTTGGCAACGTGTTCAAGTCCGAGCTCTTGTTTCTCTGCAAGGTCCACCCCTTTACACCGGTCGCTGGCGTCAGCGACGACGCGTTGAACTGTCTGATCCAGCGCGGCCGTAAACTCATCGCCCTCAACGTCGCCGAGGATGCGATCGCCGCCGGCGCGAACGTCGGCCGCACCACCACGGGGCGGCTCAACCCGCGCGAGCAGTTCTATGTCTACGGCCGCGCCGGCAAACCGTGTTTCAAGTGCGGAACGATCATCGCGACCGCTTCAGAGACCGGGGGCAGGCGGACATACTGGTGCCCCTCCTGCCAGTCGGAGGTTCTTTAGTTCGGAACTTCGGGCGTTCGGGCGTTCAGTTCTTCGTTCTGTGATTCTCCAGTTCGTAGTTCTCGGCGCTGACCGGGGGAACCGGCGAACTGAGGAACGGAAGAACTGAACGCCCGAACGCCCGAAGTCCCGAACGAGAGAACCCGCTGGCGAAGGAGGACCTCAATTTGCATCGGTGTCTGCGATGGGCCCGATTCCGCGTAGAGCGTTCGGTCGGTATGCCGATCAGGTCTCGATTCTGGGCATCGGCGGATATCACCTCGGTGACGTCGGGACCATCCGTGAGGCGACGCGAATCATTCACGCGGCGATCGACGCCGGGATCAACTTCCTCGACAACGCGTGGGAATATCACGACGGCGAGAGCGAAGATCGGATGGGCCGCGCGATTTCCGGCCGGCGCGACTCGGTGTTCCTGATGACCAAGGTCTGTACGCACGGGCGGGACGCGGCCGTCGCCCTGCGTCAGCTCGAGCAGTCGCTGCGCCGGCTGCGTACCGACCACCTCGACCTCTGGCAGATTCACGAGTGCGTCTACTACAACGATCCGGACCGCCATTTCGCCCGGGGCGGCGTCGTCGAAGCGCTCGATCGCGCCAAGGCGCAGGGCAAGGTGCGTTACGTCGGCTTCACCGGACACAAGGATCCCGACATCCACTTACGCATGCTCGCGCACGACTATCCCTTCGACGCCTGTCAGTTGCCGCTCAACGGCTTCGACGCGACGTTCAGGAGCTTCCAGTCGCGCGTGCTGCCCGAACTCGCAAAGCGCAACATCGCCGCGATCGGGATGAAGAGCCTCGGCGGCGACGGACGCGTGATCAAGAAGAGGGTGGCGCGCATCGAAGACGCGCTGCGGTATGCGATGAGCCTGCCGGTCTGCACCACGGTGTCGGGGATCGATTCGATGCGGGTGTTGCGGCAGAACCTCAGGATCGCGAGCGATTTCACGCCGATGTCTACAGACGAGCGACGCGCCTACGAGCGCAGCGTCGAGGATGCGGCATACGACGGCCGTTTCGAGCTCTACAAGAGCACGGCGATGCATGAGGGCGACGTCGGGCGGAAGGAGCACGGGTTTCCGTCGCAGGACGAGGTCGCGACGTAGATCGACAGCACCATGAAGGACCTCTGTAGGACTGTGTAGGAGCGTGAAGGAACACCATGTTTTGAAAACCAACCCAGCTTCTTCATGTTCCTACAGCCTCCTCAAGAAGATCCTTCATGGTGTTGTCGATCTTGACCGGCGTCAGCTCCTCTCGCCCGCACGTGATAGCGTCAGAAACCGATGATTCAAGCGTCGCCGCAATCTCATCGCAGCCTGTTGCGCTCGCTCGCGGTCCGCGCCATGCGCGAGCGCGGACTCGAGCCGGACTTCCCGCCCGCGGCGATCTCGCAGGCTGAACAGCTCGAGGAGACGCCGCCGGCGCGAACGCCGGCGC
Source organism: Vicinamibacterales bacterium (assembly GCA_036274055.1). Lineage (GTDB taxonomy): Bacteria > Acidobacteriota > Vicinamibacteria > Vicinamibacterales > SCN-69-37 > DASUGM01. Next base: position 6,623 of record DASUGM010000264.1, on the reverse strand, counting down.
CGCGCGACATGCGATCGCTGTTGTGGTGTTCGATCGACAACGACGAGTCGCGCGATCTCGATCAGTTGACCGCCGCCGAGCCGGTCGCCGGCGGCGGCACGCGCGTCTGGATCGCCATCGCCGACGTCGACGCGCAGGTCGCAAAGGACTCGCCGATCGATCGGCACGCGGCACTGAACACGACCTCGGTCTACACGCCGGCGGTGATCTTTCCGATGCTGCCGACGCGACTGTCGACGGATCTGACGTCGCTCAACGCCGGTGAAGATCGCCACGCTGTCGTCGTCGAGGTGAGTGTCGCGCCTGATGGCGCGCTCGAACAGGAAGACGTGTACCTGGCGCACGTCCGCAATCACGCCAAGCTCGCGTACCGCGGTGTCGGCGCCTGGCTCGCCGGCGAAGGACCGTTGCCGCCGCCGGCCGCGGCGGTGCCGGGCCTCGAGGCCGCACTGCGATTGCAAGATCAGGTCGCGCAGTTGCTGAGCAGCCGGCGGCACGAACAGGGCGCGCTCGAGTTCGCTCGGGTCGAGGCGAACGTCGAATTCGACGGCGAAGCGGTTCGGGATCTCCGCGCCGACGCGCCGAATCGCGCCAAGTCGCTGATTGAGAACTTCATGGTGGCGGCCAATGGCGTCACGGCGCGCTTCCTCGATCGCTGCAACTGCGCATCAATCCGCCGTGTCGTTCGCGAGCCCAGGCGCTGGGCACGGATCGTCGATCTCGCGGCCGCCAACGGCGGTCAGCTGCCGGCGGCGCCGAATGCCAGGGCGCTTTCGGATTTCCTCGTCGCCGCACGCCAGGCGAACCCGGTCACGTTCCCGGACCTGTCGCAGAGCGTGATCAAGCTGCTGGGTCCGGGCGAATACGTCGTCGATCACCCCGGACAGGATCCGCCCGGTCACTTCGGTCTGGCCGTCAAGGATTACGCGCACTCGACTGCACCGAATCGCCGGTTTCCCGACCTGATCACGCAGCGACTGGTCAAGGCGGTGCTGTCGAAGGCAGCGCCGCCGTACTCCGTCGACAAGCTCGAGCAACTGGCGGCACATTGCACCGAACAGGAAGACGCGGCCAACAAGGTCGAGAGGCAAGTGCGCAAGTCGGCCGCCGCGCTGGTGATGCAACCGCGCATCGGTCAGAGCTTCGATGCCATTGTCACCGGCGCGTCGCCGAAAGGTACCTACGTCCGCGTGCTCGGATCGCCGATCGAAGGCATGCTGGTCCGCGGCAACAACGTCGACGTCGGGGATCGCTTACGGGTAAAGCTGGACCGCGTGAACATCGAGAGAGGTTTCATAGACTTTGTGACGGTCTAGGATCGAGTCCCGTGCGCGGTGCGCCAATGCGTCGGTGCGCCGGTGCGTGTGCACCGTGCGCTTGGCGTTGGGCGCGTAGCCCAGGAACAACAATTGACCGGCTTCGATGAAGGAATCGGTCGAGATGCGCGAAGAGAGACGCACCGTGCACGCGCACAGCGCACCGGCGCACTGGCGCACTGCGCACGGAGCCTCGCGCTAGGATCGACGAATGCGCTTCGCAGATGTCGTCGCTGCTTCCGACTCCGTCGCCGCGACTTCGGCCCGCAATACCAAGATCGCGCATCTCGCCGATCTGTTTCGCGCGCTCGCGCCGGACGAGATCGCGCCGGTCGTCGCGATGCTGTCGGGCGAGCCGCGGCAGGGCCGGATCGGCCTCGGTTACGCGATCATCTCCACCGCGACCGACGTCCGTGCCGCGGATGCGCCGTCGCTCACCGTTGCCGACGTCGACAAGGTGATCGCCTCCCTGGCGACGGTGAAGGGCGCGGGATCATCGAAAGCCCGAGCACAGGCGCTGGCCGCGTTGTTCTCGCGCGCGACCTACGAGGAACAGCACTTCATCCGCCGTCTCCTCTACGGCGAGCTCCGTCAGGGCGCACTCGAAGGCGTCGTCCTGGAGGCGATCGCCAGGGCCGCGGGTATTCCCGCTGCGAAGCTCCGCCGTGCCGTGCTGATGGCGGGAGACCTTCCGGCCGCCGCGCTTGCCACGCTGACCGGCGGCGAGGCCGCATTGGACGCGATTGCGGTGCAGATTCTGCAGCCCGTCAGGCCGATGCTCGCCGATTCAGCCGACGATGTCGACGCCGCACTCGCCGATATCGCCGAGGTATCGCTCGAATACAAGCTCGACGGCGCGCGGGTGCAGCTGCACAAGGCCGGCGATATCGTCAAAGTGTTTTCGCGGACGCTCAACGACGTCACCGCGTCGGTGCCGGAGATCGTCGCGGTCGCCGCCGCGCTGCCGGCGCGTGAACTGATTCTCGACGGCGAAGTGATCGCCCTCAACGACGACCTGACGCCGAAGCCGTTCCAGGCGACGATGCGGCGGTTTGGACGGACGCGGGGAGTCGAGGTGGCGCAGTCAGAACTCCCGCTGACGCTGTTCGCGTTCGATGCCCTCTATCTCGACGGCGCGTCCCTGATCGACGAGCCGCTCGAGCGGCGAGCGGGCGTGCTGCAGAAAATCGCGCCGGCGATCGCGGTGCGGCGCGTCCTGCGACCGACGCGCGACGAGGCCCACGCATTTGCCCGCCAGGCGATCGATCGCGGCCACGAGGGGGTGATGGCGAAGGCGTTGACCGCGCCGTACGCGGCCGGCCGCCGCGGATCGGCGTGGCTGAAGATCAAGCAGGCGCGCACGCTCGACCTCGTCGTCCTCGCCGCCGAATGGGGGCACGGGCGGCGGCACGGCTGGCTCAGCAATCTGCATCTCGGCGCGCGCGATCCGGTCACCGGCGGCTTCGTCATGCTCGGCAAGACGTTCAAGGGCATGACCGACGAGATGCTCGCGGGGCAGACGAAAGAGCTGCTCGCGCGTGAGGTCGCCCGCGACGGCATCGTCGTCCACGTTCGTCCTGAACTCGTCGTCGAGATCGCGTTCAACGAAATTCAGGAGAGCAGTCAGTACGAGGGCGGGCTGACGCTGCGGTTTGCGCGGGTCAAGCGCTATCGCGGCGACAAGACCGCGGCGGAGGCGAACACGATCGAAGACGTGCGGCGGTTACATCGTCAGTAGCCAGCGCCTGCGAAGATCGAAATCACAGGGAGAAGAATGAGAAGAGCTTTGAGAGTTCTCCCGAGAGAACCCCTCCTGGTCTTCTCGGCCTTCTCCCTGTAAATCCGCTTTTGGCAAGTGCTTTCCACTCATCTCGCCTATGCTCCTCTCATGCCATCCCGCCGCGAGTTCCTCGAAGGGCTGACCCTGCCGGCGCTCGCGTTATCGCTGCCCGCGCCGCGCGCGCAGGCGGCGCGTGGATTCGCCGATCTTCGTCGGCCGCCCGATTCAATCCTCGTGCAAGCCTCGACTGGCGACGTTCCGCTCACGCAGGGCGGTGACGGCACCTGGACCGGCGCCAAGGGCATCTCGGTCACAACGATGGCTCGCGGTGACGCCGTCGCGGTGCGCCTGTCGGCGCCGTCGACGGCGATCAAGCGCGTCCGTCTGCGTTGGCGAGGCGATCTCGGTTCGACGCGCTTGATCCTCGGCGACGCCTGGGAGCGCGGCTACGGCGACCTCGAATGGCGCGGCTGGATCCCGGATCGCGTCATGCCCTGGTACGCGGCCACGCACGACGGCGCGGTGACCCACGCCTATGGCGTGCGCACCGGCGCGCGCGCATTCTGCTTCTGGCAGATCGATCCGCAGGGCGTGAGCTTGTGGGCCGACGTCCGCAGCGGCGGCGTCGGCGTCGAGCTCGGCGCGCGAGCGCTCGACGTCTGCGATGTCGTCAGCCGCGCCGGGCGCGCCGGTGAATCCGCGTTCGCGGCGCTGCACGCGTTTTGTCGCCAGATGTGCACGGCGCCGCGGCTGCCGAAGCAGCCGATCTACGGCAGCAACGATTGGTACTGGGCGTACGGCAAGAACAGCGCCGAGACGGTCATGACCGACGCGAAGAACATCGTCGAGCTGTCACCCGGCGGCGGCAACCGTCCGTTCGCCGTGATCGACGACGGCTGGCAGCCGGGGCGTGGCGCCGAACGTGCCGGCACGGGCACGTGGGATCGCGGCAACGACAAATTTCCGGACATGCCCGGGCTCGCGGCGGCGATTCGCAAGACCGGCGCGCGACCCGGCATCTGGATCCGTCCGCTGCAAGCGCCGGCCGACGCGCCGGATCGCTGGCGGCTGCCGCGAGATCGCAATATTCTCGATCCGACGATTCCCGAAGTACGCGAAAAGGTCAGCGCAGATCTTGCGCGGCTGCGGCAGTGGAGCTTCGAGCTGATCAAGCACGACTACACGACCTTCGATCTGTTCGGCCGCTGGGGCTCGACGATGGGATCGGCGCTGACCCGTGATGGCTGGACGTTCGCGGCCGGCCCGTCGCGGACGACCGCGGAGGTGATCGACGAGTTGTATCGCACGATCCGCGCCGCCGCCGGCGACGCGCTGGTGATTGGCTGCAACACCGTGAGTCATCTGTCCGCCGGGCATTTCGAGATCTGCCGCGTCGGCGACGACACCAGCGGCACCGACTGGGCGCGGACGCGCAAGATGGGCGTCAACACGCTGGCATTTCGCGGCGTCCAGCACGGCGCGTTCTACGTCGCCGACGCCGACTGCGTCGGCGTCACCAGGGCCGTGCCGTGGACGTTCAACCGGCGATGGCTCGATCTGGTCGCGCGCAGCGGCACGATGACCTTCCTGTCGCTGGCGCCTGACGCGCTCGGCGCCGACGAGCGCCGCGATCTGAAAGCGGCGCTGGCGTTGGCCGAGGCGCCACAGGCCCTGGCCGAGCCGCTCGACTGGATGACCTCGCTCTATCCGATGCGCTGGCGGCTGATGGGCAGCGAGACAACCTACGACTGGGTGGGCGCCGACGGCGCCGGGGGATAGACTGATGCGACACCTCGAACTGCATCGCACCGCGCGAATCGGCTGGCTTCGTGCCGCCGTTCTCGGCGCCAACGACGGCATCGTGTCGACGGCAAGCCTGATCGCCGGCGTCGCCTCGGCCCAGGCAGAGCGCCAGGACGTGCTCATCGCTGCGGTCGCCGGGCTCGTTGCCGGCGCGCTGTCGATGGCGGCGGGGGAGTACGTGTCGGTCAGCTCGCAGGCGGATACCGAACGCGCCGATCTCAATCGCGAGCGCGCCGAGCTGGCAGAATCGCCGGCCGCTGAGGAAAACGAGCTGGCCGGCATTTACGAAGCCCGCGGCCTCGATGCCGGACTGGCACGCACCGTCGCGCAGCAGCTGATGGCGAAAGACGCGCTGAAGGCACACGCGCGCGATGAACTGGGCCAGTCGGACCTCACCAGCGCGCGGCCGCTGCAGGCCGCGATCGCGTCGGCCGCGACGTTCGCCGTCGGCGCGGCGCTGCCGGTGCTGACCGCCGCGATCGCCCCGGCATCGATGTTGACGCCGGTGGTCACGGCGGCGTCGTTGTTGTCGCTGGCGGGTCTCGGCGCGCTCGCGGCCGGCGCCGGCGGCGCGTCGGCAACCGTCGGCGCGGCGCGCGTGACATTCTGGGGCGCCCTCGCCATGGCCGTCACCTCGGCGGTCGGCTGGCTCTTCGGCGTGATGATGACTTGACCGCCCGGTCCGCGATTTCCGTATAGTTCACGCATGCGGACCTGGGTCAAGGTCACGGTCATCGGCGTCGCCGTGGTCGTCGCCGGGTTCGCGATCCTCGCCGGCACCGGCGCCTACTACGTGATGCGCCACCTCGAGACGAAGACGGTCAGCGAAACCGCAGCCAAACCCGACTTCGACGCCGTCCGCGCTCGCTTCAAGGACCGCGCGCCGATGATCGAGATCGGCAACCTCAAAGCCGGCGACGTCAAAATTCAGCGAGAGCCGCATCCGGGCGGCCGCCGCGCCAGCACCTTGCACGTCCTGTCTTTCAATCACGACGACGGCAAGCTGCTCAGCACTGACATGCCGTTGTGGCTGATGCGCTTCAGCTCCCTCAACGTGCTCTCGCACCTCGGCGTCGCGCCCGAGCGCTTCCGTCTCACCGCCGAAGACGTGATGCGATTCGGGCCGGGGATCGTCGTCGACTACCGGCAGCCCGGAGAAAATCCGGTGCTCATCTGGGTGGAGTGAGTCCGCGCGGCGCTGAGGGACCAGCGCGTGCCGAAGAGCGAATCACAGGGAGAAGCACGAGAAGAGCAAGAGGAAACCATTGTGAGAACCCCTCATGGTTTTGTCTCGTGCTTCTCCCTGTGCTATCGCTCTTGATCTTCCCCGGGAGGCCCGTGCGGGGCGCGGAGTGACCAGCGCTTACCAAAGAGCAAATCACAGGGAGAAGCACGAGAAGAGCAAGAGGAAACCATGGTGAGACCCCCTCATGGTCTTACTCGTGCTTCTCCCTGTGCTCTCGCTCTTGATCTTCCCCGGACGCCCGCGCCGAGCGCGGAGTGACCAGCGCTTGCAAAGAGCAAATCACAGCGAGAAGCATGAGAAGAGCAAGAGGAAACCATGGTGAGAACCCCTCATGGTCTTGCTCGTGCTTCTCCCTGTGTTATCGCTCTTGATCTTCCCCGGACGCCCGCGCCGAGCGCGGAGTGACCAGCGCTTGCAAAGAGCAAATCACAGCGAGAAGCATGAGAAGAGCAAGAGGAAACCATGGTGAGAACCCCTC
>DASUGM010000263.1:0-14080 GCA_036274055.1 Vicinamibacterales bacterium | reverse complement strand
GTCGCCGCCGCCGGTGGTCACCTGGATCTGTTCGAACGAGTCGAAGTTGAAGTACGACGGCGAGGAGTTCGACGACAGGTCGGTGATCGACCCACCGTCGAGGTTCCACTGCACGCTCGCGCTCGAACCGTAGACCGACAGACCGACCTGCTGGCCGGACGACGAGCCGCCGACGTTCAGACCGGCCTGGACGCCCGGGGTCATGTTGATGATCTGCCACGGGTCGCGCGCCGACGGGATGTTCTCGAGGATGTCCTTCGTGAACGCCGCGCCGGTGGTGGTCTTCTTGGTGTCAACGACGGGCGAGGCCGCCGTGACCGTCATTTCTTCCGTCATCGCGCCGATTTCCAGCTTCTGGTCGATCTGCGCGTTGAAGCCGTTGGTCACCTGCACACCGCTGCGGTTGGCCTTCTTGAAGCTCGACAGCTCGAAGGTCACCGTGTACGTGCCGATGGGAACACTCGGAAACTGATACGCGCCGCTGTCTTGCGTGGTGGTCACGAGCGGCGCCTGGAGAGTCGGACCAGTTACGGTCACGGTCACGCCCGGCAACGTCGCGCCGGACGGGTCGGTCACTTTGCCGAAGATCGACCCGATCGCTTGCGCGTGGGCGACTCCAGCCGATACCGCGAGCAGCGCTGCCGTCAGCAGAGCTCCTCGAAAGCCTCGCATCATCTACTCCTCCTTCAACTGTTCACAAACGAGCAACAAATGACGGAACCGGACGATCTGCGCATTCAAAGCAGGGGTGAAGTTACGCAGACGTAGTGCACTGACATCAGGGATGGGGATTGTCCCGTGGGTGTCCGGCATCGATCAATAGAGGTGGAGAGTATGTAAGTGGTGATGAATGAACGAGTTTCGGTGACGAGACGCACCGCGACTCTGAGACGGCTCTTAAAATTCGTGCGTTCTGTTCGGGAACGAGCAGATTCTTCTGCCTACCCTGGTGGAGTGATCTATTTTCGGACGGATCGAACACCAAAAATGTAGGCGCCAAAATAAATTTGGCCCGGACCACCGAAGCGGCCCGGGCCAACGTGTCGTCGAACGACGGGGTCGGTCTAGAACGTGATCTGGGCGCCGACGCGCATGACGCGCGGCGGCACGATGCCAGTCGGCACCACGAAGTTGCCGCTGCTCATGTTGTTGCTGTTGAAGCTCTGGATCGTGTTGACGTTGAAGACGTTGAAGATGTCGAACATCCCCTTGATCCGATACCGGCCGCCAGAAAACGCGAACGACTTCTGGAAGCCGAGGTCGAGCAGCTTGACGGCTTCGAAGCGGGTGGTGCCGGTCGGCTTGAAGGTCAGCGTGTTGCGCGCGATGGTGCCCTGGCCGACACCGCCGAAGACGTTGCCCGGTCCGTCGATGGTGACGGTCCGGTTCGCGCCCTCGTTGATGTTCAGGTTGCCCGAGACCTGCACGTCCCACGGCAGGACGTAGCTGCCGTTGAGCTTGAACAGGTAGCGCGCGATGGTGCTGTAGCCGTTGGTGAATTCCACGCCCTGCGGATCGGTGACGTTCGATTCGGCGACGCCTTCGCCAAACGGCTGGTACTGCGGGTTGTCCTGCCAGGTGAACGAGCCGTTCATCTGCCACTTGTTGCTGAAGCGCTTGTTCACCGTGGTGACGAGGCCGTTGTAGACCTGGTAGTTCGGGTTGGTCAACGTGATCGTGCCGAGGCCGGATGGCCGCCTGCACGTCGGGCAGATCTGATAGTACGGCGCCGTGATGCCCGTGTCGTCGTCGGTGAACTGGAACGGTCCCACGTAGAGGGACGAAATCGGGTAGCCCGGCGCGCCGGGTTCGTAGCCGATGGTGTAGCCGGTCGTGCCGCGATCGTACTTGCGGTAGACGTACTCGACGCCGACGGCGAGGTTCGGAATCAGCTCGTGTTGCACGCCGGTGATGAACTCGCGGGTGCGGCCGAGCTTCGCGGTCGGATCGACGGTGTTGCCCGCCGGCGCGAAGATGCCGGTCGTGGTGTTGAAGCGCGACTGCCCCGAGGTCGGGGTGCCGACCAGCTCGTTGACCTGCACGATCGAGTCGAGGTTCAGGTCCCGCCAGCAGCCGCTCGCGGTGCTGCAGTTGCCGCTGGTCAAGTTGTTGCCCCAGACCAGACCGGGCTGCGTCGCCAGGCCGCCGAGCGCGTTGGCGAGGGTGATCTTCGTCGCGAAGTAGTACGAGTACGACGCGCGCACCGAGGTCTTGCCGTCGCCGCGCAGGTCGTAGATGACCGACACGCGCGGACCCCAGTTGGCAAACGACTGAATCTCACGTCCGCTCACCGAGTCGGTGCTCGTTTCCGACTCGCACTGCGATGGCAGAAGGTCCGGCCGCAGCGGGTTGTTGGGGACGCAGCCGCCGAGGTACTTCGACGTCTGCCAGTCGTAGCGGATGCCGCCGTTGACGCGCAGCCGGCCGCGGCTGTACGAGTCCTGGATGTACCCGTTGTAGGTATGCCAGTCGTTGTTCAGCAACACGTCGCGATAGAGCGTCGCCGACCGCGCGACGAAGCCCTGCGCGGTGCCGGGCGCCACGGTGACGCCGCCGCCGCAGTTGTTGCGGTTGTTGCCGACGCACTGCTGCTGCGCGCGCGCGCCGCCCGAGTAGTGCGAGTACGACATGATCGGCGCTTTACGCCAGCCGAGGCCGAACTTCAGCGAGTGATCGCCGCCGAGCATGTTGGTCAGGAAGTAGGTGCCATCCGACTTGGCTTCCCAGGAGTGACGCACGGTCTGATAGGTCGAGTTCAGCGTGCGGGCGGCGTAGCCGGTCGTCTGGTTGGTCAACGACTGCTGGTTGAAGAGGCAGTCCGGATTGGCGCGATCGCCGGTGAGGTAGTCGTTGTAATCCGTGTTGCCGATGTACCGCGTCAGCCCGCCGCAGATGCCCTGCGAGGAGCTGCCCTGGTAATCCAGGAAGAACCCGCCGTGCACATACGTGAACTGGTTGTTGAACACCAGCCGATCGGTGGCGATGTAGGTGTGCGTCAGCGAGTGGGTCGGCAGCGGCAGTTTCCACGGCGAATCGGACGTCTGCTCGGTCACGGCTTCCTTCGCCGTCGTCGAGCTGGCGCCACGCGCGTTGCGGAACTTGTTGTCGCTCTGGAACAAGTACTGGAACTTGTTCGCCGCGTTCAACTGGTAGTTGAACTTCCACTGCAGATCCTTGATCAAGGTCCGGTCGTTCTGCAGACACTTGACCACCTGGTCGAGCTGGTCGTAGGTGATCGCCGAGCTGACGTTGCCGGCCGCCTGGGCCGCCACGAGGCTCGAGCACAGATCGCCCTTGGTCGGATCGAAGAAGTTGGTGACGCCGACGTTGATGTCCTGCCGGTCCGCCGCCGCCCACCACCACAGCCGGTTCTTCTTGATCGGCCCGCCGTACTCAATCGAGGCGTTGGTGATCTTCGAGATCGGGTTGCCCGAGAGGAAACCGGCGTTGCCGGCATCGAACAATTCCTGGGTGACGTTGTTGGCCTGCATCGCGTCGTTCGAGAACGTGCCGACGGCCGTCCCCTTGAACACGTTCGAGCCGCTCTTGGTCACGAGGTTGATCGACAGACCACCCGACTGCACGGAGACGTCGCCGCCGCCCGTCGTCACCTGGATCTGTTCGAACGAGTCGAAGTTGAAGTACGACGGCGAGGAGTTCGACGACAGGTCGGTGATCGACCCGCCTTCGAGGTTCCACTGCACGCTCGCGCTCGAACCATAGACCGAGAGACCGACCTGCTGACCCGACGACGAGCCGCCGACGTTCAGACCGGCCTGGACGCCCGGGGTCATGTTGATGATCTGCCACGGATCGCGCGCGGTCGGGATGTTCTCGAGGATGTCCTTCGTGAACGCCGCGCCGGTGGTGGTCTTCTTGGTGTCGACGACGGGCGAGGCCGCCGTGACCGTCATTTCTTCCGTCATCGCGCCGATTTCCAGCTTCTGGTCAATCTGCGCGTTGAAGCCGTTGGTCACCTGCACGCCGCTGCGATTGGCCTTCTTGAAGCTCGACAGCTCGAAAGTCACCGTGTACGTGCCGATCGGCACGCTCGGGAACTGGTACGCTCCGCTCTCCTGCGTCGTCGTCACCAACGGCGCCTGCAGAGTCGGACCTGTTACGGTGACGGTCACACCCGGCAACGTCGCGCCGGATGGATCCGTGACTTTACCGAAGATTGATCCGATGGCCTGTGCCTCGGCAACTCCAGCTGATAGTGCGAAGATGCCTGCGGCGAGCAGGGCTCCCCGTACGCCTCGCGTCATCTGCGTTCCTCCTCAAGTCGATTTGTTCGAAGACGGAACCAGCGGCACGGCAAGTGCGAGGGGTGCGCCGTGCTTTTCTTCTTACACTGCCACAGGGATAAAGAATGTTATCCCCGTCACCGCACCCGGTCAATAGGTGTGAAGTCACACTTCTCGAGTGTCACTGCTGTTTTTTCTGTGACACAGCGTCTGACAGAGCTGTTGTCGACGCCGACCCGCGGTTCGTCCCAGCACAAAACCCGCTATTTCAGCCGACAAACGTGCGGATGCGAACGTTCGTCCCGGAATAATGTGTCTGGAACCGGATGAGAATGTGACGAATGGTGTGTCTGAAATAGACCGGACCCGGACAGTCTGGACAACTGTCCGGGTCCGGGCCGTGCGAGACGCGGAAACTTAGAACGTGAACTGCGCGCCGAGTCGAATCACGCGCGGCGGGATGATGCTGGTCGGCACCGTGAAGTTCTGACTGCTCGAGTTGTTGCTCGAGTAGGCCAGGATCTTCGCGGTGTTGAAGACGTTGAAGGCGTCGAGCATCAGCTTCGCGCGGTAGCGCCCGCCGCTGAACGCAAACGTCTTCTGCAGCCCGAGATCGAGCAGCTTGTTGGCTTCGAGGTGGTCCGAGCCGTTCGGCTGATACGTGATCGTCGAGCGCGAGATCGTGCCCTGGCCGACGCCGCCGAACACGTTGCCCGGACCGTTGATGGTGATCGCCCGGTTGGCACCGTCCTGCACGTTGAAGTTCGCCGACGCCTGGAACCCCCACGGCAGCGCGTACGAACCGTTGAGCTTGATCAGATACCGCGCCAGTGTGCTGTACCCGTCATTGAATTCCACGCCCTGCGGATCCGTGTAGCCGCCGACCGGCGTGTACTGCGGATTGGTCTGCCACGTCGCCGATCCATTCAGCTGCCACTTGTTGCTGAACCGCTTGTTCACCGTGCCGGTGACGCCGGAGTAGACCTGGTAATTCGGGTTGGTCAGCGCGATGCTGCCCAGGCCAGACGGCCGCGTGCAGGTGGGGCAGATCTGGTAGTACGGCGCGGTGATGCCGGTGACCGGATCGGTGTACTGGAACGGACCGGTGTAAAGCGCCGAAATCGGGAAGCCCGGCGCGCCCGGCTCGTAGCCAATCGTGTAGGTCGTCGTCCCGCGATCGTACTTGCGGTAGACGTACTCGACGCCGACGGCGAGATTCGGGATCAGCTCGTGCTGCACGCCGGTGATGAACTCACGGGTCCGCCCGATCTTCGCGCTGGGATCCACCGTGTTGCCGGCCGGCGAGAGAATGCCGGTCGTCATGTTGAACCGGGAACTGGCCGACGTCGGCGTGCCGGTCAGCTCGTTGGCCTGAATCACCGAGTCGAGATTGAGATCCTGCCAGCACGCCGTGTTGGCCGCGCACGCCCCGCTCGAGAGGTTGTTGCCCCAGGTCAGCTGCGGCTGCACGAACAGGCCGCCCAGCGCGTTGGCCAGGACGATGCGGGTCGCGAAGTAGTACGAGTAGCTGGCGCGGACCGAGGTCTTGCCGTCACCGCGCAGGTCGTAGATCACCGACACCCGCGGCGACCAGTTGCTGAACGACTGCAGCTCGCGACCGGTAACCGGATCTTTCGAGGTCGCGTCCTCGCACTGCGCCGGCAGGGTTTCCGGCCGGATCGGGTTGTTCGGGACGCAGCCGCCGAGGTACTTCGACGTCTGCCAGTCGTAGCGCAGGCCGCCGTTGATGCGCAGCCGGCCGCGGCTGTACGAGTCCTGAAGGTAGCCGTTGTAGGTCCACCAGTCGTTGTTGCGCAGCTGATCGCGATAGAGAATCGCCTGGTAGGCGGTGAATCCGGCCGCGGATCCGGCTGGCACGGTGACGCCGCCGCCGCAGTTGTTGCGGTTGTTGCCGATGCACTGCTGCTGCGCGCGCGCGCCGCCGCTGTAGTGCGAGAACGTCATCTGCGGGGCGCGACGCCAGCCGAGACCGAACTTCAGGCTGTGGTCGCCGCCAAGCCGGTTGCTGGTGAAGTAGGTCGCGTCGGTCTTCGCTTCCCACGTCGGCACGAGATTCTGGAAGGTGCTGTTGAGCGTCCGCGAATTCAGGCCGGTCGTCCGATTCAACAGCGATTGACGGTTGAACAGGCAATCGGGATTGGCACGATCACCGGTGAGGTAATCGTTGTAGTCCGTGTTGCCGAGATATTCGGTCAGCCCGCCGCACTTTCCCTCGGTATAGCTGCCCTGGTAGTCCTGATTGAAGCCGCCATTGACGTAGGTGAACTGGTTGTTGAAGACCAGCTTGTCGGTGGCAATCCACGTGTGCGTCAGCACCGGCGTCGCGTACGGCAGATTCCACGGCGCCGGCGCGGTTTGCTCGTTGACCGCGTCGATCGTGGTGCTGGCGCTGGCGCCACGGGCATTGCGGAATTTGTTGTCGCTGGTGAACAGGAACTGGAACTTGTTCGAGGCGTTGAGCTGATAGTTGAACTTCCATTCGTAGTCGACGATCAGCGTCCGATCGTTCTTGAGACAGTTCTGCACGTCTTCGAGCTGATCGTAGGCGATGTTCAGCGCCTGGCCGGCCGCCTGCGCCGCGGTGAGATCGCTGCACAGCTGCCCCGCCGCCGGATCGAAGAAATTCAGCACGCCGGCGTTGATGTCCTGGCGGCTCGCCGCCGCCCACCACCACAGCCGGTTCTTCTTGATCGGGCCGCCGTATTCGATCGAGTAGTTCGCGATCTTGTTGATCGGATTGCCCGACAGGAAGCCGCTGCTCCCCTGGGTGAACAACTCCTCGCTGACGTTGCTGAACTGCAGCTTGTCATTCGAGAAGGTGGTCGTCGCGGTGCCCTTGAAGATGTTCGATCCGCTCTTGGTGACCAGGTTGATCGACAGCCCGCTCGACTGCACCGAGACGTCGCCGCCGCCGGTGGTGACCTGGATCTGCTCGAACGAATCGAAGTTGTAATACGACGACGACGAGTTTGATCCCAGGTCGGTGATCGACCCGCCTTCGAGGTTCCATTGCACGTTGGCGCTCGAGCCGTAGACCGTCGGCGTCAACTGCTGGCCGGAACGGGAGCCGCCGACGTTGGCGGCGTTCAACTGCACGCCGGGCGCCATGTTGATGACCTGCCACGGATCGCGCGCGGTCGGGATGTTCTCGAGCACGTCCTTCGTGAACGTCGCTCCGGTGGTGGTCTTCTTGGTGTCAACCACCGGTGACGCGGCGCTGACCGTGACTTCCTCGCTCATCGCGCCGACGTCCAGCTTCTGATCGATCTGGGCGCTGAAGCCGGTCGTCACTTCGACGCCGGGCCGCGACGCTTTCTTGAAGCTGGAAAGCTCGAATGACACGGTGTAGGTGCCGACCGGCACGCTGGGAAACTGATACGCGCCGCTCTCCGCCGTCGTGGTCACCAACGGCGACTGAAGCGCGGGGCCAGAGACGGTCACGGTCACGCCGGGCAGCGTTGCGCCGGAAGGGTCGGTCACTTTGCCGAAGATCTGTCCGATCGCCTGCGCCTCTGCGGCGCCGGCGAACAGGGTGAGGAGCGCTGTGACACACAGAACTCCCGGTACGACTCGCTTCATGTGATGTGCCTCCGATCGAAGATCGATGCGAAGACGGAACCGGTGAATTGCGCGGCTCGTGCAAGGGTGCGCCGCGAGTTTGGTTACACTGCCCAGGGAATTCGATGCTAACGAGGATTTCGACTCCGGGGGTTGGTTAAGTGACGAAACGACGCAGATCGATGACCGGTCCCGCGTCCGCATCTGAACGCGAGACGCGAACGACCGGATCGAGACAACTGGCGCCGCTCGTCGGGCTGCTCGCGATCGTGTTCGCGATCAAACTGATCGTCGTCTGGCAGTTGAAAGATCATCCGATGACGCAGCCCGAAGTCGGGCTCGACACCAGCGCCTACGTCGAGCTGGCGCGGCGCGCCGCCGCCGGCGACTGGGGTCTCGGACCTGGCCTCTACTACGTCTCGCCGCTGTACATTTATTTCCTCGCCGCGATCCTCGTGCTCACCAAGTCGCTCACCGCGGTGCGGGTGTTGCAAATCGCGCTCGGCACCGCCGCGGTCGCGTTGTTGTGGCTGACGTCACGAACGTGGTTCAACCGCCGCGCCGCCTACGCCACCGCGACCCTCGCGGCGTTGACCGGACTGTTCACGTTCTATGAGTCGCTGCTGTTGCAGGCCTCGCTCGACGTGTTCCTGACCTCGGCGGCGCTCTATCTGCTGACCCGCGTGCTGACGACGCCGCGACCGTGGTTCGAGATCGCGACCGGCGTCGTCTTCGGGATCGCGACGCTCAATCGGCCGAACATGCTGCTCGCGGCGATCGCGATCGCCGCGGTGCTGCTGGCGACGCGGCGCGGCCGCGCCGGCGCGCTGCTCATTGCCGGCCTGCTCGCCGGCATGTCGCCGGTGGCGATGCGCAACGCGATGGTCGCCGGCACCTGGTCGTTCACGTCGTCGCACGGCGGCTTGAATTTCTACATCGGCAACAGCGAGACCGCCACCGGTTTCTATCATCCGATTCCCGGAATCACGCCGACGATCGCCGGGCAGCAAAAGGACGCGCAGCGCGTCGCGGCGCGCGCGCTCGGTCATCCGGTCAGCGAGGCCGAGGCGTCGTCGTATTTCACCGGGCTGGCGCTGACCTGGATGCGCGAGCACCCCGGATCGGCGATCGCGTTGCTGCTGAAGAAGGCCGGCTACGCCTTCCATGCGCAGCATGTCGCGCTGCCCTACAGCTATCCGTTCTACGCCTACGACGCCGGCACGATTCTCGGCTGGCTGTTCGTCGGGCCGTGGCTGCTGATCCCGCTCGGCGTGGCCGGGCTGATGCTCGTGCCCCCGACTCGGCCGCGCGCCGCGTTCTGGATCTGGGCGTCGTTCGTGCCGATCTACGCCGGCGCGGTGGCGTTGTTCTTCGTCGCGGAGCGCTACCGCCTGCCGATGATCGTCCCGCTGTGTGTCGGCGCCGGCGCCATGCTCGATGCCGCGGCGGCGTGGACGGTGGCGCGGCGCTGGCAGGCGCTGGCGGCGCCGGCCGCGTGCGTGGCGGCGATCGCGATCGCGGCCAACTGGCCGCTCGGCTTGCACGACGGCCGCTGGGAGGAGGGCCTGCGCATGGCTCAGCGGCTGGTGATTCTCGGCCGCTACAGCGAGGCCGATGACTGGACGCGGCGGCTGGAAACCAATCCGCCGCGCAAGGGCATGGCCGAGCACGGCGTCGGCATGCAGATGCTGGTCGTCGGCCGGCCGGAAAAAGCGCTGCCGCATCTCGAGCAGGCCCACACCGACGACCCGACCAACGCGTCGATCGAGTACGCGCTCGGCCTCGCGCTCCTGCGCGTCAACCGCACCACCGACGCGCTGCCGCACCTGACCCGCGGATTTGCCGGCGACCCCAACGTGCCGATGGCCGGCTACGACCTCGCGGTGATCCTCAAAGACCGCGGTGATTTCGCGGCCGCCGCCGAGGTGCTGCGCAAGGTCACCGTCGTTCCCGACAATCCGGAGGACTGGCTGCGCCTCGGCCGGCTCGCCACCGAAGTCAAGGCGCTCGACGTCGCCGAACCGTTCTTCCGCCATGCCGCGGAGATGAGCCCGGCGCTGGCGAGCGCCCGCCAGCAGTACGGGCTCAACCTCATGCTCCTCGGCCGCTTCGCTGAGGGCGCGCGTGAACTGCGCGAAGCGGCGCGCCTCGATCCCCGGGACCCCGACTCCCTCGCGCATCTGGCGTACTGCGAGCTGCGGCTGAATCAGCTGTCTGACGCGCGCGCGCACGCCGCCGCGGCGCTGGCGATCGCGCCAGGGCATCCGCTCGCGACGCAGGTCATGAGCGCGGCGAAGTGAGCTCAGATGAGTGACGAGCACTTGCCAAGAGCGAATCCACAGGGAGAAGCGCGAGAAGAGAGCTCTCCTCATTCTTCTCCCTGTGAATTGGGCTCGTGGCAGACGCCTTTCTCTCATCTCGTGATACGGTGATCCTCATGACGTCCCGGCCCTCGGCCGTTCGCTTTTTTGCGAGCCCCCATCTGGCGGGCTGACGTCTCTTTTTTTTCCAGACCAAAACGAGATCGCGATGCGGCCCGCCCCGAAAGGGAGCGGGCCTTTTTGCGTTTACAGGAGGTGCAATCGTGAGAGTGGCGTATCAAGGGCGACCAGGGGCGTACAGCGAAGGCGCGGCGCGGGACGCGATGGGCGCCGCGGCGGAACTACTGCCGTGCGCGACGTTCGAAGACGTCTTCGCCGCGCTGGCCGAGGGTCGCGCATCGGACGCCGTCGTGCCGGTGCAGAACAGCCTCGCCGGCTCGGTGACGCGCGCCTACGACCTGTTGGCGGCGCATGATGTCGCCGTCACCGGTGAAGTCGTGGCGCGAATCGACCACGTGCTGGCGGGCATCCGCGGCGCCGAGGTCGGCACGCTCCGGCGTGTGCTCTCGCATCCGGTCGCGCTCGCCCAATGCGAGCGGTTTTTCGCGCGCCACCCGCATCTCGAACGCGTGCCGGTGTTCGACACCGCCGGCGCCGTCGAAATGGTCATCCGCGACGGACGATCCGATACCGCCGCGATTGCCAGCCGCGGCGCCGCGGCCCGGCATCACGCCGCCGTCCTGCTCGACGACGTTCAGGACGCGGCCGACAACTTCACCCGTTTCGTCGCGATCAGACTGGTGGCGAACTACCAGTCAGCCACGCTCCCCCACGGCCCGTGCAAGACGATGGCGGTCTTCGCGGTCAGGAACGAACCCGGAGCGCTGCTGACGGCGCTCGGCCCGTTCGCCTGGCATGGCGTCAACCTCTCGCACCTCGAGAGCCGGCCGATCCACGGCCGGCCATTCGAGTCGTCGTTCATCATCGAAGCGGAGCACGACGGCGGCAGCACCGGCATCGGCGCCGCGCTCGACCGGCTGGCCGCCCACGCGGTGTGGGTCAAGACGCTGGGCACATTTCCGCGCGCCGCGGCGCCAGCGCCGCTGCGCTCGCCCGTCGGCGACATTGACGCTCGGGATGCCGCAACTTACGATGAAGCATTCTCGTGACCGACCTGCTCATCGACGACGTCGCCAAGCGAATTGCGCTGCGGATGCGCGAGGCACATCAGAGCATCGCCTCGCGCTGGCTGTTCCGCCTGACCGAGGTCGTGCCGGTCGCCGCCGGCGACGTCTTCCCGGGCGCGCGGCTGCTCGACCACATCCCCGATCTCGTCCGCGAGATTGCCGGCTACCTGAGCGCGCCCGAAGCCGAAGCAATCGCCGCCAACACCTCGGTCATCGCCAAGGCCCAGGAGCTCGGCGAGTTGCGCCACGCGCAGGAAGCGTCGGTGCATCAGGTCGTCCTCGAGTACCGGATCCTCGCCGAGATTCTCGCGCTCTTCGTCCGCGACGAAATTGCCAACATCGAGGGCGCCGATGCGCAGCAGTGCGTCGCCGTCATGCACCGGCTGCACCTCTGCGTCGGCGTGCTGATGCAGACGACCGTCGATCGCTTCATCGCGGAGTACACCGCGACGATCCAGGACCAGACACGACGGCTGGAGAGCTTCAATCGAATCGCAACGCACGAGCTGCGCCAGCCGCTGGCGGCAATCCAGTACGCGGTGACGGCGCTGGGGATGAGCGCCGACGCCGGCACGCGCGACAAGCTGATTACCGCGATCGACCGGAGCGCCGGCCAGATGACCGGCCTGGTGCGGACGCTCGAGCGGGTGTCACGGTTGAGCCAGGTCGACGGTCCGCATCAGCAGCGAGTCGAGATCGGCGGCGTCGCCTCGCAGGTGGCGCGGCAGCTCGGCGAAATGGCGGCGGCCCGCGGTGTCAGCATCGTGGTCGGCGACGACCTGCCCTCACTGGTCGTCGATGCCGGGCGGCTGGAACTGGTGATCGTCAACCTGCTTTCGAACGGCATCAAGTATTGCGATCCGGCCAAAGCCGACCGGATCGTCGCGGTCGAAGCGGCCCGCGCCGCCGACGACCAGCTCTGCGCATTTGCGATCCGCGACAACGGGCTCGGCATTCCGGGCCCCTACCTCGGCGACGTCTTCTCGCAGTTTTTTCGCGCGCACGCGCGACGCGATCAGGAGCTCGGCACCGACGGCATCGGCCTCGGCCTGGCGATCGTTGCCGATTGCGTCAAAGCGATGGCCGGCCGCATCGATGTTTCGTCCGTCGAAGGTGAGGGCTCGATCTTCACGGTGACACTGCCGAAGGAAGCCGGACAGCGAACGTAGGGCGTCGTCTCGGCATGACGAGCGCTACGGCGGCGGTGACCGCCGCTCCGACCAGCGCATACCAGGTCCACGCCACCGCTCCGGTCCACCACATCACCGCGAGCACGGCCACGCCCGCGATCATGCCGCTCAGCATCGCGCGCTCGTCGACGCCGCGCGTCAGCACGCCGACCAGAAACGCACCAAGCACCGGCCCGGACGAGAGCGACAGCACCGCGAGCCCGGCGTCGAGCACCGACCGATCCATCAGTTGCGAGGCGAGCGCGACCGCGATTTGAATCAGCCCCCAGAACACCGTGGCGCGGCGGGCGATGCGCATCAACTCGGCGTCGCTCGCCTGCGGCGCGACGTACGGCCGGTAGAAGTCGTTGACCGTCGCGGCGGCCATCGAATTGAGCGACGGCGACAACGCCGCGGCGACGATCGCGGCGACGATGAACCCGGCGACGCCGCCCGAGAGCGAGGTGACGACGAACCGCGGCAGGATCTCGTCGCTGCGCCCGAGCACCGGCGCCGGCACATGCTGGTAGTAGGTGAACAGCATCGCGCCGACGATCAGGAACAGCACGAACTGCGCGAACACCAGCACGCCGCTGAGCACGAGGCCGACCTGCGCGTGACGCTGCGATCGCGCCGACAACAGCCGCTGCACCAGAAACTGATCGGTGCCGTGGGTCGCCAGCGTCAGCGCGATGCCGCCGGCCACCCCGGCCCAGAGCGTGTAGATGGCGCGCGGATCCGTCGACAAGTTGAAGACGACGAACTTCCCCGCCGCGCCGGCGGTCGTCGCGACCTCCGTCCACCCGCCCGGCACCCGCGCGAGCAGCGCGCCGAACACCACCAGCGCGCCGATCAGGTACACGAACATCTGGACCACGTCGGTCCAGATCACCGCGGCGGCGCCGCCGCGTACCGTGTAGACGATCATCGCCGCGCCGAGCAGCACCACCGTCCACGCCACCGGCACGCCGGTGACGACCGCGATCACCAGCGCCGTCGCGAACAGGCGGATGCCGTCGGCGAGCGACCGCGTAATCAGAAAGATGCCGGACGCCACCGTCTTGACCCGCGATCCGAATCGGCGCTGCAGCAACTCGTACGAGGTCATCAGCTCGCCGCGGAAATACGCCGGAATGAACAACACCGACACCAGCAGCCGGCCGACGACGTAGCCGAGCGCGAGCTGCAGGAACGTCATGTTGCCGCCATAGGCCTGGGCCGGCACGCCGATGAACGACAGCGTGCTGGTTTCGGTCGCGACGATGGTGAAGCAGATCGCCCACCACGGCGCCGATCGGGCGGCGAGAAAGTAGTCCTGGGTGGTCTTCTGGAAGCGCGCGAACCACGAACCGAACAACGTAATCGCGACCAAATAGGCTGCGATCACGACATAGTCGAGAGGCCTTAGCAGCATGGGCGAGGGGCGATCGGGCGATCGGGCGATGGCAGTGCATCGGCGATCGCGCGATCGGGCGAAGGCTTCGTTGCGCCCGCTAGCGGCGGGCTGTCCCCAGGGCGGGCGCGGAACGCCCGCCCGTTGCTCTCGTTGAGAAAATCGGCCCCGCAAAGGGGTGCAGGGC
>DASUGM010000262.1:0-4156 GCA_036274055.1 Vicinamibacterales bacterium | reverse complement strand
CCGACCCCTGTCCCCCAAACCACCGGATCTGTGGAAAACACCCCCGTCCCCCACGTAAACTCCGGAGGCTTGCGTCCGCTACTACCTCCTTCGTACGAACTCCGTCACGGACACGCCGAGCGGGTTGAATTTGCCGCCGATCGTGTCTTTCGCGCCAGGAACAAGCCGAGCTACCGCCTAGCGCACTGGCCGATCTGGATCTGGGTCTTCTTCATCGCCCCCGGTCCGATCACGTTCACGCTCTTCGCGCACGGCCCCGACCGGCAGATCATGACCTGGCTGGCGGTCGTGCTCGTCGGCACGGGCATCGCCGGGTGGTTTGGCAAGCTGCCCGGCGTCGAGCAGGCCCCGTACATCCTCCGTTTCGACGAGGACCGGCCCAACCCGCTCTACCGCCGTGTCTGCTACACCTTTGCCTGGAGCGAAGTCATCGCCTACGCCGTGCTCAACTCCGCGTCGATCATCGACGCGCTGCTGCACGGCACCTGGCGTGCTCGCGCCCTTTATGACGCCTGGTACTTTCCGATCGTGATCCCGATCTGGCTGCTCGGCGCGCTCGGCCTGCTGCCGCGCGTGCGCCGGTCGACACAAGGCGAGGGCCGCGAACGGCGCTACTTCTACGGTTCGGTGTGGGCCGTGTGCCTCGCGCAACCGACGCTGTGGTTTCTCTGGAAGGCGCTCCCGCAAACTTTTGCGGCCGACATCGTCAAGCTGCTCATCTTCTGGGGGATCATGGGCGTGTCGGCGTACTACTCGATTCGTGGTCGCTTGCCGCGAACCCGGCCCATTCTGCCGGGTGAGCTGGCGGTGTCGGATTGAAGGATCAGTTTCTCGCGTTCATCACCGAGCGTTTTCCGTTCGCTGTCGGCGCAGCCGCAGAGGCGTTCGCACGCGCCGCCGGGAAGAACGCCGCGACCACACCCGGTGCGATCGAGGCACTCGCTGTGCCGATTGCCAGGGCGCTGCGCGACAGTGTCGCCGCCGGCGCGCCGGCGACGCGTGCCGAGACGACGCCCGGTGTCACCGCGGCGACGCGGCTGGCGCAGGCCGGCGACGACATCGCCGACGCGGTGACCGGGTTTTTTCGCCGCGCCGCCATTTCCGCGAGCCTGACTGCCGACGAACGCCGCGAGATTCTGCGCGGCATGCTGTTGACGCGCGCGATCGACAATCGTCTGAAACTGTTCTTCACCGGCTCGGAAGTCCGTCACGGTTCGACACCCTTTCAGGGCAAGGGCTTCCGATCGCTCGGTCAGGAAGCGATTTACGCCGCCGCGATTCGCCTGCACCGCGGCGCGGCATTCGTGAAAGATGGCGCCTGGACCGGCGACGTCGTCGGGCCGATCATCCGCGACCTCGGCGCGGCGCTGGCGATGCATCCCACCAGCGACACGATCCGGATGGTCCTGAACGCGCAGATGGGCAAGGCCGGAGCGCCGATGGACGGCCGCGATCTGCACACGGGTGATTTCGCGCACGGAATCCTGCCGGCATCCGCGCCGCTGGCAGTCAGCAGCCTGACGATCGCCGGGATCGGCCTCGCGTTCGCGCGCACCGCCAGCGATCGCGTCGCCGTGTCGTTCATCGGCGAGGGCGGGTCGTCGCTCGGCGAATGGCACGAAGCGATCAACATGTGCGCGGTGCGCAAGCTGCCGGTGATCTTCTGCCTGCAGAACAACCAGACGGCGCTCTCGACCCCCGTCCCCGACAACTCCGCCGTCCGCGTCTTTGCCGACAAGGCCGTGGGGTACGGGATCACCGGGATCACGATTGACGGCACCGACCCGGACGCGATTGCCGCGGCGTTCACCTGGGCGGCCGAACGGGCGCGGGCCGGCCAAGGTCCGGCGTTGATCGAACTCGTCGCGATGCGGATGTGCGGACACGCGCATCACGACGACATGCTCTATCTCGGCAAGGATCCGCAGCCGTCGTGGGACTACGCGCCGCTGACGCCGCCGGGCTACGCGAATCCCGCGCAGTACGAATTCTGGCGGATGAAAGATCCGATTCCGACCTACGCGAAGACACTCGAGGCGGCCGGGGTGATCAAGGCCGGCGATCTCGATCGTTGGAAGCGCGAGGTCGAAACCGCGGTCGAGACGGAGGCCAAAGCCGTGATCAACGCGCCGTGGCCCGACCCGGCGACGGTGACCGCGGGCGTTCTCGCCAACGATCCCGTCGATCGCGCGCGCGTCGATCCGATCGCGCGTCGCGGGACGCCGGCGGCGCCGCCGGACCTCGCCGTCGAAAACGCGCCGGCGTTCGACAAGAAGGGCGCGACCTTTCTCGAGGCGGTGATGCTCAGCGTCGGGGACGCGCTCGCTGCCGATCCGCGCGTGTTCGTCTACGGCGAGGACGTCGGCGGCAGCTACGGCAACGCGTTTCTGCTACTACGTCCGCTGCTCGAGAAATACGGCGATCGCATCATCAACTCGCCGCTCGCCGAGGGCGCCGTGCTCGGCGGTTGTGTCGGGGCCGCCCTCGCCGGACTGCGGCCGATCGGCGAGATGCAGTTCAACGATTTCGTCGCCACCGGTTTCAACCAGCTGGTCAACAACGCGGCGAAAATCCGCTACCGTTGGGGCGCCGACGTGCCGATGGTGTTGCGCATGCCGTGGGGCGGACTGCGTCACGCCGGGCCGTATCACTCGCAGAACACCGAGCCGTGGTTCTATCGCACGCCGGGCCTGAAGATCGTGGTGCCGTCGACGCCGCACGACGCCCGCGCGGCGATGGCCGCCGCGGTAGCCGATCCGGATCCGGTGCTGTTCTACGAGCACATCGCGCTCTATCGCGATCCGCGGATCAAGCAGATCCTCGGCGCCGCGCCGCCACCGCCGCTCACGGTCGGCCGGGCGGCCCTCCGCCGCGCCGGCGACGACCTCGCGCTCGTGTCCTACGGCGCCTACGTCCATGTCGCGATGCGCGTCGCCGACAAACTGCAAGCGGATGGCGTCAGCGCCAGCGTCCTCGATCTGCGCTGGCTCTCGCCGCTCGACAAGCCGGCCCTGCTCGCCGTCGCGCGCCGCGCCGGCCGCGTCCTCATTGTCCACGAAGACTCGCGCACCGGCGGCATCGGCGAGTCGCTCGCGGCGATCGTCCAGGAAGAAGCGTTCGAATGGCTCGATGCGCCGGTCCGGATCATCGGCGCGCTCGACACGCCGGTGCCGTACTCGCCGCCGCTCGAACAGGCGTTTCTGCCGAGCGAAGAGGACGTCTACAACGCCGCGGCGACGCTGGCGAGATACTGACCAGGGAACTTGGAACTTTGAACTGTGAACTCTGAACTGGGGTTCTAAGGACGCGGTCGAAGTTCAGAGTTCACAGTTCAAAGTTCAAAGTTGACGATGTCTCTCTCTCACAAGGGCAGCTCCGGCTGGGACGACTACGCGCCGTTCTATGACTGGGAAAACGCACGCACGCTCGGCCGTCGCGACCTGCCGTTCTGGCGCGATCTGGCCCGCCGTGAAAAGAAGAACGGACCGCTGCTCGAGTTCGGTTGTGGCACCGGCCGGCTGTTGATCCCGATCGCGCGCTCCGGGATCGACGCGACCGGCGTTGATCTGTCGGCGCCGATGCTCGGCTATGCGACCGCGCGGGCCAGGAAACTCCCGCGAGCGCGCCGGCCCCGGATCGCGCGCGCTGACATCCGCCGTTTGCCGTTTCGCGCGCGCGCGTTCGGCATGGTCCTGGCGCCCTACGGCATGCTGCAATCGCTGATTGACGACGACGATCTCGATAGCGCGCTCGCGGAGGCGGCGCGCGTGCTCCGTCGCGGTGGACTGCTCGGCATCGATCTCGTCCCGGATCTGGCAACGTGGAACGAATACAACCGGGAAGTGCGGTTGCGCGGCACCAGCGCGCGCGGCGGCGCGGTCGCGCTCATCGAATCGGTCCGCCAGGATCGCAGGCGCGGCCTGACGATCTTCGACGAGGAGTTCACCGAACGGCGGGGCCGCAATACGCGCCGGGCGCGCTTTTCGCTGACGTTCCGGACGCGACCAATGGCGGCGATCATCGACCGCATCGAGCGCGCCGGGTTTCGCGTCGACACGATTCTCGGCAGCTACAAGGGCGGCGCCTGGGATCCGCGAGCGGACGTTTGGGTCATACTGGCAAGGCGGTAGCTGGGGTCGCGTCTTGAATTGACGTA
>DASUGM010000261.1:0-6861 GCA_036274055.1 Vicinamibacterales bacterium | reverse complement strand
CCAGGAACGCGCCTTCGGCGGATCTACTTCCTCATCAGGTACGTATGCGAACTGTACCTGTGGAGAAAGTAGACAAAGCGAAGCCGCGTTCCTGGTACCCGACGTACCCGGCGTACCCGGAGTACCCGAAGTACCCGTTAGTTTCTAATCACCGGAATAAACACCGCCCCGACTTTCCCAGTCGGATGCTGATAGACAGCGACGCGCACGCTGGTCGCGTCCTTCGGAATGACAACGTCGTGTTGAATGGCCATGCAACAGCCCTCGATTTTGACGTCCTCGGGGCCGACGTCGCGGACGCCGATTTCCTGCATCTTGCCGGCGTCGGTCACGGCGCCGAACGCCATTCGGAACGGAAACTCGGGCAGTTCGGCCGAGCGTGGATCTGTCGTGCCGTTGGTGAGGAACTTCACCGTCGCCGCGGTCGCGCCGATCGTCGACTCGAGGCTGAATGACAGCGGGATCTCATCCATCGGCAACGCGGCAGCGAGCGCGGTCTTCAGTTCGTTGGTCGCGTGCACCGACAGTTCGAGCGGCTCTGGCGCGCGCACGCGCAGTCGCGCCCGCGTCTTCGACGTCGGGTGGGTCCGCACGCTGGTGTAGATGCTTTGGTCGGTCTTGACGTTGGCTGGGATCTCGATCTGCACTTCGTAGAAATGACTCGAGGCGGAAAGGATTTTCGACGCGAGGCCGGGCATCGCCGGCTGGCTGTTCAACAGCAGCCCGCCGGTTTCGTCGGTCGCCTTTGGGAGCAGGCGCAGCCCCATGCTCCGGGCACCGCCGACAACGTCCACGCCGTGCATGGGCGCATTGGCGCGCTGCGCCCACGCGGCCCACGACTTCTCGTCGTAGAAGCCTTCCGGGCCGACGTAGCCCGGCGTCAGCAGGACGATCGCCCGCTGGGTCCAACGCATCGCCATCAGCGAGCGGTACACCTTCGGCATGTCGTAGCGCATGAATGAGGTCAGCCCGCCGGTGTCGCCCGCGCCCAGCTCGAAGAATCGATCGAGCGCGCGGGCGATGAGCGTCGTGTCGTCCGTCGGCGGCAGCGATCGGTCGGGATGGCCGGGGACAAAGAGCGCCAGCTGGTCGACGTCGCGCATGCCGGCGACCAGCTCGTCCATGAACTCGCGGGTGGGTCGACGCCCTGGATCGGAGGCGACCGGCTCGGCGACGACCACGAAGAGGCGAGCGTCCGCGGCGTGCCGGTTGGTTGCCTCGAGGGGCGCTTCCGCAACGGCTGTGGCTTTGCCGCGCGCCGCGAGGGGGATCGTGACCTCACGGACGCCGGTCACCGGAATCGTCTTGCCGTCCGCGGTGACGACGCGAAAATCGCCGTCGGCGAGGCCCAGAATCGGCTTGCCCTCGCGATCGGTGACGAACGCGTCGATGGTCGCCGTGCGCGGCGACTGCGCGGTCGGCACGACGGGCGCCGCAGCCAGCAGGGACACCGCGGCCACCATCACAGTCAGGCGTCGCATCAGACGCATCCTCCTAATTGTGGCGCGGGCGGCCCCAGAATACACGAGAGCCGGGAGTCGGCAATAATAGGTGAGTTCTACGGCTCATGGATCAGCGCTTCGTCCGTAACTTCTCGATCATCGCCCACATCGACCACGGCAAATCGACGCTGGCCGACCGCTTTCTGGAGGTCACCGGCGCGTTGCAGGCCCGGGAGATGGAGGCGCAGGTCCTCGACAGCATGGACCTCGAGCGCGAGCGCGGCATCACCATCAAGGCGCACGCGGTCCGGCTGAACTACCACGCCAAGGATGGCCAGGACTACGTCCTCAACCTGATCGACACGCCCGGGCACGTCGACTTCTCGTACGAAGTGACACGCTCGCTGGCGGCGTGCGAGGGCGCGTTGCTGCTCGTCGATGCCTCGCAGGGCGTCGAGGCGCAGACGCTCGCCAACGCCTACCTCGCCGTCGAGAACAGCCTCGAGATCATTCCGGTCATCAACAAGATCGATCTGCCCGGCGCGCAGCCCGACGAGGCGAAGCGGCAGATCGAAGAGATCATCGGCCTCGACGCCAGCGGCGCGATTCTCGCCAGCGGCAAGACCGGGGTCGGCATCGAGGAGATCCTCGAGGCCATCGTCACCCGGCTGCCGCCGCCGCAGGGCATCGCCGATGCGCCGCTGAAGGCGCTGATTTTCGATTCCTGGTTCGATCCGTACCGCGGCGTGATCATCCTGACGCGCGTCATCGACGGCGTGATGCGGCCGGGCATGAAGATCAAGCTGATGATCGCCGGTCATGAGTTCCAGATCGATCAGCTCGGCGTGTTCGGACCGAAGCCGGTGCCGGTGACCGAGCTGGGCGTCGGCGAAGCTGGCTTCATGGTCGCCAACATCAAGAACGTCGGCGACGCCAAGATCGGCGACACCATCACCGAAGTCGGGCGGCCGGCGGCGGTGCCGTTCCCCGGTTTCAAGGAATTGAAGCCGATGGTCTTCGCCGGGCTGTATCCCGTCGAAGGATCGAAGTACGCCGAGCTGCGCGAAGCACTCGAGAAGCTGCGGCTGAACGACGCGTCGTTCTTCTTCGAGCCGGAGACGTCGGCGGCGCTCGGCTTCGGGTTCCGCTGCGGCTTTCTCGGCCTGCTGCACATGGAAATCGTGCAGGAGCGGCTCGAGCGCGAGTTCAACCAGGATCTGATCACCACCGCTCCCGGCGTCTTGTACCGCGTCACCACCACCGACGGCGTGCTGCAGGAGGTGGACAGCCCGGCGAAACTCCCGGATCCGGGCCGGATCGCGAAATTCGAGGAGCCGGTCATCACCGCGATGATGCTGACGCCGAACGAACACGTCGGCGGCATTCTCGAACTGTGCCAGGAAAAGCGCGGCATCCAGAAGGGCCTCGAGTACGTCTCGCAGAACCGCGTGCTGATTACCTACGACATGCCGTTCAACGAGGTCGTGCTCGACTTCTACGACCGGCTGAAGACGATTTCGCGCGGCTACGCGTCGCTCGACTATCACGTCACCGGTTACTGGGAATCGCCGCTGGTCAAGCTCGACATCCTCGTCAACGGCGATCCGGTGGACGCGTTGTCGATGATCGTCCACGAGGAAAACGCCTACACCCGCGGCCGCGCTCTGGCCTCGAAGATGCGCGAGCTGATTCCGCGGCAGATGTTCGAGGTCGCGATTCAGGCCGCGATCGGCAGCCGCATCGTCGCCCGCGAGACGGTCAGCGCGCTGCGCAAGAACGTCCTCGCCAAATGCTACGGCGGCGACATCAGCCGCAAGCGCAAGCTGCTCGAGAAACAGAAGGAAGGCAAGAAGCGGATGAAGCGCGTCGGTCGCGTCGAGATTCCGCAGGAAGCATTTCTGGCGGTGTTGAAGGTCGGGAGCAGCGACGAATGAGCGACGCGCCGGTGAAAAAGGGCATCTTCCGCGAGTACGGCGAGTCGCTGGTGATCGCCGTCATCCTGGCGCTGTTCGTGCGCACCTGGGTGTTTCAGGCGTTCAAGATCCCGACCGGATCGATGGAGAACGGCCTGTTGATCGGCGATCACCTGATCGTGAACAAGATGCTGTTCGCTCCGGCGGCGACCGGCCTCGAACGAGCGCTGCTGCCATCTCGGCCGATCCGCCGCGGCGACGTCATCGTCTTCAAATACCCCGCAGATCCGGAGCGCGACTTCATCAAGCGCGTGATCGGGCTGCCCGGCGACAAGCTCGAGCTGCGGCGTAAGAAAGTGCTGATCAACGGCCAGCCGATCGACGAGCCGCCGACCGTGCATTTCCTCGAACAGCCGTCGACCGGATCGCCGCGGCTTGATGACGTGCGTGAAGAGTACGGACCGGTGACCGTGCCGGCCAATCAGTACTTCATGATGGGCGACAACCGCGACAACTCTCAGGACAGCCGCTTCTGGGGCTTCCTGCCCGCGCACTATGTCAAGGGCCAGGCCCTGTTCATCTATTTCTCGGTCGAAGAGAACGCGTCGCTCGTCAGCGGCATTCGCTGGGGCCGGATCTTCGGCCGCGTCCGCTAGCTGCCCGCGGGCCGATCGAGCACCTGCCGCGCGCGCGCTGCGATCTGCGCGTCGCTGCTGTGCGCCAGCACGTCGAGCGCATGACGGGCTTCGTCGGTGCCCAGCCGAATCAGGCTTTCCGCCGCCATCGCCGCGAAGCGTTCGGTATGCTCCGGTGTCCCGGGTTCGGGCGGCGCCGCGTGGTGCATGCCGACGCGTTTGGCCACCGCGCGCATCAGCTCGACGACGTTGGCCTCCTGCATGATCGTGCCGGCGGCTTCCGACGCGTCGCCGCTGATCTGCTTGGCGGCGTCGACGATCTTGTCGACGACGGTCTGATCCTTGATGCTGCCGAGATTGATCTCGACGTTGAACAGCGCCGCCTGCATCGCGTTGCCGACGGACTGCGCGGCGACGGCGATGTCGCTCTGCGCCGACGGGTTGCCGTGCTCGGCGACTGCGGTGGCCGCCTCCATGACCTTGGCGCACGCGCGCATCGTCTCGACCGGCGTCTCGGCGGCGACGCGCATGGCGTCCTGAATCGCCTTCGATCGGGCCGCCTTCTCCTCGTCGGTGCCCTTTGGCTTCCTGTAGGCGGTGACGACGAGGTCATAGGCGGCGGCATCCTTGTCGATCAGCGCGAGCAATTCGTCGCGATAAGCGAGGAGGAGGGTGCGAGCCGAGTCGAGCGCCTGACGGGCCTGATCGGTGCCGGTCTTGGTCTTCGGGAGACCGGCAACCATCGCCAGAAGCGAGGCGCCCAGGGCGCCGATCATCGCGGCGGCCGAGCCGCCGCCGGGCGTCGGTTCCGACGAGGCAAACGCGTCGAGCACTTCTCTGAGAGATTTGTCCGCTAGCATGGACACTTATTATGGGGTCGCATCTTGAATTGACGTACTGCCGGCACGCACAATCCTGCTTGCCGTGGAGTAATGCACTCCGAAATGGGCCGCAATCGCACGCAGACTGAAGGCGCCGCTGGCATACGCGGCGCGCATGGCCGCGTTGCGGGTGGGACCGTGGCGCCCGTACTCTGGGAGAGTCTTTTGAACGCGGTCGGCGCGACTGACTTCGGTCGAGGTGGGGCTCATGACGCCTTCGAGCGACCCCACGAACAACTCATCACCGAGAATGCTGCGATTCGGTCCGGCTGACGCGTCGAGCGGTTTCCCCACACCTGCCGCCACGAAGTCACGGTATTTCAGGCGGGCCTGGTCGGGCTCCGATCCGAACAGCCTGAGGATTCTGAACGTGTCGACGCGTCGCATGACGACGTCGCTGCCGCCTGTTGTGGCCCGGTAGCTGCTCCAGCGCCACGAGCCCGGGGCTTCGCAGAGCTGCGCACGAACTGGATTCAGCACCAGGTACCGCGCCAAAGCGATCAGGTAACGGTCCTTGTCGACCAGCAGGGCCTTGAATCGGCCCTGAAACACGTGACCCACCCGCGCGTGGCGGTCGTTGAAGGCCACGGAATAGGCGCCGTTAAGGTCGTGCATGCCTTTCGACAGATTCGCGGCTGGCGTTTCGAGCAGCAGATGGTAGTGGTTGGGCATCAGGCAATAGGCCCACATCTGCCAGTCCATCCGGTCGCGGACGTGCCTCAAGAGTCGGAGAAACGTCGCGCAATCGTCTTCGTCGAGGAAGATCTTCTGCCGGGCGTTGCCACGGCTCATGACGTGATAGACCGCGCCGGGAAACTGGATGCGTGGTTGGCGTGCCATGGGCGCCCTCGCTGCAACGGCGGTGCCGCTGGCTCGGCTTCTGCCGTTTCGCCGCGAAGTCCTTGCAGACACGTGAGATGTTGGACCGTGGTCCGGACCGACGCGTCGGCACGCTTGCAATTAGTTCGCGGCAGCGTCGCCGTTGTGATTGCAGGAATTGCAGTAACTGCCCATCTGCCGTACGTCAATTCAAGATGCGACCCCAAAGCGGTGTCCTCGTTTGTAGACGGCGACGATCGGGTTCGCGTTGACCCGCAGCAAGTTGATCGCCGGCCCGTCGATCAAAACGGCGTCCATCTGCTTGCCGGGCTCGAGGCTGCCGACGCGATCCGCACGGTCGAGCGACGCCGCGCCGTTGATCGTCGCGGCGACCAGCGCCTCTTCGAACGTCATCATCATCCCGAAGCACGCGAGCGTCATCGCAAACGGCATCGACGGTGAGATGCCGCCACCCGGGTTGACGTCCGTCGCGAGCGCGACCGGGACGCCGGCGGCGATCAGATCGCGCGCCGGCGCGAAGCGGCCGAGCTTGAGGTAGAAGGCCGCGCAGGGCAGCAGCGTCGCGATCACGCCGGCCGCCGCCAGCCGGGCCTGATCGTCGGGCGAGACGTGCACGAGATGATCCGCGGAACGCGCGCCCACGTCGGCGGCGACGATCGCACCGCCGCTCGACGCCAGTTCGTCGGCGTGAATGCGCGGCTTCATTCCGGCGCGCGCGCCAGCTTCGAGAATCGCGCGCGACTCGTCCGGCGTAAAGAAGCCGCGATCGCAGAACACGTCGCACCACTCCGCCAGCGGCGCCGCCTGCGGAATCATCTCGTCGATGATCAGACGCACGAACTCGGACTGACGCCCGCGGTACTCGGGCGGCACTTCGTGGGCGGCCATGAACGTCGCCGCGAGCTCCACCGGCTGTTCGGTGCCCAGCCGCCGAATCACCCGCAGCATCCGCAATTCCGTCGCGGTATCGAGCCCGTACCCGCTTTTCGCTTCGCACGTCGTCGTTCCAGCGGCCAGCATTTCCGCCAGGCGCACGCGGGTGGCGGCGGCCAGCTGATCCTCGCGCGCCGCGCGCGTGTTGGTGACCGTCGAGAGAATGCCGCCCCCGTTGGCCGCGATCTCCGCATACGATGAGCCGCCGAGTCGGCGC
>DASUGM010000260.1:0-54835 GCA_036274055.1 Vicinamibacterales bacterium | reverse complement strand
CGCTTTCCGCTGCCGTCGACGCTGCTGATGACGGCGATTCCGGCGCGCGCCGCCGGCGTCCGCGAGGTCGTCGTCTGCTGCCCGCGGCCGACCGCGGCGGGCCTGGCCGCCGCGGCGGCCGCGGGCGTCGACGCGCTCTATCCGATTGGCGGCGCGCAGGCGATCGCCGCGCTCGCCTACGGCACCGCGACGATCGCTCGCGTCGACAAGATCGTCGGCCCCGGCAACGCCTGGGTCGCCGCCGCCAAGGCGCTGGTCGCGCGCGACTGCCCCATCGACCTCCACGCCGGGCCGAGCGAGATCGTCATCTGCAGCGACGGCGGCCGCGCCGACTGGATCGCCGCGGATTTGATCGCGCAGGCTGAACACGACCCCGCGGCGCGCGCGATCTTTGTAACGACGAAGGCTGCCCTGGCGCGCGCCGTCGCGGCGGAGGTCGTCAGGCAAGTCAGGCAACTCTCTGACGACGACGGGGGGGCCATTGGACCGCCCCCCACCCGGTCCATTGGCTCAACCGCCGCGGCGGCGCTCACCGCCAACGGCGCGATCGTCGTCGCGCGCTCGCGCGATCAGGCGACGGACATCGTCAACCGCCTCGCGCCGGAGCACCTGGTATGCGACGCGGCGGCCGACGTGAGACGCTTTACCGCCGCCGGCACGATCTTCGTCGGCCCGTGGAGCGCGCAGGCATCCGGCGACTACGCAACCGGCTCGAATCACGTGCTGCCGACCGGCGGCGCGGCGCGATTTCGTGGCGGGCTTACCGCCGCGGACTTCGTCCGCGTCTTCAGCGTGCAGACGCTGACCAGGCGCGGCATCGAAACGATCGGCCCGGACGCGATGACCCTCGCCGGCATCGAAGGACTTTCGGCGCACGCGGCGTCAATTTTAAAAAGGTTGGGGGGACGGGGGTTGCTCGCGCAAGCACCCCCGTCCCCCCGTCAGCTCAAACGGTTGGCCAAATGAACTATCAGTCCCCCGATCAGGCGCCTGGCCTCAGGCTGCACTTCAACGAGAACACCGCCGGTTGTTCGCCGGCGGTGATCGCCGCGCTGCACGCGCTCACGCGCGAGGAGGCGTCCTACTATCCCGATTACGCGCCGATCACCGCGAAATGCGAGCGCTACTTCGACGTCGCGCCGAACTGGGTGCAGGTCACCAACGGCCTCGACGAGGGGCTGCACCTCGCCGCCCAGGCAGCCGCGCTGGCGCAGCCTGGGTTCGCGGCGCTCGTCATCGAACCGGCGTTCGAGATGTACGCCGCCAGCGTCGAAGCAGTCGGCGGCCGGGTCATCCGAATCATGCCGGCGCCGGATTTCGCGTTTCCCCTCGATCGAATCGTGGCGGCGATCGGGCCCGATGTCCGGCTGATCTATTTGACCGATCCCAACAATCCGACCGGTCTCGGCATTCCTCCCGACTGCGTCGAAGCCATCGCCGCGGCCGCGCCGCAGGCGACCGTGCTCGTCGACGAGGCCTACGCGGAGTTCAGCGGCCGCACGTTCATCGGATCGGCGCTCGATCGTCATCGCAATCTCATCGTCGGCCGGACGTTCGCGAAGGCGCACGGCCTGGCGGCGCTGCGTACCGGCGCGCTCATTGCCCATCCCGACGCTCTCGCGCCGCTCCGCCGGGTGATGCCGCCGTTCAGCGTCAACATCGCCGCGGTGCGTGCCCTGGAAGCCGCGCTCGATGATCCGGCGCACCTCGAGTGGTACGTCGGCGAATCGATCGTCTCTCGCGATCGCATCTACGACTTCTGCAGGCGTTTCGGCATCGGGTGTCTGCCGAGCGAGGCGAACTTCGTCCTGCTGCGGATCGGCGACCAGGCCGCGGCGCTCACCGATGCGCTGCGCGAGCGCGGCATCCTCGTCCGTGACAAGAGCCGCGCGCCCGGATGCGCCGGCTGCATTCGCATCACCGCCGGCGTGGTCGCGCACACCGAGCGGTGCCTCGACGAACTGGAGGACCTGCTTGCGTCGCGCCAGCCTTAATCGGCGGACTACCGAAACCCAGGTCGCGGTGTCGCTGGCGCTCGACGGCCGCGGCCGATATCGCGTCCGCACCGGCATCCGCTTTTTCGATCACATGCTCGAATTGTTAGCGCGTCACGGCGCGTTCGATCTCCACGTCGATGCGGCCGGCGATCTCGACGTCGACGCGCATCACACGGTCGAAGACACGGGCATCGCGATCGGCGATGCGGTCGCCGCGGCGATTGGCTCGAAGCGCGGTATCCATCGCGCTGGCTACTTCGTGATGCCCATGGATGAGACGCTGGCGGTCGCCGCCGTCGATCTCTCCGGCCGGCCGCATGCGGTGGTGGATCTGGACGCGGTCCGCGCCCGGACGGTCGGCGATCTGCCGGTCGAGCTGGTCACCGATTTTTTCGCCGGCTTCGCCGCCGCGGCCAGAGCCAACGTTCACGTCAAGGTGTTGTACGGACGCTCGAGCCACCACCAGATCGAGGCCGTCTTCAAGGCGTTCGGACGGGCATTGCGCGCGGCGTGCGAGCGCGATCCGAGAATGCGCCGACGGCTGCCGTCGACGAAGGGGCTGCTCTAGTGCCGCCGATTCAGATCGTCGATTACGGCGCCGGCAACCTTGCCTCGGTGCTCAAGGCCTTCGCCGCGGTAGGCGCGGACGCGCGCATCGCGGCCACTCCGAACGCGCTCGACAGCGCCGGCGCCATCGTCGTGCCGGGCGTCGGCCATTTCGGCGTCACCGGCACGCTCAGCGAGGCGTGGCGATCGTCAATCCGAGCGGCAATCACCGCGCGGACGCCGCTGCTCGGCATTTGCCTCGGCATGCAGTGGCTGATGTCCGGCAGCGACGAGGCCCCCGACACTGCCGGTCTCGGCGTGTTCCCGGGGAGATGCGTGCGGCTAGGCGGCGCCGTCAAGGTGCCGCACGTCGGCTGGAACACGCTCGAAACCCGCGGCGAATCGTGTCCGTTGCTCGACGGCATCGGCGCGGGCGCCGCTGCCTATTTCACGCATACGTATGCGGTGCCGGTGATCGACGAGGCCATCGCGACCACGACGTACGGACAGACGTTTGCTGCCGTCATCGCGATAGACCGCATTTTGGGCGTGCAGTTCCACCCGGAAAAATCCGGCTCGGCAGGTCTGCGCCTGCTCGCCAACTTCGCGCGACTGGCGCGAACCACCAACTCGCCGTGCTGACCAAGCGTCTGATCGCCTGCCTCGACGTGCGTGACGGCCGGGTCGTCAAGGGCGTCAACTTCGCCGGCCTGCGCGATGCCGGAGATCCCGCGGAGCTGGCCGCGCGCTACAACCGCGACGGTATCGACGAGCTGGTCGTGCTCGACATCTCGGCGACACTCGAGGGCCGGCGGGCGACGCTGAAGACGATCGCCGCGGTCTCGCGAACGCTCTTCATTCCGCTGACCGTCGGCGGCGGGATTCGATCGATCGACGACGCCCGGGCCGTCGTCGATGCCGGCGCCGACAAGATCGCGATCAACAGCGCGGCACTCGATGAGCCGCCGCTGATCACGGAACTGGCGCGTCTGTACGGCAGTCAAGCGGTCGTCGTCGCCATCGATGCGCGACGGCGCGGCGATCGATTCGAGGTCCTCAGTCGCAGCGCGACGATGCACGCCCGCCCTGACGCGATCGAGTGGGCGCGCGAGGTCGAGGCACGCGGCGCCGGCGAGATCCTGCTGACTTCGATTGACGCTGACGGCACGCGCGCCGGCTTCGACTGCGACCTCACCGCGGCGGTCAGCGCCGCCGTCAACATTCCGGTCATCGCCTCGGGCGGCGCCGGCGAGCCGGCGCACTTCGCCGAGGTGTTCGGGCGCGGCCGCGCCGACGCCGCGCTGGCGGCGTCGGTGTTTCACTACGCGGAGCACAGCGTCGGCGATCTCAAGCGCTTTCTCGCCGCCCGCGGCATTCCGATGCGGCTCATCTGGTAACAATGCTGATTCCGTCGATCGATTTGATGAATGGCAAGGTCGTGCAACTCGTGCGCGGCGAGCGTCTCGAGTACGAGAGCGACGACGTCGAGGCCTGGGCCGACCGGTTCGCGCGGTTTCCGCTCGTGCAGCTCATCGACCTCGACGCCGCGCTCGGCCGCGGCGGCAACCACGAACTGATCGCGCGGCTCGCGGCTCGGCTGCCGTGCCAGATTGGCGGCGGTGTGCGATCGATCGATCGGGCGCGCGAGCTGCTCGGCGCCGGCGCGCGGCGGGTCATCCTCGGCTCCGCGCTCTTCACCGAACGGGGGGTGCATCTCGCGCGCGCTGAGGCATTCGCCGCGGCAATCGACGCCGACCGTCTGGTCGCCGCCGTCGACGCCAGGCACGGTCGCGTCGTCACCCACGGCTGGACGCGCACGCTCGATCTGTCATCGGCGGACGCCGTTCGCGCCTTGGAGCCCTTCGTCGGCGCGTTCCTCTACACGCACATCGAGACCGAAGGCACGATGACGGGCTTGCCGGTCGCGCCCGTTTTGGCCGTGCAGGCGGCCACCCGGCGCCGGCTCATCGCCGCCGGCGGGATTCGATCGATGGCCGAAGTCGACGCGCTGGATCGCCTCGGGATCGACGCGGTCGTGGGGATGGCGATCTATGCAGGCAACGCCGCCACGACCTTCGGCGTCCAAGCCCCAGAGGAGTCGTTATGACTGCGAAATGGCTGGGTGCAGTGGTGTTGGGCGCGGTCGTGGTCCTGCCGGCAGCGGCGTGGGCGCAGCAGGATTCTCGCGATCGGCGCGACTACTACCAGCGCGACAATCGCGGTCCGCGCGAAAGCGAGACCGTCAACAAGACTGTCGCGTTTCCGGACAAGGGCACGTTGCGCCTCAACAACTTCTCGGGAGACGTCCGCATCTCGGCGACGTCCGGCCGCGAGGTCGTGATCAAAGCGGTCCGCCGCGGCACGCGCGAGCAGCTCGATCACATCAAGCTCGAGGTCGAGACAAACGGCTCGACGGTGACGGTCGACGCCAACGTCCGGGATCAGGCGTGGCGCGATCGGAATAATCGCAACCGCGACAGCGAGGGCGACGTCGTCGACACCGAGTTCGATATCCAGGTGCCAGCCACCGCGAAGCTCGACATCGACGTCTTCTCGGCTGATGTCGACGTGCGAGGCATCAGCGGCGACCAGCGGATCAAGACGTTCTCCGGCGAGATCACCGCCGATCTAACCCCCGCCGGCGCGTCGCCAAATTTCGACGGCGAGACCTTCAGCGGCGGCATCCGCGTCCGCATCGCGGACGGCGTCAAGTCAGGTGTGCGGTTCGACAGCTTCAGCGGCGACCTCGACAGCGATCTGCCGGTGATGATGCGGTCGTCGTCGGGCTCCCGTTGGAACGGCCGATCGACCTCGGTCAACTCGAGCGGCTCGGCGGATACCACCTTGCGCTTCCATACGTTCAGTGGGGACGTGCGCATAACGAAATAGGCTCAGGGCTCAGGGCTCAGGGCTCAGGGCTCGGTGCCAAGAGAGCGTCGCACTCGGGGCGAAGATTCTTGACGCCGAGCCCTGAGCCTTGAGCCCTGAGCCCTGTAATATGCGCCCTGATGAACGTCGTCCTCGCCGGGGGCTCCGGGTTTCTCGGGCAGGCGCTCGCGGCCCGGCTCGTCGCCGACGGGCATAGCGTCGTCATCCTGACGCGGGGCGCGGCGTCGGCGGCACCGGGGGTGCGCTGCGCGCCGTGGACGCCGAACGGCCAGATTGGCGAGTGGGCGCGCGAAATCGACGGCGCCGACGCGATCATCAATCTGGCCGGCGCCGGCATCGCCGACAAGCGCTGGAGCGCGAAGCGCAAACGCGATCTCAAGAACAGCCGCATCAACAGCACGCGCAGTCTGGTCGCCGCGGTTCGCGCCGCCGAGAAGAAGCCGTCGACCTTCATTCAAGGATCGGGCGCCGGCTACTACGGAACGCCCGACGACCTCGTGCTCGACGAGTCATTTCCGCCCGGCAATGATTTTCTCGCTGGCCTCGCGGTCGCCTGGGAAGCCGAAGCGCACCCGGTGTCGGCGCTCGGCGTCCGTCTGGTGATCATTCGGTCGGGCGTGGTCCTGGCGCACGACGGCGGCGCGTTTCCGCAGATGGCGCGGCCGTTTCGATTCTTCGTCGGCGGCCGGCTCGGATCAGGCAAGCAGTATTTGGCATGGATTCACCGCGACGACTGGATCGCGATGATCGTGTGGGCGCTGAAAACGCCGACGGTCAAGGGCGTGCTCAACGGCACCGCGCCTGAGCCGGTGACGAATCTGCAGTTGACCAAGGCCATCGGTCACGCGCTGTGGCGGCCGAGTCTTTTCCCGGTGCCGGCGGTTGCGCTCAAGGTGATCGTCGGCGAGATGGCGGGGCCGGCGCTTCTCCGCGGCCAGCGCGTCATCCCGCAGCAGGCGCTGAAGCAGGGATTCAAGTTCAGCTATCAGGACATTGATTCCGCGCTCGCTGCCATCGTGCGGGCGCGGCGACAGTCTTGAGTCTTCAGTCTTGGGCCTTGGGCGTTGGGCGTTTTCGCGAGATGAGTGGAAAGCTTTGCTCCAAAAGCCTTCAACATGGAGGGCGTGGAGAAAACCTCTTTCTTTGGAAACCCCTACGACATGCGCTCGGAACGAAACGCACCTGCAGCGGGTGGAGGTCACGGAGAGGGCTCACGGTCAGTTCGCAGGACTCTCCATGAGCTCCGGTCTTTCCGGCGCGTTTCTGTAAGGCTCTTGTGACAAGAATCCCCATTACTGCGGGCTCTCCTATCCCACGATGGCGTGGCTGAGCGATAATCACGCCTCCCGGAGGATCCTCATGAAGCGCTGGTCTCTCGCGGCCGCTCTCGGCATCGCCCTGGTCTCGTCGGTGTTCGCCCAGACCCAAACGCAAACGACTCCCCCGCCGGCGCAGGGCCGCGGCGCGGGTGCAGCCGGCGCGGCGCCAGTCGCGGGCCGTCAGGGCGGCGGCGGGCGCGGCGGGTTCATCGCGGCGCCGGCGCGGCGCGCTGGCGAAGGCGTGGGACCGTTCAACCGGATGGTGATCACCAACGTGATGATCATCGACGGCACCGGGGCGCCGCCCTACGGGCCGATGAACGTCGTCGTCGCCAACAACCGCATTCAGGCGATTCAGGGCGCCGGCACGCCGGGCGTGGCGCGCCGCGGCGGCGGCGCGCCGCCGCAGGCCGATCACGTCGTCGACGGCACCGGCATGTATTTGATGCCCGGCTTCATCGACATGCACGTCCACGCCGGTGAGCCGCCGAAGAACGCCGAAGCCGAGTACGCCTACAAGCTCTGGCTCGCGCATGGCGTGACGACGGTGCGCGGCGTGCCGATGGCAGCGCACGACTTCACCGTCAGCGAGCGCGCGCGCAGCGAGAAGAACGAAATCGCGGCGCCGCGGATCGTCAACTACCAGCGTCCGGGGTCCGGCTGGAGCGGCGGCCGCGTCGACACGCCGGAAAAGGCGCGCGAGTGGGTGCGCTGGGGCGCGGCCAACGGCCTCGATGGCCTGAAACTCGGCGCCGAAGATCCGGCGATCATGGCGGCGCTGCTCGATGAGGCCAGGAAACAGGGCATGGGTTCGACCGCGCACCTGCAGCAGGGCGGCGTCGCGCAGATGAACGCGATCAAGGCGGCGCGACTCGGCCTCAACACCGTCACCCACTTCTACGGGCACTTCGAATCGCTGCTCAAGGACTACGTCGTCCAGCCGTGGCCGGTCGATATGAACGCCAACGACGAGCAGTGGCGCTTCGGCCAGGTGGCGCGGCTGTGGGACAAGATCTACG
The DNA here is from genome assembly GCA_036274055.1 of Vicinamibacterales bacterium. Lineage (GTDB taxonomy): Bacteria > Acidobacteriota > Vicinamibacteria > Vicinamibacterales > SCN-69-37 > DASUGM01. Next base: position 47,065 of record DASUGM010000260.1, on the reverse strand, counting down.
AGCCGGGCTCGCCGGAGTGGAAGGCGTATCTCGCCGAGCACCTCAAGCTCGGCACCGTCTTCGATCCGACACTGACCATCTACTCGGCCGGTCGCGACGTCATGCGCTTCCGCGCCGCCGAGTGGCACGACAAGTACACGCTGCCGTCGCTGATGGATTTCTACGCGCCGAGCCGCACCAGCCACGGCGCCTACTGGTACGACTGGACCACCGAAGACGAGATCGCGTGGCGCAACTTCTATCAGGTGTGGTTCAAGCTGGTGAACGACTACAAAAAGATGGGCGGCCGGGTCACGACGGGCTCGGACTCCGGCTTCATCTATCAGACCTACGGCTTCGGCTACATCAACGAGTTCGAAATGCTCCAGGAAGCCGGCTTCCACCCGCTCGAGGTCGTACAGGCGGCGACGATGAACGGCGCGCTGACGCTGGCGCAACCGAAGGGCGTGCCGATCCAAACCGGCGTCGTCAAAGTCGGGATGCTCGCCGACATGGTGCTCGTCGATCAGAACCCGCTGCAGAACTTCAAGGTGCTCTACGGCAACGGCGCGGTGCGGCTGAACGATCAGACCGGCGTCGCCGAGCGTGTCGGCGGCATCAAGTGGACGATCAAAGACGGCGTCGTCTACGACGCGAAGAAACTGCTGGCGGACGTCGCGGCGATGGTCGAGAAACAGAAGGCGAGCCGGGCGAAGCCGGTCAGTGCGGGCGGAGAAAGATAAGGCGCGCTGAGTGAATTGCGCTTGCCCAGAGCGGATTCACAGGGAGAAGACCGAGAAGACCAAGAGGAAGATCATGAGGCTCTTCCTCAAAGCTCTTCTCATTCTTCTCCCTGTTGTTTCGCTCTCATGCTCTTCTCATGCTTCTCGCTGTGAGTCGCTCCTGGCAGACGGCCCGCGTATAATCCGCGCACTCTGCCGCTCTTCCCCGGCTCGCGGATCGGCGCGTACGAGGTGGTGGCCGCGCTCGGCAGCGGCGGCATGGGCGAGGTCTATCGCGCCCGCGACACCAGGCTCGATCGCGACGTCGCCATCAAGGTGCTTCCAGCGCATCTGACCGGTGACGCCAATGCGGTCGCGCGCTTTGCGCGTGAGGCCAAGGCCGTCGCCGCGCTGTCGCACCCGAACATCCTGGCGATCTTCGACGTCGGCACCGACAATGGCGTCGCGTTCGCGGCGATGGAGCTGCTCGAGGGCGAGACGCTCCGCCAGAGACTGGCCGGCGGCGCGCTGCCGTGGAAGAAGGCCGCGCACATCGGCGCGCAGATCGCGCAAGGCCTCGCCGCCGCGCACGACAAGGGCATCGTTCATCGCGACCTGAAGCCGGAGAACATCTTCGTCCTCGCCGACGGGCACGTGAAGATTCTCGACTTCGGCCTGGCGCGTCAGGACGTGGCGTCGTCAAACGCGGCGAACGCGATGACGGAGAAAGTCAGCACCGAGCCCGGCATCGTGCTCGGCACCGTCGGCTACATGTCGCCGGAGCAGGTCAAAGGCCAGCCCGCGGATCGTCGATCGGACATCTTCAGCCTCGGCTGCATCCTCTTCGAAGCCGTGACCGGCACGCGTGCGTTCCTCCGCGAGACCACGGCGGAGACGATGACGGCGATTCTTCGGGAGGATCCGCCGGACGAAGGGTTGTCGGCACACGGCGTCCCCGGCGCCTTTCAGCAGATTCTGCGTCACTGCCTCGAGAAGCGGCCCGACGAGCGCTTTCAGTCGGCGCGCGATCTGGCGTTCGCGCTGCAGGCGCTGCCGGCCTCGTCGACGGGCAGCGGCACGACGACGATCGCGGCGATCGCGCCGTCGCCGCGCCGGCGAGTTCCGCAGATCGCGGCGGCCCTGGCCATCGTGGCGGCGGCGTCGGCCGCGGGCGGTTGGCTGCTTCGTGGCGCGCAAACGCCGACCAGCGGTCCTGCGGCCGCAGGCGACTCGATCGTCTCGAACATCATGGCGCCGCCGGAAGCGGAGTTCGCATTCCATCATGGGTTTTCGCTCTCGCCGGATCGCAAATGGCTGGCCTTCGCCGCGCGGACGTCAGTCGGCGCTGGACACATCTGGCTGCGATCGCTCAGCGACGACCGTTCCAAGCCGCTCGCCGGCACCGAGAACGGCACCTATCCGTCGTGGTCGCCCGACTCGAAGCACATCGCGTTCTTTCGCACCGACACGCGTGAACTGAGACGCGTCCCGATCGACGGCGGACCCGCGCAATTGATTTGCGCGATTCCCGATACCCGCGATCCCCGCGTCTCCTGGGGCTTCGGCGACGACATCCTGATCGGCCTGGACGCGGCGGGAGGTACGGGCGGCTCGCCGCGACCCCTGTTGCGCGTCCCGGGGGCCGGTGGTACGCCGACACCGATGAAGGGCTTCGAATCGATCGTCGTGATCGAGCCTTCGCCGATCGACGAGGACCGTTTCGTCTACCGTGACTCAGCCAGAGGCGAAGCGATCCGCACGTTCGTCGCATCGATCAGCGGCGCGCACGCGCCGATCGAGATTGCGGGACTGAAGGGCGAGGCCTTCTACCGCTTCGTCCCTGGGACGCACACTGTGCTCCTGCGCCGTGCGGGCGTACTACGGGCGCAGGAGTACGACCCGTCGTCGATGCAACTCGTCGGCGAGCCGAAGGTGCTCGGCCGCGGCCCGGGATCGCCGCTCGACTGGCTGGCGCTCAGTGCGACCGGCGATACACTCGTGATGCTGGCACCGGAAGTGGCGGACGCGGGAAATCCCGGTGATCCGCTGTCGCAACTGCAGTGGCTCGATCGGCAGGGTCAGGTCGTCGGCACGCTCGGCGGTGGACCGCGGCGCTACTGGAGCTTGCGGCTCTCGCCTGACGGCACGAAGGCCGCCGTCAATCCCGACGAAGACATCTGGGTCTACAACCAGTCGCCGGCGATGCGCACCCGCATTACGACCGCCGCGAGCGTCGATTTCGCGCCTGTCTGGTCGCCCGACGGTAAGCGCATCCTGTTCAAGACCGACGCGCTCATCGCGCTGACATCGTCGGCCGAGGTGACGCCGCCCGTCGAGATTCCGGAGATCGTCAAGTTCGGCACTGTCACGGTGTCCGACTGGTCGCAGGACAACAGATTCCTCGTGCTCAACACCGGCCGAAGCGGCACAAGTGACATCCAGCGCTTCGATCTCGCCACCAAGACGATGTCCCCGCTGGTCGTGACGCCCTTCGATGAATTCTCCGGCCGTCTGACGACGGACGCGCGCTGGATCGCCTATGCGAGCAACAGCACCGGCCGTACAGAAGTCTTCGTCAAAAGGGTCGACGGCAGCACGCCTGCGGTGCAGGTGTCCGTCGATGGCGGCCGGAATCCTTTCTGGCGCCGGGACGGCAAGGAACTGTTCTTCGTCGGGCCGAACTCCGAACTCATCGCTGTGGATGCCTCGTCGCTCGAAAGCCGCGGAGTGCTGGGCGCCGGCAAGACACTATTCCGCGTGCCGCTCAACAACATCTCGAACTACGGCGCGATCGACATCGCCCCGGACGGCCGCTTCCTCGCCAACGTGCTGACGACGCCGGAGCCGCTGACGCTGATCCGGAACTGGCGGGGGTTGATCAAGAACTAGATCGTCTTGGGTCTTGGGTCTTGGGTCTTGGGTCTTGGGTCTTGGGTCTTGGGTCTTGGGTCTTGGGTCTTGGGCCTCGGGCCTCGGGCCTCGGGCCTTGGGCCTCGGGCCTCGGGCCTCGGGCCTTGGGCCTCGAGGTAACGAGGCGGTGTTATCATACATAATCATGGTGATAACATGATTCGAACGCAGATCAGCCTTGACGCCGAAGAGTACGAACTGGCCAAGGATGCCGCCGACAAACTCGGCATCTCCGTTGCCGAGTTCGTTCGCCGCGCGATTCGCCGCGAATTGCCGGTCGCCGACACGGACAAGCCGTGGATGCGCTATGCCGGTTTTGTCGAATCCGGCGACTCCCGCGCGAGCGAGCGAATCGACGAGGTCGTTTATGGCACGAAAGACTGAGGCCTATGTCGACACCGCGGCGCTGATCGCGTTCCTCGATCGATCCGACAGCCACCACCCGCACTTTCGCCGACTGTTTTCCGATCCCCCGAAACTGTCGACCTCGGCGCTGGTCATCGCCGAAGGACACGGCTGGTTTCTACGGCGCTACGATCAGCGTCGCGCCATCGAGTTTCTCAATTTCATCGACAGCCTCAGCGTCCTGACGGTCGTCGCGTTTGACACCGATTCGCTCCACCGCTCGGCCGACCTTGTGCGCAAGTACGGCGACCAGCGTCTGACGCTCGCCGACGCGCACGGGCTCGCCGTCATGGCTTCGAAAAAGATCTCGATCTGCTGGTCCAGCGACCGGCACCTGACGCTCGGCGGCGCCACGCTGGCGATCTGAGCTCGCGCCTCAAGACCCAAGACCCAAGACCCAAGACGACCCCGTCATCGCGCTATTCATTCAACGCGACGACCGGGCTGACGCGCGCGGCCCTGCGTGCCGGCACCAGCATCGCGATCACCGCGACCAGCGCCAGGATCCCGACGACGCCGCCGAGCACCCGCGGATCGAGCGGCGAGGTCTGGAACAACTGCGTTGCCATCGCCCGGCCGACGAAGTACGCGCCGACTAAACCGACGGCGAGCCCGATAGCGACGATCTTCGCGCCTTCGCCAAGAACGAGGCCGAAGACGTCACGGGTCGAGCTGCCGAGCGCGAGGCGGATGCCGATTTCCTTGCGCCGCTGCGAGACGCCGTAAGCGAGCACGCCGTAGATCCCGATCGCCGAGAGCAGCAGCGCGACGACGGCGAACGCCATCGCCACGAACATCGGGACGCGCCGGCCGACGAAGCCCTGCTCCAGCCTCTTCGTCATCGACAGCGATCCGTACACCGGCAGCTCGGGATCGATGGTCGCGATTGCCCGCCGCACATCGCCGACGACGCTGTCGCCGTCGCGCTTCGCTTTGGCGACCACGAAGGTGCCGCGCTCCGGCTGCTGAACCAGCGAATAGTAGTAGGCGCCGACCGGTATGCGGCCGCCCGGATCGGCGATCTGCACTTCGCCGACGACGCCGACGACGGTGTAGAACTTGGTGTCGGGCGTGATCGCCAGGATGTCCTTCGCGCTGCCCGGCTGGTACAGCCTGCGGCCGATCGGATCCTGGCCCGGCCAGAACTTCGCCACCAGCCGTTCGTCGACGATGACCGTCTTCGGCGCCGCGGCGTGATCGCGATCGTCGAAGAAGCGGCCCTTGACCAATCTGATGCCCATGGCTTCGAAGTAGCCCGGCGTCACCGACGTCTGCATCGGGGAGATCAGCGACTCGCCCGGCTTCATCTGGTAGCCCTCGGCGAGGATGACGCTGCTGCTGAAGTCGCCGCTGAACGGCACCGACGAGGAGAACGCGGCTCGTTCGACGCCGGGCAAGCCCTTCAGCGCTTCGGTGGCGCGGGTGAGAAACGCGACGATCGCCTTGTCCTCACCGTACTTCGACGCCGGCAGCGTCACCGACGCGGTGATCACGTCCTCCGGCTGGAAACCGGGATCGAGCTTGAGGATCTGACGGAAGCTCGCCAGCATCAAACCGGCGCCGACGAGCAGCACCAGCGCGATCGCGACCTGCGCGGTGGCGAGGCCGCGACGGAGGAAGGTCGTGCCGCGGCCGATCGTGCCGCCGCGGCCTTCTTCGCGCAGCGCGGAGTTGAGGTTCATCCCGTAGAGCCGCGCCACCGGCACCAGCCCGATCAGCAGCCCGACGCCGAGCGCCAGCGCCATCACCACGGCGACGGTCGCGGGATCCATGCCGATCTCGTAACCGCGCGGCAGCAGATCGATCCGCAACGCGGTCATCGATCGCAGCAGTTCCCAGCCCAGTAGGACGCCCAGCGCGCCGCCCAGCAGCGCGAGGATCGTCGTCTCGGTCAGCAGCTGGCGGCTGAGGCGGCCGAGGTTGGCGCCGATCGCATGGCGGGTCGCCATCTCGCGGCCGCGCGCGGTCGAGCGCACGACCACCAGATTCGCGATGTTGACGCAGCCGATCAGGAGCACGAACAGCACGCCGCCCCAGAGCAGGTAGAGGATCGGCTTGACCTCGCCGACGATCTCGTCCTGCAGCCACACCGCGTGATTCGTGAAACCCGCGTCTTTCAAGATCTGGCGGAACTCCGGAAAGCGCTGATCGTTGCGGGCGCGGATCGCGTCGATCTCCTGTTGGGCGCGCTCGAGCGTCGCCCCCGGTTTGAGCCGGCCGATGTACTGATAGTTGTTGCTGTGCCGGCTGTCGTCGGCTTTCTGCTTTGCGGTGAACGACAGCGGCAGGTACAGCTCGATGTCGTTCCACAGGAACGTGAAATCTTTCGGCAGGATGCCGACGACGGTGTACTGCTGGCCGTTGAGCTTGAGCGGCTGGCCGATGATGCCGGCGTTGCCGCCGAAGCGACGCTGCCATGCGCCGTGCGACAACATCACCGACTTGTCTTTGCCTTCTTCGCCCTCGGCGTCGGTGAAGATCCGGCCCTGCTGCGGCGCGACCCGCGCCAGCCGGTAGAACGACGGCGTCGCAAACAGCGCGTTGAGCCGCTCGGCGCCGTTCTCGGCGCCGAGCGTCATGCCCTGTCGCCGGAACATCGCCTGCTCTTCGAACACGTCCATCGCCTCGAGGCGATCGAAGTAATCCGGCACCGCCGCCTCCGCCTTGGGCGCGCCCGCGTTCGGATACGAGTTGTAGACCATGACGATCCGGTCCGCGTCGGGCACCGGCAGCGGCTTCAGCAGCACCGAGCGGACGATGCTGAAAATCGCGGTGTTGGCGCCAATCGTCACCGCCAGCGTCAACAGCGCGGTCAGCGCGAAACTTCGATCCTTGAACAACAAACGAATCGCGAGGCGGATATCGGTCAGCATGGTCGCTTCATCGATAGACGAGCCCAGCCCGGCGGGTGTTCATGTCAGGCCCTGGGCGCTAGGCGTTGGGCCCTGGCAGCGTGCTCAGCTCTGAGAACCAGCCAGGGCCCAGGGCCTAACGCCGAGTGCCTGGATCCGAAAGCGACCGCCCTGTGCCCGAGTAGCGCTGTTGAGTGATCTCCGCAAGAACCGCGAGGGCGATCTCAGCCGGCGTCCGCCCCCCGAGGTCCAGCCCAACCGGCGCGTGGATGGCCGTGATCCGATCGTTCGATATGCCCTGTTCTTTCAGCATTTCGTTGATGAGGACCGTCTTGCGGCGGCTGCCAAGCAGGCCGATATACCGGACGCTGGTTTTCGCGGCGGCCAGCACGCAGTCGGCGTCGAGCTTGTGGCCGCGCGTCGCGATCACCAGCCAGCTGTTCCAGCCGAAATCGTACGACGCGATTGACGACGGGACGTCGCCGGCGACGACGTCGGCGCCATCGAAGCGCGACGGATCGCTGAACTCAGGACGATCCTCGAGAATGGTCACGTCGAAGTCGACGAGCTGCGCCTGCTTCGCAATCGCGCGCGCGACATGCCCGCCGCCGGCGATCACCAGCCGCGGCCGGCTGACGATCGGATCGATCAGCACATCCTGGGCGTCATCGATCGAAATCAGCCGCGGCGTGCCGTGGCGCATCTGCTCGACCGCCGACGCCGACGCACGCGCGTCGAGCGCCGCGTCGCCCAGCGTGCCGATCATGCTGCCGTCAGCATGAACCAGGGCTCGCCCGCCGAAGTCGAGGGTCCGTCGTTCTCGACGAAGGAGGGTCACAAATGCCACTGGCGGTCCGCCGGTGGCGGCGCGCACCGCTTCGTCGAGCGCCGCGACGCCGCCGCACGCGAGCGCGTCTTCGGCGCGCTCGGCCAGAATCCACATCGTTCCGCCGCACACGAGCCCGGTATTCCAGGCCAGATCCTCGGTCAGCTCGTAGGCGCGCAGCGATCGGCCGCCGGCGCCGATGATCTCGCGCGCGGCGAGAATCGCGTCGGCTTCGACGCAGCCGCCGCCGAGCGTGCCGGCCACGCGGCCGCGGTCGTCGTCGGCGACGATCATCTTCGCGCCGACGACCTGTGGCGTGCTGCCGTGCGTACGAACGACGGTCGCGACCGCGACGGGGCGGCCTTCGTGGCGCAATTCTCGCAGGCGTGCGTAGAGCGATCCGGTCAGCGCAAGTCTCCGATGACATCAACGTCGCGGGTTACGCCGGGATCGTCCACGTCGAAAAACCGGCGCGGAAACCCTGAACTGGCGAGGACGTCGTCGAGGCGGGCGGCCGCCTCCGCCTGCAGGATCGCATGTCGGGCCCGGGCGGGCAACGCCAGCGGATGTCCGTGCTTGCCGTGGTACTGCGGCGCCACCGCCCCCGGCGCATGCGCGAACTCCGCCAGCAGCCGGGTGACCGTCGCCGGCTGCACGTACGGCATATCGCCGGGCAGGACGACGATCGGCTCGCCGTCGGCCGCGGCGATCCCGATCTGAATCGACGAAAACATCCCCCGATCCGGATCGGTATTGATCGCCGCTGTGACGCCGGGCCAGCCCAGCTCGGCGATCGCCGGGATATCTCCCAGCGCCGCCGAGACGACGACGATGACGCGATGGACACCGCCGTCGAGCAGCGCGCGGATCGGATGCGCCAGCATCGGCTCCCCGCGGACGAGCGCAAGCATCTTCGCGCCGCCGAATCTGGCTCCCCGGCCCGCGGCCGGGACGATCCCTATGGGCTCAAGGCTCATGGCTCATGGCTCGGTGTTCAAGACCTGCTTGCGGCGCATCGGCGCACCGGCGCACCGGCGCACCGGCGCACCGGCGCACGGACGCTATTGAGGCGTGATGTTCACGTTGAGATGAAACACGTTGTCCGGATCGTACTTGCGCTTGATCTGCCGCAGCCGTGGCAGGTTCGGCCCGTAGGCTGACGACACGCCCGCGTCGGTCATGTCGTCGTCGGAGTAGTAGTTCATGTAGCGCCGCGCGCCGACGAAGGGCTGCAGCGACTGGTGCGTGCCCTGGCACCACGCCGTGCCTTTGGCGTCGTCGGCCTTGTCGAGCCACTGCGAGTTGATCAGGACATTGAAGCCCTGGTCGCGCAGCGCGTAGGCGGTGGCGTCGACCGGCACGCGCGTCGCCGCGCCGTGGAAGTACTCCAGGACGATGCCGCAGAGCGGCGAGGGATTTCGCATGAACTGATCGACGAGCGTGTCGATCGCGGCGTCGGACAGCGTCGGCATGAAGTTCGATTTCCAGTAGCAGCGCCCGCCCTTCGGGAAGCTCTCGTCGAGCATCATGTTGGCGGCGTTGTACGGCATCGGCCCCATGACGTCGAGCACCGGCGAGCCGAAGCCCTTTACCGGTTTCAGCGCCTTTTCGCCGTCGGCGAGGGAGCCGCAATGCACCGCGGCAAGGCCGATCGCCTTGTGGCCGTCCGGCGCGGTAATCAGCGCCGCGACCATGAACACGTCGTCGCTGAGCGTCTGGGTGTGATCGCGGAAGAACTTCAGCACGTCCTTCGCGCGGTCGATTGGATGAGCCACGAGCCCGCCGAAGACCATCGGGCCGACGTCGTGCAGGTCGAACTCGAACGATGCGGCGACACCGAAATTGCCGCCGCCGCCGCGAACCGCCCAGAACAGATCGGAATGATCGTCCCGGGTCGCGCGCGTGACCGAACCGTCGGCGAGGACCAGCTTCACTGCACGCAGGTTGTCGAGCGCCATCCCGTACTTCGGCATCAGCCAGCCGAACCCGCCGCCAAGCGTCAGACCGGCGACACCGGTGCTCGAGACGACGCCGCCGGTGGTGGCGAGGCCGAACTGCTGGGTCTCGCGGTTGAAGTCCTTCCACAGCGTCCCGCCGTCGGCCCAGGCGATCTTGTGCGCCGGATCGACGTGCACACCGCGCATCAGCGACAGGTCGATCATCAGGCCGCCTTCGACGGTGGCGCGGCCGCCGACGTTGTGGCCGCCGCCGCGGACCGCGATCTCGAGGCCGAGCGACTTCGCCAGCTTGATCGCGTCGCTGATGTCGGCCGTACCGCGGCACTGCGCGATCAGCGCCGGGCGCTTGTCGATCATCCCGTTATGGATGAGACGCGCGTCGTTGTAGGGAGCATCGTTCGGCTGGATCAGCCGACCGGCAAACATCGGACTCAGGTCTTTGACTGCGCTCGCAATTAAGGACATCGTGAACCCCTCGGGAAAAAGACATTTTAGGCTCAGGGCTCAGGCCTCATCGGTCATGATTCGGTGATGCCGAGCTGTAAGCCGTAAGCCGTAAGCCGTAAGCCGGTCTACGTCGTAAGGGTGAACACAATGCGAAAGACCATTCTGGCGATTGGTGTGTGCGCGATGGCCGGCCTGACGATCGTCCGGGCTCAGCCGGAGAATGCTGCCGATGCGCAGGCCTCACCCGCCGCGCGGTACTGGGCGCAATGGCGCGGCCCCGAAGCGACGGGCGTCTCACGCACGGCGACGCCGCCGATCGAATGGAGCGAGACGAAGAACGTCCGCTGGAAGGTCGAAATTCCCGGCCGCGGCTCGGCGTCGCCGATCGTCTGGGGCGATCGCGTCTACGTGTTGACCGCGGTGTCGGCCGACGGCACCCGGCGGGCGTTGCCAGGAGTGAACCACAAGTTCACGGTGATCGCGATCGATCGGAAGAGCGGAAAGACCGCGTGGCAACATGTCGCGCGCGAAGAGGCGCCGCACGAGGCGACCCATCCCGATAACGGCACATTCGCGTCGAGCTCGGCCGTGACCGACGGCGAACACCTGATCGCGAATTTCGAGTCACGCGGCCTCTACGCCTACGACATGACCGGCAAGCCGGTGTGGCAGAAGGATCTCGGCGACAAGAAGATGCGCAACACTTTCGGCGAAGGCACGACGCCGGTGTTGTTCGGCCGTTACCTCGTCCACACCTGGGATCATCAGGGCCAGTCGTTCATCGTCGCGCTCGACAAGCGCAGCGGCGACGAGTTGTGGCGCAAGACCCGCGACGAGATCGACACCTGGGCGACGCCGCTCGTCGTCGAGGTCAACGGCAAGCCGCAGGTGATTGTCAGCGGCATGAACAGGATTCAGAGCTACGACCTCGCGACCGGCGAGGTCGTATGGCACAGCGCCGGCCTGACGATGAATCCGATTCCGTCGCCGGTGGCGGCCGACGGCCTGGTGATCCTGACGAGCGGCTTCCGCGGCAACAGCATGAAGGCGATCAAGCTCGCCGAGGCCAGAGGCGACATCACCGGCACGCCGGCGGTGGCCTGGACGCTCGACCGCGACACCCCGTACGTGCCCTCGCCGCTGCTCTACGACGGCCTGCTCTATTTCTTCAAGACCAACAGCGGCGTTCTGTCCGTTTTCGACGCATCGACTGGCAAGCCGCACTATCAATTGATGCGGCTCGAGGAGGTCCCCAACGTCTTCGCGTCGCCGGTGGGCGCCGCGGGCCGGGTCTACATCCCGGGCCGCGAAGGCGCGACGGTGGTCCTGAAGAACGCGCCAACATTCGAGAAGCTCGCCGTCAACACGCTCGACGATGGCTTCGACGCCTCGCCGGCGCTGGTCGACGGCGAGATCTACCTGCGCGGCCAGCGGTTTCTCTACTGTCTGGCCGCGGACGCCAGCTCGGCGGGGACGGGGGTCGCTCTCGCGAAACACCCCGGTCCCCGTTAAGCAGCTGTTCAGCCCGAATTCAGACGCTGTCGATTGCTCCGGACGCGTCGTCGGGACACGCTCCGGGCATGGCACACATCACTCGTCGCGCAATGTTGATTGCGCCGGCGCTCCTCGCTGGCTCACGGCTCACGGCTCAAGGCTCGGCGTCCAGCGGCCCATCGTCCGGCTCCACACCTTCGGGCAAACTGAGCTCCTCGTTTCCCACTCACGACCCCGATCTCGTCCGCGAGGTCGTCGGCGTCTCGCACGGCAACATCGCGCGGCTCAAAGAGCTCGTCGATCGCCAGCCGGCGCTGGCGCGGGCGTCGTGGGACTGGGGCTTTGGCGACTGGGAGAGCGCGCTCGGCGCCGCGTCGCACGTCGGCAACCGCGAGATCGCGGAGTACCTGCTCTCGAGAGGGGCGCGCCCGTCAATCTTCTCGGCGACGATGCTCGGTCAGCTCGACGTCGTCAAGGCGTTCGTCGCCGCGCAACCCGGGGTGCAACGGACGTGGGGGCCGCACGGGATCACGCTGCTGTCGCACGCTTCCGCCGGCGGCGCACAGGCAAAGCCGGTGCTTGACTATCTGACCGCGCTCGGCGACGCCAACGAGAAACCTGCGCTCGTGCCGCTGGCGGAAGAAGAGATGAAGACACTCAGCGGCAGTTACGCTTGGGGGCCCGGCGCCGACGAGAAGTTCGAGATCGGCCTCGGCAAAGGCGTGCTGACGATCATCCGGCCCGGGCGAACGCAGCGCTCGCTCTTGCATCTGGGATCGTACGAGTTCTATCCGATTGGATCGTTCGCGGCGCGGTTTCGATTCGCGGAGGCGGGCGGCGCGTGGGTGCTGACGCTGCACGATCCGGATCCGGTGCTGACAGCGCGACGGAGCTAGAGCACCTTCGCCTTCGCCACCGCATCCGCGAGCGGCTCGATGACGTCGCGCTCGAGCGCCGGTTCAGCGCCGGACGTGAACAGCGTCTCCTTCACCCACACGTGGGCGTCGTCTTTGGCGCGGATCAGGTGCGTCATCACGCGATAGCCCGCTGCTTTCTCCTGGACCTGGCCGATGATGATGAGATCGGCGCCGACCGCGGCGCGGATCGCCTGTAGATCGCGGAACGGGCGATCGGTGCGCAGGATCGCAGCGTTGCCGATCACGGCGAGGCGCGAGTCGCCGCCGAGCTTCAACACCACGGAGTCGGTCAGGGTCTGCGCGAGCCGATCGAACTCTTCGCGGCCGGTTTCGTTGTCGAACAAGACGACGGCGACGCGAACGGGAAGCGGACGAGAGAAGAAGAAGAAAGACGCCAGGGCGAGCACCGGAATGGCCGCCAAAGCCGCAACCGCAAACCCGCGGCGCGAAGGACGGCCCTCCTGCGGCACGATCGCAGGGACGGCCGCATCAACAACCGCCGCTGCCATCCGGTATCCGCGCTTCGGAACGGTCTGAACGATCTGCGCGTCGTCGTCCTGAAGCGCCTCGCGAAGCTTCGCGACCGCGGTGTTCAATCCGGCTTCGAAGTCGACGAACGTATCGCCGCCCCAGAGCCGCTGGCCGAGTTCGGCTCGCGTCACCAATTCGCCGGGCCGCTCGAGCAGCGCACCGAGCAGACGAAACGGCAGATCCTGGATCCGCACGATCGTCCCGGCGCGCCACAACTCGCCGGTGCGGAGGTCCGCTTCGAACTCGCCGAACCGCACGCGATCAGCGGGCGACATTGAACGACTCCACCATCGTCGTCATCGCCGCGAGCAGATCTTCGCGCGGCGCCGGCCCGAAACCAACCACCTGAAACGCGGAGTACGCGCCTTGAAGGAAGCGAATCGCGCCGTAGACGCGGCGACGGCCGGAACCTGGACCGAGCGCGGCCTCCTTGTCGAACATGATCGTCGCGCCATTGCGCTTGCAGACCATGATCTTCGGCGCGACATGGCCCATTGTGTCGGTCGCGCGCGCGGCCTGCAGCGCTTTCTCCGACAACGCGCCCGGTCTGAGCAGGTGGTCGGTCTTCCCCATCAGGCTGCAGAAGTTGTCGGCGCTGACCGGCACCAGCGCGGCGAGCACGGCCGCGCGGTGCGCGTCGGGCAGAATGTCGCGGGCGAAGACGTCGTACAAGCCGCCCAGCGCCTGCCGCTCGACCGTCACCGGTCCTTTGTTGAGAACCGCCTCCATGCCGATCATCACGCGGAACCGCACCGCCGCGACACGATCGCCGCCATCGACACCGGTCGATTCCGCGACGCCGAAGACGGACGGAAACGAGAAGGTGAATCGTTTCTGCGGATCAGAATACATCTGCCAATCAGGGGAAGATTGCGCGGACAGGGAAAGACACAGGCAGAGACACATCAGTACGCCGGGTACGACGGGTACGTCAGGGACGCGGGGGACTCGGAACCTGCTTTCGCTGGCCATCTCTCTTTTCGGTTCTTTGGCGACTGCGTGCTGACGCCAGTGTAGAACCAACCAAGAAAAAGTTGACCACCGAAGCGGGTTCCGAGTCCCCGCGTCCCCGACGTACCGGCGTACCCGCGTACCGGTCTAGGTGGCTTTCCTCGCCGGCAAGTAGCTGGCGACGAAGGCGACTGCCCCGAGAATGACCGGAACCGCGACGAAGGTGACGGGATCGCTGACCGGCGCGTAGAAGACGCTGGATGACGCCCGCGCCAGCAGCATCGCACCGGCGACGCCAAAGCCGAGACCGATGGCGGCGACGCGCAATCCCTGGCCGACGACCAGACGCCGTACCTGCGGCGGCGTCGCGCCAAGCGCGATGCGGATCTTCATCTCGTGCAGTCGGCCGAGCACGATGTAGCTCATGACGCCGTAGATGCCGACCGCGGCGAGCACGACGGCCACCGCTGCGAACGCGGTCAGCAACACGAGCAGAAAACGCGTGCCGTTCGTCGCTTCGGTGACGACGTCGCGCATCGCCGTCACTTCGGACACGGTGACGTCTGGTGCCAGCGCGCGAATCTCGGCGCGAATCGACGGCACCAGCGCCAGCGGATCGCCTGCGCCGCGCACGACCATCGTGAGGTAGCTGGCGTGTGCGCCGGGATTGCTGCGCAGCGAGGTGTTCTGATGAAACGCCAGGTAGATCTCTTCGCCGGGCGGCGCCGTCCAGTCGCCGCGGACAGCGTTCTTGCTCACGCCGACGACCGTAAGCCAGGCATCGCCGGCGTAACCACTGAGGCGCAACCGCTTGCCGACCGCATCTTCGCCGGGCCATTGCTTGGCGGCGAAGTACTGATTGATCACGGCAACGCCGGGCGCGTCGGCGCGGTCGAGGGTTGAAATCGCCCGTCCGCGCAGAATCGGCAAGCCCATCGTCTCGAAGTAACCGGGGTAGACGACGCGGTAGGTCGCGGTCGGGACGTCGCCGCGCCGAGGCACCGGCCGACCCTCGACCAGATAGGGCCAGCCCCAGATATCGCCGCCGAGCGGCCTGTGGTTGATCGCGCTCGCTGCCTCGACGCCGGGAAGGGCGCGAACGCGATCGATCGCTGCGTCATAGAACGCCACCCGCCGCCCTTCCGGCGATTCGGCGGTACCGGTGACAGTCACGACCAGCGCCACCACACGATCGGGGACCCAGCCCGGATCGACCGCGCGCAGGGCGGCAAAGCTCCGCAGCATCAACACCGCGCCGACGAGCAACATCACCGCCAGCGCGACTTCGGAGACGATCAGCGCCTGACGCAGCCGATGCCCGCGACGACCCTCGGTTGATCCGCGCTCCGCCGTCCGCAGCGTCGTCACGAGATTCGGCTGCGACAAGCGCAGTGCCGGCACGAGGCCAAACAAGAGCGCGGAGACCAATGACACCCCGAGTGCGAACAACAGCACGCGCAGATCGAGCGCGGCGCCTTCGAGCCTGGGCACGCTGCGGCCCGCCAACGCGATGGTCAGCGCCAATGCCTGCTGTGCGACCAGCACACCGAGACCGCCGCCGGCCACCGACAGCAAGGCGCTCTCGGTGAAGAACTGCCGGATCAGCCGGCTGCGCCCGGCGCCGAGCGCGATGCGAACCGCGACCTCGCGCTCTCGCGCCGCCGCGCGCGAGAGCAGCATGTGCGCGACGTTGGCGCAGGCGATCGCCAGCACCAGGCCGACTGCGCCGAAGAGCATGAGCAGCGACGGCTCGACGTCGCCGACCGCGAGCTCCTTCAGGGGCGTCACCGTCACGTCGCGATTTGTGCCGGCGAACTGCCGCTCGAGACCCGCGGTGATTGCGGTGATCTCGCTCCGTGCCTGCGTCAGCGTGACGCCGATTTTCAGTCGCGCAAAGACGCGCAAGCTCTGGCCATCCCGGCTGGTGGCGCGACTGGCCAGCGGCAGCGGCGCCCACAACTCGGCGCGTGTCGCCCAGAACGGCGCGAACTGAAAGGACGGTGGCATCACGCCGACCACGGTGAACGGCTGTTTGTCGAGTTCGATGGTCCGGCCGACGATCGCGGGATCCGCGCCGAACTGCCGGCGCCACAAACTGTCGGCAATCACCGCTTCCCGCAGCGCGTCGTCGCCGGCCCGCAGCACCCGGCCGTGCGCCGGCGCCACGCCGAGCATCGGCAGAATCTCGGGCGTGACCCGTAACGCATAGATCTTCTCGCGATCGCCGCCCTCGGCGCCGAGGCTCGTCGTCCAGTACTCGGCGGCGCCCATGGCCGAGAACGACGACGCCTGACGCTGCCAGTCGAAGTAGTTCGCGGGCGCCGCTGGATTAGTGCGCTGATGCAGCACGACCACCAGCTGTTCGGGGTTCGCGTACGCCAGCGGCCTGAGCAGCACCGCGTCGATGACGCTGAAGGTCGCGGCGGTCGCGCCGATGCCGAGCGCGAGGACGACGACAGCGGCGATCGTGAACCCCGGCGATCGCCGGAGCAGCCGCAGGCCGAAACCGGCGTCCTGCCTCAAGGTGTCCAGGAATCCCAGTCGCCGGGCGTCGCGGACGCTTTCTTTGAGCGGCTCGACACCGCCGATTTCAATCAGGGCCTGCCGGCGCGCCTCGTCAGGCGGGACCCCGCGGGCGGTCTTTTCGTCCGTCAGTTGCCGGACAAGGGCCTGCATTTCGGCGTCGAGGTCACGATCGGCGCGGGAGAAGAGCGAGCGGAGCGAGCGCAGCCAGGCCGGCATGCTCATATAGACGGACTATATGAGAAAAACGTTGGCAATTGGCCCGTCGCGGATTGCCGTCGGTCAATCCGTCAATCCGTCAATCCGTCAATCGCCGAAGGCGTCAATCCGGCAATCTGCCAATGCGGCAATGATTGCGGCAATTGCTTGCCGAATCCGGCAATCCAATCCGGCAATGCCCTCGATACGGCAATCCGGCAATCGTCACCGCCCGAGCGTCTCGAACGTCCCAATCCGTTCTTCCCGCTCGACCAGCGCCGCGCACCGGGCATCGAGGGCGTCGTAGTCCTTCTGGTTTCGCCACTGAAACGCCTCGTAGCAGGTCGCGTCGCGCCAGCGGTCGATGGTGACGAAGCGGGAGGGCGACGACTCGTCGCGCATCAGGTGGGTGCCGAGAAACCCTTCGCCGCGCGCGAACAGCTGCGCCCACTCGCCCTCGCCGCCGTAGAGCTTGACGAACTCGCCGACGTGCGCGGGACGGACGCGGAATTCCCAGACGACGACAAAGGCCATGGCTACTTCTTCGACTCGTACTTCCAGTTGCGGCCTTTGCCCTCGGCCATCCAGGCGACGGCGGTCTCGACGCGGCGCTGGCGGGTGTCGTCCGACTTCGCGTCGGCAATCCAATTGACGTACTCGCGCTTGAAGGACGGGCTGGCGTTGTCGAACGTCGCGCGCGCGCTGGTGTTCTTGTCGAGGGCCGCGATCAGCAGCGGCGGCGTCTTCGGCATCGGCTTCGCCGGCTTCTTCGCGCGCACCATCTTCACGCCAGCATCGTTCAGCTTCGCACCGGCCTTGATAAGGCGAATCAGCTTCTTGTCGTCCGGCAGGTCGTCGATGGACTCGATGTGATGGAGTGCCGCCAGCGCCTTGCCGTCGGCGGCCGACAACGACTCGCGCAGTGCTCTTTCCAGCCAGAAACCAAACATCGCATGCTGCTTGAACGCCGACATGCTGCAGAAGATGCCCTTGTAGTCGAAATGCGGCGAGCTCCATTTCGTCCCCTCGACGATCCCGGGGATGGCGGTGTGGACGACCTTGCGGAGGCGCGTCAAGATCGGCTTCGCGTACGCGGGCGCTTTCGCGATGTAGGCGTCGACCTGGGGATCCTTCTTGGGGGGCATGCGCAGATTCTAGTCAAAAGCATGCACGCCAACTCAAAACTTGAAACTCTAAACTCGAAACTTGGGTTCTTCAGTTCCAAGAACCCGTTTCGAGTTTTAAGTTTGAAGTTTCGAGTTTCCTAGTCTGCTCTGAGTGTCGTGAGCGGATCGAGCCGCGCCGCGCGTCTGGCCGGGAGCCACGATGCGAGGAGCCCGGCGGCGCCCAGTGCGACGGTCGCGGCCGCCAGCATCGCCGGGTCGGCGGCCCGGGTGTTGAACAGCCACGGCTCGATGACGCGCGCCAGCACCACCGCGGCACCCAGGCCGATCGCGAGGCCGAGCGCGACCAATCTGAGCCCCTGCCCCACGGTCATCGTCAGCACGTCGCGCGGTGTCGCGCCGAGCGCCATGCGGATACCGACCTCGCGCTGGCGCGCATGCACGGCCTGCGATCGCACCGCGTAGACGCCGATGCACGCCAGCAGCCCGGCGAGCACGGCGAACGCCGAGACGATCGACGTCTGAAATCGCTGCAGCGTCAGCGACGTGCCGATCAGATCGGACATCAGCACCTGGTTGCCGATCGGTAGCTCGCGATCGACAGCGTGGATCGCGGCGCGGACGTCCGGCAGAATCCGGGTCGCGGCGGCGTCGTCTCTGGCTTTGATCGCGAGCACGAGAATCGGCATCGGCGCCTGTTGATGCGAGACGTACATCTCGGGCGTCGCCAACGGCGGGTCGCCGAGGCCCCCGGTCTTGACGTCGCGCATGACGCCGACGATCTGCAAACGGGTCTCGGTCGCCCCGCCGATGACGATCGTCCGGCCGACCGCCGGCTGATCGCCGATGAATCGTCGCGCGAACGTCTCGTTGATCATCACCACGCCCGGCGCCGCCGCGGTATCGCTATCGTCAATCGCGCGGCCTTCGCGCAGCGACATCCCGAGCGTGGCGACGTATTCGCCGGTAACGTGCTGAATGTGCGCGGAGTTCCACACCTTCTCCGTCGCCGTGCCCTCGACGCGAAACTGCTGGCCGTACAGCCAGCCGCCGAGCGGCAGGCTCGTCACCGCCGTTGCGTGTTCGACGCCGGGAATCCGTCGAATTCTGGCCAGCACGTCGTTGTAGAACGCGGGCGCGCCAATCCCGTCCTTGTATCTCGTCTGGGGCAGCGACAATCGCATGGTCACGACACCGTTCGGATCGAATCCGGGATCGACGCGGGTCAGCCTGAGAAAGCTGACGACCAGCAGCGCCGCGCCGGCGACGAGCACCATCGCGAGCGCGACTTCGGTCACCAGCAACAGGCTATGGAGGCGCGCCGACATCCGCGAGCCGCTGGCGCCGCGGCCGCCGGATCGCAACGCGCTGTTGACGCCGCCGCGGGCGCCCTGCCAGGCCGGGACGGTGCCGAACAGCAACCCGGTCGCGATCGCCAACGCCACTGTAAACGTCAGCGCGCGGCTATCGAGGGACGCCAAGGCCTCCGCGGGAAGTGTGCCGGGCGGCACGTAAGACGCGAACACGACGAGCGCCCATTGACCGACGAAGATTCCCAACCCGGCACCAGTCACCGCCAGCAGCAGACTCTCGACGACCAGCGCACGGAACACCCGCCACCGCCCGGCGCCGAGCGCGACGCGCACCGCCACCTCGCGCTGGCGCGCGATCGTCCGCGACAGCGCGAGCCCGGCGATATTCACGCAGCCGACCAGCAGCACCAGTCCGACCGCCCCGAACAGCACCCAGACCAGACGCTTGCTGTCGGCGCGCACCATCAGATCCCTGAACGGATCGACAGTCGCGCTCCACCCGCGCAGCACCTCGCCGTTCTCTTCATTGATGCGGTCGGCGATCGACTTCATCTCCGCGCGCGCCTGTTCGACGGTGACGCCGGGCGCGAGTCGCGCCGTGACGCCGAGAAAATGGCTCAGCCGCGTCGCTTCGGCCGGTGCGTAGACCAGCGGCGTGTAGACGTCGCTCAACACGCGATCGAAGACCGACGCCTCGGGCAGAACGCCGATGACGGTACAGGTGAAACCGCTGAAATGCAGCGTCGCGCCGACCACCGCGGGATCGCGCGCGAACCGCCGGTTCCACAGACGATGGCTGATCACCGCTGCGCACGGCGCGTTCAGGTCGCCGTCGGCGGGCTGGAAGGTGCGGCCCACGGCGGCGCTGGTGCCGACCATGTCGAAGTAGCCCACCGAGACGCGCGCGGCGATGAGCTCGATCGGATCGCCGCCGTCGAGCAGCGCGAAGGACGCGTTCTGTCTGGCCGCGATCGCCGAGAACGACCGCGCCATCCGCTGCCAGTCGAGGAAGTTAGCCGGCGCGACGGTATTGCGGTTCCCGCTCGGATGGACCTCGGTGATGCGCACCAGACGATCCGGATCCGCGTACGGCAACGCCTTGAACAGCAGCGCATCGACGACGCTGAAGATCGCGGTGTTGATGCCGATGCCGAGCGCCAGCGTGGCGACGACGAGCAGGGTGTAGCCGGGAGTGCGGATCAGGCCGCGCCAGGCGTCGCGGAGATCGTGAGCGAAGAATCCCATCGGGGCGGCCTTTCGAGGCGTGCGGAGCAGCAGCGCGAGGAGCGACACGCCCTCGCGATACCAGCACGCCAGCAGCCCGCGCCATCCGCGGCGGGCGATCGCGTCACGTTGAAGCGAGTCGAAGGTGTCGGCGAGGTCGGCGCCGGCGCCAGGCGGCCAGCGGTCCGACGCCAGTGCGGTGACGCGCCGGAAGATCGCTCCGGCCAGGCGCGCGGCGCCGGCGATCATGACCGCGTCCGTCTCGCCTTCGGCAGCCAGCGTTTGGCGCGCGCCATCTCGGCGAGCTGGGCCAGACGCTCGGCTTCGGCGCGTCCGGCGGCCCGGCCGGCGGCGGTGATTCGGTAATAGCGGCGCCGCGGGTCGTCGGCATCGGGCCGCGCCGCCAGCTCGCGAATCCAGCCGTCGTCGAGCAGCCGCTTGAGCGCCGCGTAGAGCGTGCTCGCCGTCAGCCGCACGCCGCCGGCGGTGCGCGCGGCAACGTCCTGAATGATCGCGTAGCCGTGGAGATCCTGGTCCGAGAGGGCGAGCAGAATATGGAAGACCTGAGGACTCATCTATACCGTGCGATGGTATAGCGCCGAGTGGTAGAGATCAATCGTGCGGATCAGGACAGCGGGCTGAGTAAAAAGCACTTGTCAAGAGCGATTCAACAGGGAGAAGCACGAGAAGAGCGTTGAGAGAGCATCCTGCCTCATGGTCTTCTCATTCTTCTCCCTGTGAATCCGCTCTTGGCAGACGCTTTTCACTCATCCCGCAGGATCTGCACCGCCAGCCTCAGCAACTCCCTCGAGTCCGCGTACCGGATCCGCCGATGCGCGACCTGCGCTGAGACCCAGGCGAGCCGCCGGCCTTCGCACGGCGAGCCGCCGTTCCTGGCCCGCATCAGGAAATACCGGACCCGCATTTCGTAGCCACCGGCCTCGTAGACCAGGTCGCGGAGCTTGCGTTTGACGACGGCGTCAGTCCCCGCCTCTTCGGCTACTTCTCGGATCGCGGTCTCGCGGGGGGTCTCACGTTTCTCGACGTGGCCCTTGGGATAGACCCATAAATGGGCGGCGCGCTTGGCGGTGACGAGCAGGAATTCGGGCCGGCCGCGCCGTATCCGGTAGACCAGGCCGCCGGCATGCGTCGGCTTTTCGGCGGGGTCGGCGGCGACGAGCATAGGGCAATATAATGTGACACTTACACAAAAGAGGTCCCTGCTATGCCTTTTGCGCTGAACGTCAACGGCAAGACCACCACCGTCGATGTGCCGGAAGATACGCCGCTGCTTTGGGTCCTCCGCGACGTGCTGGATCTGAAGGGCACCAAGTTTGGCTGCGGCGCCGGTCAATGCGGCGCCTGCACGGTGCACCTGCGCGGACGCGCGGTGCGGTCGTGTCAGGTTCTGGTTTCGGCCGCAGTCAATGCGCCGATCGTCACCATCGAGGGCCTGTCGGCCGACGCCTCGCATCCGCTGCAGAAAGCGTGGCAGGAACTCGACGTCCCCGAGTGCGGCTACTGCCAGGCCGGCCAGATCATGTCGGCGGCGGCGCTGCTCGCCAACAACCCGGATGTCAGTTCGTCCGATATCGACGCGGCGATGAACACCAACATCTGTCGCTGCGGCACCTACGTCCGCATCAAGAAAGGCATCATGCGCGCCGCGCAGTTGAACAAGGCGAAGCTGGCCGAGGCGGCGAAGTCGAAAGACGACGCGCCGACGAAATTCATCCCGCTGGAGAAAGTCGAGGTGACGCGATGAGCCCGGTCGCCATGGATCGCCGATCGTTTCTCCGCGTGTCCGCGCTCGCCGGCGGCGGCATGGTCATCGCCGCCTACATGGATCCGGTCGCCGCATTTCAAGGCCGCGGCAACCAGGCGCCGCTGGTGCCGAACGCCTTCATCACCATCGCGCCCGACGGCATCGTCACCATCGTCGGCAAGAACCCCGAGATCGGCCAGGGCGTGAAGACGATGCTGCCGATGATCATCGCCGACGAGCTCGACGTCGACTGGAAGGACGTCCGGATCGTGCAGGGCGATCTCGACACCGCCAAGTACGGCGGCCAGAGCGCCGGCGGCAGCACCGCGACGCCGAGCAACTGGACGCCGATGCGGCAAGTCGGCGCCGGCGCCCGCGCGCAACTCATGGCCGCGGCGGCAGCGCGCTGGAACGTGCCGGTGACCGAGCTGACGACGGCGTCGGGGCGAGTGACCCACGCGGCGTCGAAGCGATCGTTCGGCTATGGCGAACTGGCCACGGAAGCCGCGAAACTGCCGGCGCCGGACCTCGCGACGCTGACGCTGAAGGATCCGAAGGACTACAAGATCATCGGCAAACCGATCGGCGGCGTCGACAACCCGTCGATCGTCACCGGCAAGCCGCTCTACGGCATCGACGTCACCCGGCCCGGCATGTTGTACGCCGCGTGGCAGCGCTCTCCCGTGTTTGGCGGCAAGGTCGGCAGCGCCAACATCGACGAACTCAAGACGCTTCCCGGCGTGAAGCATGTCTTCATCGTCGATCCGGCGGTGGTCGGCGGCGGTCCGGTCGGCGGCGTTGCCATCGTCGCTGATTCGTTCTGGGCGGCGCAGAAAGCCCGGCAGGCGCTCAAGGTGACCTGGGACGAGGGCCCGACGGCGTCGAACAGCATGACCGAGTTCGCCAAGAGAGCGGTCGCGCTGTCGAAAGAAGCGCCGCATCGGACGTTGCGCGCCGACGGCGACGTCAACGCCGGATTCAGCGGCGCGACCAAGATCGTGGAAGCCGCGTACTCGTATCCGTTCCTCAACCACGCGCCGCTCGAGCCGATGAACGCGACCGCGGAGTTCAAGGACGGCAAGCTCGACATGTGGATCGGCACGCAGACGCCGGCCTCGGCG
This sequence comes from Vicinamibacterales bacterium, assembly GCA_036274055.1. Classification (GTDB taxonomy): domain Bacteria; phylum Acidobacteriota; class Vicinamibacteria; order Vicinamibacterales; family SCN-69-37; genus DASUGM01. Next base: position 23,805 of record DASUGM010000260.1, on the reverse strand, counting down.
CGCACCGCGATTGCGCGCGCGCTGCAGATGCAGGAGACCGACATCAACATCCACATGGTCCGCATGGGCGGCGGCTTCGGCCGCCGGCTGTACAACGACTACGCGCCGGAAGCCGGCTATCTCGCGAAACAGCTCGGCGTGCCGGTGAAGCTGGTGTGGACGCGCGAGGACGACATGCACAACGACCTCTATCGTCCCGGCGGGTTCCACTTCTTCAAGGGCGGCGTCGACGCGCAGGGCAAGCTGGTCGCCTGGCGCGGGCACTTCGTGACGTTCACGCCCGCCGCCGCGCCGCCTGCTGGCGGCGGTCGGGCGGGGGCCGCTCCGGCGGGCGCGGCCCCGCCGGCGCAGAACACGCCGTTCTCGCCGTCAGCGAACGTCGGCGCGACTGAATTCCCGGCGCGCTTCGTGCCGAACTTCGCGCTCGATCTGTCGTTCATGCCGCTGGGCGTGCCGACCGGCGCGCATCGCGCGCCGGGCAGCAACGCGCTGGCGTTCGTGATGCAGTCGTTCACCGACGAGATGGCGCACGCCGCGGGCAAGGACCCGCTGCAATTCCGCATCGATCTGCTGAACGTGCCGCCGATCGCGATGGCCCCGGCGCCCGGCGCGCCCCCCAACGCCGGCGGTGGCGGCGGTGGTCAGCAGCAGGGCTTCGATCCGGCGCGCATGCGCGGCGTGCTCGAGATGGTCCGCGACGTGTCGGGCTGGGCCGGACGCACGAAGCTGCCGGCCGGCACCGGCATGGGCGTCGCGTTCCACTTCAGCCATTCCGGCTACTTCGCCCAAGTCGCGCGCGTCCGCGTCGACGGCAACAAGCGCGTCAAAGTCGAGAAGGTCTGGTCGGTCGGCGACGTCGGCCGGCAGATCATCAACCCGAGCAACGCCGAGAGCCAGGTCCACAGCGCCGTCATCGACGGCCTCGGCCAGCTGATGTCGCTCGAGATCGGCATCGAGGGCGGCAAAGCCGTGCAGGGCAACTTCCAGCAGTATCCGCTGATGCGGATGCGGCAGGCGCCGCCGGAAATCGAGGCGCACTGGAAGATCACCGACAACAACCCCACCGGCCTCGGCGAGCCCGCACTGCCGCCGATCCTGCCGACGGTCGCCAACGCGATCTTCGCGGCGACCGGCCAGCGGCTGCGCTCGCTGCCGATCGGAAAATTGGGATATAGCTGGATGTAGTTCGGTCTTGGGTCTTTGGACTTGGGTCTTGGGGTACGAGCTGCACCCCAGGACGCAAGACCCAAGACCCAGGACGTCAAGGAGTTCTCGAATCGTGATCCGTATTCGTATGTCGCCCGGTGTCATCCTCCCGATCTCGACGTTTGTGCTTCTAACCGTCTCGGCCATCTCCGCCCAGGATCCCCCGAAGTCCACGACCAAGGACGGCATCTACGCGAAGACGCAGGCAGACGACGGCAAAGCGCTCTTCGCCAAAGTCTGCTCGAAGTGCCACATGTTCAAGAGCGAGGCGAACGAGGAAGCCCCGGCGCTCGGCGGCGAGAACTTCTTCAAGAACTGGGAAGGGCGCAGCGTTTACGAACTGGCGACGCAGATCAAAACTGCGATGCCGCCCGACGGCTCGGTGACGCTCACCGACGACGACACCGCCAACGCGATCGCGTTCATTCTGCAGACCAACGGTTTCCCTGACGGCGGCGACAAGGCGCTCAAGACCGACGCCACGGCCAAGAACATCAACATCGTCAAACCGGCCGCCGCGCACCGGCCCTGACCGTCACCGCGCATTTCGTTTTCGAAGCGCTCGCCTATCTCGCGGGCTTCCGTCTCTACCTCTGGCAGCGTCGCCGCCGCGGCGACGTCATCGATACGCAGGCGCGCTGGACCGTGATCGCGGCCGCGATCGCCGGCGCCGCGCTCGGCAGCCGCGTGCTCTACTGGCTCGAAGATCCGCGGCAGACGCTGGCGCACTGGCGCCAGCTCAGCTACGTCCTCGGTGGGAAGACCGTCGTCGGCGGCCTGATTGGCGGCTGGATCGCGGTCGAGATCGCGAAGCGGTGGGCCGGCATCTCGAGCCGGACCGGCGATCTCTTCGCGGTGCCGCTGGCGGTCGCGATCGCGATCGGCCGGATCGGCTGCCATTTCGCCGGCCTCGAAGATCAGACGTACGGCACGCCGACGTCGATGCCGTGGGGCGTCGATCTCGGCGACGGCGTCAGCCGTCATCCGGCCGTGCTCTACGAATCAGCCGCGCTCTGCACGCTCGCGTTCATGCTGGCGCGCGTCCAGCGCCGGCCCCACACCAGCGGCGACATCTTCAAGGGCTTCATGGTGGGCTACATGCTCATCCGCGTCGTCGTCGATGTCTTCAAGGCCGGCCATCCGCTGGTGCCCGGCCTGACGACGATTCAAATCGCGGCGCTTGCGGTGATCGCGTATTACGCACATGATGTCGCGCGATGGATTCGCAGCCTCCTGCCGCACCCGAGGCCGCCGCGCCGGTAAAAAAGAAACTGCCGCGCTGGGCGCTGGTGCTGATTCTCACGCTCGGCGGCCTGGCTCTGGCGATCGGCGGCTGCGGCTATTTCCTCGCCAACATGACGAGCACGCGCACCGAAAATCAGGCGTTCATCGGCGGTGCCGGTTTCGTGGTCGGCGTGCTGATGCTGCTCATCGGCGGCCTGACCGGGCTGGTCACCGGCGCGCAGTGGCTGTTCAAGAAGCGCGACCGCAACTGACATGGCCCGCGTCCGGCCCTATCTTTTCTACGATGTCGCGATCTCGATCTGCGCGACCTGCTACCGGCGCGTCGACGCCAAGATCGTCTTCGAGGGCGGCAGCGTGTACATGCTCAAGCGCTGCCCCGAGCACGGTCACGAGCGCGTGCTGGTCGCCGACGATGTCGATTACTACCGCCGCTGCCGTGAGATCTTCATCAAGCCGCCGGAGATGCCGCTCAAATACAACACGCCGGTAAAACACGGCTGTCCGTACGACTGCGGACTGTGCACCGATCACGAGCAGCACTCGTGCCTGTCGCTGGTCGAGATCTGCGACGCCTGCAATCTCCGCTGTCCGGTGTGCTACGCGATGAGCGGCCCGGATCGTCCGAACTACCGGCCGCTGGACCAGGTCGAGCGGATGCTCGACGCCGTGGTCCGTAACGAGGGCGAGCCGGACGTCGTGCAGATCTCCGGCGGCGAGCCGACGATTCATCCGGACTTCTTCGCGATCCTCGACGCCGCGAAAGCGCGGCCGATCCGGCATCTGATGGTCAACACCAACGGCGTGACGATCGCCGAAAGCGAGGAATTCACGGCGCGGCTGGCCTCGTACATGCCGGACTTCGAGGTCTATCTCCAGTTCGACTCGTTCAAGCGCGAGGCCCTGATGGATCTCCGCGGCGCCGATCTGCGCCGCATTCGTGAGCAGGCCCTGGATCGGCTCAACCGCCACGGCATCTCGACGACGCTGGTGGTCACCGTCAAACGCGGCGTCAACGACGACGAAATCGGCACGATCATCGACTTTGCGCTCGCGCAGCCGTGTGTCCGCGGCGTGACGCTGCAGCCTGTGCAGGTGGCCGGCCGCACCGATCGCTTCGATCCGGCCACGGACCGGCTGACGCTGACCGAGGTCCGGCGCGCCATTTTCGAACAGACGACGGTCTTCAAACCGCAGGACGTGATTCCGGTGCCCTGCCACCCCGACGCGCTGGCGATGGCATACGCGCTCAAGATCGATGGCCGGATCGTGCCGCTCACCGGCATGATCGATCCCGAAGTTTTGATCAACGGCGGCCGCAACACCATCGTCTACGAGCACGACGACGCGGTCCGCGACGGCATCGTCAAGCTGTTCGCCACCAATCACTCACCGGAATCGAGCGCCTCGACGCTGCGCGACCTGCTCTGCTGCATGCCGCAGATCACGGCGCCGGCGACCCTGGGCTACGAGAACCTGTTCCGCGTCATCATCATGCAGTTCATCGACGCCTACTCGTTCGACGTGCGCTCGGTGAAGAAGACCTGCGTGCACATCGTCCACCCGGATGGGCGGCTGATTCCGTTCGATACGTACAATCTGTTTTATCGGGACGATCTGGAACAGACGCGGCTGGCCGCCTTGCGGACTATGTGAAAAGCACCTGTCTTAAGAGCACACATGAAGGATCTTGGAAGGAGGGAAGGAGCATGAAGGTGATCCGGGGTTTCAAAACCAAGTCTCCTTCATGCTCCTTCATTCCTTCGTGCTCCTTCATGTGCGCTTTTAAGACACGCCACCACCCGACGCGGTCTCAGTTGCGAAGCGCACTCTGCGGATCCGCGCGGGCGGCACGGAGCGCGGGCGCCGTGCTCGCCAGCACCGCCACGCCCGCCATCGCTCCCGCGGCAATGAGATAACTCAGAGGGTCGAAGCCTGAGGTCTGATAGAGCAGCGGGCGGATCCAGCGGCCGAACGCCGCGGCCAAAAACAATCCGGGCACGATACCGCAGGCGATCAACGACAGCGTCCGGCCGACGATCATCGTGATAATCGACATGCGGTCGGCGCCGAGCGCGACGCGGACCGCCCACTCCTGCCGCCGTTGCGCGATCTCGTAGCCGACCGCGCCGTACAGACCGACGGCGGCGACGATCAGCGCCAGCGAGGCCAAGCCGACGAGCACCGTCGCGCCAAGCCGCCACGACGAGCGCTGGTTCGTCAGGATGTCGGCGAGCGGCTGGGCGGTGAGGTAGGCGTTGGCGGGCATCACACGTTGCAACTCGACGCGCACGTCTTCCGCCAGCCGGCGCGGTTCGCCGCGCAGTTTCAGCAGCAGGCCGTTGCCGAACGTCCGTGGGTATTGATCGATCGGCACGTAGTAGTGCAGCCGCGGGCCGTCGGCCAGCGTCCGCTGCACCATATCCTCGGCGATGCCGACCACGGTTCGACATGGGCTGTCGATCGATCGCATGTGGAAGCAGGCGCCGAGCGCGTCGCGATCCGGCCACAACGCGCGCGCCATGCTTTCGCTGACGACGGCCACCTCAGGCGCTCCGCCGCGATCGGCGTCGGTCAGCGCGCGGCCGCGAATCACCCTCGTGCCCATGGTCTCGAAGTAGCCTGCCGTCGTCGCCTGGAACGTGAACGGTCCGAGCGCGTTGGCGTCGCTGAGGCGGGGCACGAAGACGTCGGTGGATGACGTGCTCACGAACGGCGCGCTGCTCATCCATGCAGCCGACTCGACTTGCGGCAGCGCCTGGGCGGCGCGGAGAAGATCTTCGCGAAGCGTGCGCTGTTTCTCGGCGTCGAACCCGCCCGCCTGGATGACGCGATTGACGACCAGGACGCGATCGGGATCGTAGCCAAGGCGTGAGGCATTGGCGGCGATCAGACTGCGCACGAACAGTCCCGCCGCCACCAGCAGCACCACCGACAGCGTTGCCTGTGCGATCAGCAGAGCCGCGCGGGCGCGGCGCCCACTAGTCACACTGACGCGGGCGCCGCCGCGCAAGGCGGCGCCGAGATCGTCACGACGTTGAAACAACGCCGGCACGAGTCCGACCAGCGCCGTCGTCACTACGATGAGCACGCCGGTTGCGATCAGTGTGCGTTGGTCGCTGAACACTGAAAGTTCGGCGATACGGAGCGACTCGAGGATGGGGGCGAGCGCGATTCTGAGCGCCTGCGCCACCAGTAAAGCCGCGATGCCGCCTGCAATCGCCAGGAGTCCAGCCTCGATGAAACCGGCGGCGAGCAACCGTCGGCTGCCGACCCCGAGCGCGCACTTGAGGCCGGTTTCGTGGCGCCGACCGAGCACGCGGGTCAGCGACAGGTTGACGACATTCCCGCAGCCGATGAGCAGCACGGCCATTGCGACCCCGAGGAGCCACAGCGACGTCTGCGCCTCCGGTCCGGAGGTCGGGCCGCCGGCGAGCCGCACCGACGACAGGATCGTCTTCGGGTGGGCCGTGTCGATCGCCGGGATCTGGCCGTTGTCCGCGATGAACTGCGGCCAGGACGCCCGAAACACGCGCGTTGCGTCGTCGGTGGCCGCGGCGAGCGTCACGCCGGGCTTGAGGCGGACCAGCAGGTGCACCCAGCCCCAGCGATAGGCCGAGTAATAGGTCTTCGCGTCGCTGGTTCCGGTGCTGGCCGCATAGGTCGTGATCGGCACGAACGCCGCCGGTGGCTGCGCGTCGCTGACGCCGTCGAAGCCTTCCGGCGCGATGCCGACGATCGTCGCCTGGATATCGCCGACGCGCAGCGTGCGGCCGATGACGTCAGCACCGTTGAACTGCGACCTCCAGAAACGGTAGCCAAGGACGGCGACATCGGCGCCGCGCGGCGTCTGATCGTCGGCCGGCCCGAAGAACCGCCCCTGAACAGGCTGCGCATCGAAGAACCCGAAGTAGGTGCCGCTGACGGCGGCAATGCGCCGCTCGCGCGAGGCGATGCCGTCGCCAACCGGCAGGTTGCGGTCGGCGAAGACCGCGACTTCCGAAAACGAACTCGCATCGCGCTGGAAATCGATGAACCGCGTGTACTGCGTCGATGCCGACGTCGTCGGCCGGCCGCGATCCTGCCACTGCCAATAGACACGCTGGACACTCGACGGATCTCGCAGATATTTCAACGGCCGGAACATCAGGCCATCCGCGATTCCGAACATCGTGAGGTTCGCGCCGGTAACCAGCGCCAGTGTCGCGATCGTGGTCAAGGTAAATGCCGGCGCTCGCCGGAGGCCGCGCAGCGCAAATCGGCATTCCTGCGCGAATGTCTCGACCAGCGGCCGCAGGCGCGACCGTCGGTCCGGCGCCGGCTCGTGCACGCGCGCCATCGCCGCCGCGTGCCGCCGGCGGTTGCCGTAGCGGCGTTCGGCCTCCTGCCGCGCCGCCGCTTCCTCCCATCCCTGCGACACCAGCGCTTCAATGACTTCGCGCAGGTGGAACTCGATCTCGTCGTCGATGTCGCCGGACTGATCGCGTCGTGTCATCTCAACCTCGCGCGAAGATCCTGGAGACGGCGCCGGCGAAGCGCGCCCATTCACGCTCGCCGGCCCGCATCTGTTTCCGGCCTTCGGGCGACAACCGGTAGTACTTCGCCCGCCGGCCCTTCGGCGACGTCGCCCACTCCGCCGAGAGCCAGCCCCGGGTCTCCATCCGATGCAGCGAGGTGTAGAGGGCGCCGTCTTCGATCTCGAGCGCGCCGTCGCTAGTCGCCCGGATCCATTCGACGATGTCGTAACCGTGCCGCGGGCCGTCGGCGAGGGCCGACAGGATCAGCACATCGAGCGTTCCCTGCAGGAAATTCACGCGGTCTCCGATTGCCCTCACATATTCAGGGCAAAGGGTTGGACGACGGGCACGCCGGATTGGTTGGTAAGCTGTAGGACATGTCCCTGATCGACGAAGGCAAGAAAGCTCCGTCCTTTTCCCTGAAGGATCAGTCCGGCACGAGCCACGCGCTCGCCGACTACGCCGGCAAGCCGGTCGTCCTCTACTTCTATCCGAAGGACGATACGCCCGGCTGCACTACCGAATCGTGCGCCTTCCAGGACAACCTGCCGAAGTTCAAGTCGAGCAAGGCGGCGGTTTTCGGAGCGAGCATTCTCGACGAGAAGAGCAAGGCCAAGTTCGCGGCAAAGCATCACCTGACCTTCCCGCTCCTCGCCGACGCAGACCATGTCGTCGCGGAGAAGTACGGCGTGTGGCAGGAAAAGTCACGCTACGGCCGCAAGTACATGGGCATCGTGCGGACGACGTATCTGATCGGTCCCGACGGCAAGGTCGCGAAGCGCTGGGACAACGTCAAGGTCGACGGGCACGCCGAGGAAGTACTCGAGGCAGTGAGACAGCTCTGATCCGTGCGGCGTGCGCCATGCGCGGTGCGCCGTGCGGCTCACTTCGACGCAGTCGGGCAGGATCGGCGGATCGAGTCGGCTCGCGCTTCGAAGTCAGAAACCGTCGGCCGCGAGACGCACGGCGCACACGCACGTCGCACCGCGCATGGCGCACCCCGCACGGTTCTACTCCGCCCGCAGCGCCCGGCTCGCCTCGATCCGGCGGACCCGCAGTGCCGGCACGGCCGTGGCCGCGACGACAATGATCAGCATCGCGATCGCCGTCAGCGCGTAGGTCTCGACGCCGTGGGGATCGACGCCGTACAGCAGCGCGTCCAGGAACGTCGCGCTGAAGCGGGCGGCGATCAGGCCCAGGCCGATCCCGACGACGCCAAGTCGCACACCGTTGAGGACGAGCGATCGGAACAGGCGGCCGCGTGAAGCGCCGAGCGCGCTGCGCAGCGCGAGTTCCCGGCCGCGCAGCGTCATCACGTAGCTGACCATCGCATAGAGTCCCGCGGCGGCAAAAAGAAACGTGAGCGCGGCAAATCCGGAGAGCAAGCCGCTCGCAAAACGGAACGTCGTTTCCTCCTCGCCGAGCAGATCGGCCATCGTCCGCATGTCACGCACGGGCAGCGCGGGATCGGCGCCCTGCACCGCGGCGCGAATGCCCGGCATCGCCGCGGCCGGATCGGCGCTCGATCGCGTAACCAGCGTGACCGATCGTTCCGGCCGTTGATCGAAGAACTGGTAGTAGTCGTAGGCCGGCAGGCGCAGGCTGTAGGTGCGCCGGCGGTGGGCCGCGTCGGCGGCGACGCCGATCACCTGAAACCACGGCCGCGGCGTCAGCGGCGTGATGAACGAGAAGCGCTGGCCAATCGGATCCTGACCCGGCCAGAACTTCTCCGCCATGCTCTGACTGACGACGGCGACGAACGGCTCCGCCGTGCGGTCCGAGGCGCGGAACTCGCGGCCGCGCAGGATCGGGATGCCGGCGGACGCCAGCGCGCCGGCGCTGACGTTGTGGCGCGTAACCATCACGCGCTCGGGATCGGGCACGTTGACGACGCGCTCCGGCAGCACGAATGAAATCCAGGTGACGTAGCCGGGCCGGCCAGGCCCCCACAGGAAGGCGTCGTCCACTCCGGGCACCGCGCGCGCCTGCTCGAGCAATGACTGGCCGAAGGCAACGACGGCGGGATTCTCGACGTAGCGCGTGCCACGCAGTTCCATCCGCGTGTTGACGAGACCCGCCGAGTCGAATCCAAGCGGCGTGCGCTCGAAGACGCGCAGGCTTTTCACGACCAGCGTGCTGCCCGCGAGCAGAATGACGGCGAGCGCGACTTCGCCGACGACAAGAGCTCGTTGCAGGCGCACCGTCAGTCGATCGGCCGTGACGGCCCGCGCCGCACCAGCCGCCAGCTGACCGCGCCACCGCACCATCGCCAGCGTGGCGATCGCCGTGACAGCGACGGCGAGCGACGCGAGAACCCCGAGGACGACGACCGATCGACCGTCGAGCTGGACCACCTGCAGCCGCGGAAACACGTACGGCGCGCTGGTTCGGACGAGCGACAGCAGCACTGCGCCAACTCCCGCGCCGGCGACGGCGGCGGACATCGCGATCGCCAGGCTCTCGGCGACGGCGGGGCGGGCCAGTTGGCCGGTCGACGCGCCCAGCGCGCGGCGGACGATCAGATCGCGCGACCGCTCGGCCATGCGCACGACCAGCAGGCCGGTGACGTTGAGCGCCCCGACCGCGAGGAGCGCCAGCGCGCCGATCAGCACGACGAAGAACGGCGTGCGGGCGTCACGGAAGATCCAGAGGTCGAGGCGCTCGGCATGCAGGCCCATGCGCCGGTTGCTGTCGGGAAACTCCCGCTCGAGGTCGCGCGCAATGCCGTTGAGCTCGCTTCGCGCCTGGTCGATCGTGACGCCGTCTGCCAACCGGCCGATGCCCCAGACGACGCGTGACGAGCGGGTGGTCAGAAACGTCGGCCCGTAGGCCGGCGCGCTCATCGACATCGACAGCCAGATGTCGGTGACGTCGCCGCCGTACTCGTACGACATGTCGCGAAACGCCGGCGACATCACGCCGACCACCGTGTACGGCACGTCCGCGATCCTGAGCGTGCTGCCGATGACGTTCTGCCGCGCGCCGAGGTGCGTCCGCCAGAACGCGTCGCTGACGACGGCGACGGGATGGGCGCCGACGGTCTGCTCGTCGCTCGCATTCAGGAGCCGCCCGATCGCGCTGTGCGCCCCGAGGAGCTCGAACCAGTTGGTGTTGACGAAGTTCACTCGCGCCGATTGCGGGCCGCTGTCGGCCGCCACGTCGAGCGGGCGCGAGTCTGCGTAGGCGGCGAGGCTCGAGAGAGTCCGTGCCCGCGCACGAATATCGGCGATTTCCATGATCGACAGACTGGAGCCTGGACCCGCCTCACCAGGCAGGAACCCGGTCACGAACACCAGACGATCCGCGCGCGGATAGTCGAGCGGACGCAGCAACAGGCGATCGACGATCGCAAACGTCGCCACCGCCGCGCCGAGGCCCAATCCGAGCGTCAGGGTCGCCGCGGCGAAAAACACGGGCCGATGACTGAGAGTTCTGAACGCGAGTTTCAGATCACGCATGCCGTTCCTTTGTGTCTGCAAAGCATACGCAGCCCCGAGCCGGCGTGATGTCGTTTTCTTGCCGCGTGTTCGGATTCGGGCAGAATCTAGCGGGCTGGTTCGAGAATGACGTCCCAGGTCGGCCGGGTCGTCCCGTCCTTGAACGTCACGCCGCGTTCAACGAACGGCGTCCGGACCGGGTCGTTCGCGCGCGTGAACGCGTACGACATCGAGACGATGTCGTAGCTCGCGAGCGATCGCACTTCCCCGCGCTCGCTGACGCCGTTGCTGTTCACGTCGCGCCACAAACCGAGATGTCGCAGCTCCGTGCCGGCCAGACGGCCATCGTGGTTATCATCGAGCGCGCCCATTGCGTCGTAGCCGGTGTCCCAGAACATCCAGAAGGTCACGCTGCCGAACAGCTGCAACGCCGATCGAATCTCGCCGTTGCCGAGCTGGTCGTAGACAAGCCAGGCTGCGTCGGGCGTGATCCACGACCACGACTTCCTGCCCAGGCCGTCGCCATCGAAGTTCACGGCTGCGTCATCGTCAAGGACGCTGCCGAAAGACAGGCCGTCTCTTAGCGGCACTGCGATTGGTGTAATCGGCCGCGGCAGGCGGCGCAGCTTCTGGCTTCGTTCGCGTAGCGTCGCGATCTCCTGGGCGTCGACGGTTGGATTGAGGAGCGGAATCAGATAGTCCGCAGCCTCGGCCGTCACCGGCACGAAGCCCAGGTCGGCACGTTTCAGTTGTCCCTCGACTTTCCACGCGCGTTCGATCACGTCGCGGTAGGCGGCGATTGCTGCGACCTTATCGCCGGACTGGTGGGTCATCCAGGCGAGGCCAAGGCGCGCGACCAGATTGTCCGGCGCGATCGCCAACGCTGCCGTGAAATGCTCGATGGATTTCTTGAGGTGCACGCTCGCGGCCGCTTGCTTGACCGGATCGCTCGTCGCCTCGGCGCGGAACGGCACGTTCGCAGGCTCCTGCCCGAAATAGACGCCTCGCTCGGGCTTGCCCTTGATGACATCGGCGCGCTCGGTCTTCTTCGCGTACGCCATCCCGTGCGCGCGCGCGAGGTTGATTTGGACAAGCGCATCGGCCGGTCGCGCCCTGGCTTGCACCTCGAGATTCGCGACGACGCGATCGATGGGAACCTGCTCGAGCAGGATCGGGCCGTAGTGAGCGCGTAGCGGCCACCCCCCAAGCACCAGAACCCCAGCGACGAGGATCATGAAGGAGCTCCTGGCCTTCTGCAAGCCACTGTTCTCCTTCAAGCCCTTCATATCCTCTCTCCTTCATGTCCTCGGAGAGTCTTCACCTTGCTGGCTGCAGCACGACATCCCACGTCGGCCGCGTATGGCCGTCACGAAACGTCACTCCCCGCGGTGAGTACGCGGTGTAGTCCGCGTCGGTCGCCCGAACGAAGTCCTGCGACAACGATACGATGTCGTACGCAGCTAGTGCCCGCACTTCGCCGCGCTCGCTGACACCGTTGCAGTTCTCGTCTCGCCAGAGTCCGAGATGGCGCAACTCGGCACCGGCAAGCTGCCCGTCGAGATTGTCATCGAGCGTACGCATCGCGGCATAGCCGTTGCCCCAGAACATCCAGAACGTGACGCTGCCAAACAGCTGCAGCCCGGAACGAACGTCGCCGCGTCCGATCTGGTCGTAAACGAGCCACGCGGCGTCCGGCTTGATCCAAGTCCAGCCTTTTCGACCGAGCCCGTCCGCGTCGAACATCACAGTCGCGTCGTCATCGAGCAACTGGTCGAGCGTCAAGTCGCGCCTCATCGGCACGGCGATCGGAGTTACCGGCCGCGGGATGCTTTCGATCTTCGCGCGACGCTGCCGAAGCGTGGCAATCTCGTGCGCGTCTTTCTTTGGATCCAGCAGCGGAATGAGGTAACCGATCGCCTCAGCCGCGGCGAAAACGTTGGTGCGGCTCCGATCCGGCGTTTCTGTCGCGACGACATCTCGATACGCCGCAATCGCTCCGGCACGATCGCCGAGCTGCTCGAGGCACCAGCCGCGGTTGATCCGCCCAATCGGCGGATCCGGATTGATCGCGATCGCTCTCTCGAAGTGAGTGACGGCGGCCTTGAGATGCACAAGTGCGGCTGTTTGTTTCGCCGGATCCGCCGTCAGTGAAACGTCGCGATACGCCACGTACGGCGCGTCGGGCCAGACGTACGGATACTGCGGTTGGTTTCTGCCCCTGAGACGGGCGGCGGAGATGACCTCGGTCTTACGCGCGTACGCCATGCTGTGCGCGCGGCCGAGATTCAACTGGACGTCGTAGTCGTTCGGCGCCTCCTTCGCCTGTGCTTCGAGATTGGCGACGAGCCGCTCCACCGGCACTTGCTCCAGGTCGACCGGCATATGAATGGCGGCGATCGGCCAGACGAACGCGAGGGTCGCCACCGGAAGCGCAAATCGGAGGAATGGCCGCATGTCTCAATGTAGGACGCCAACCCTCGGGTCCGGCCGGACTCTGCCAGCGCCGCTACATATAATCAAGCAATCATGTCCACTGAGTCACCTGGCGTCGCCGCGCCGCGCCAGGACTTCATTCGCGAGATCATCATCGCCGACAACGCCTCCGGCACGCACGCCGGCCGGGTCGCGACACGTTTCCCGCCCGAGCCGAACGGCTATCTGCACATCGGCCACGCCAAGTCGATCTGCCTCAATTTCGGGATCGCGCGCGATTTTCACGGCGCCTGCAACCTTCGCTTCGACGACACCAACCCGGTCACCGAGGACACCGAATACGTCGACTCGATCCAGGATGACGTCCGCTGGCTTGGATTTTCGTGGGACGATCGGCTCTATTACGCATCGGATTACTTCGAGAAGCTCTACGACTGCGCCGAGCAGCTCATCAAGGATGGACGCGCCTACGTCGACAGTCAGTCGGCGGACGACATCCGGGCGCACCGCGGGTCGCTGAAGGAGCCCGGCCAGGAGAGCCCGTTCCGGACGCGGAGCGTCGATGACAACCTCGACCTGTTCCGCCGCATGCGCGCCGGCGAGTTCCCCGACGGCGCGCACGTGCTGCGCGCGAAGATCGACATGGCGTCGCCGAACATCAACATGCGCGACCCGGTGCTCTATCGCATCCGCCGCGCGCATCATCACCGCACCGGCGACGCGTGGTGCATCTACCCGATGTACGACTACGCACATCCGATCTCGGACGCGCTCGAGCGGATCACGCATTCGCTCTGCACGCTCGAGTTCGAGGATCACCGGCCGCTCTACGACTGGTTGATCCATAACCTGCCGCTGCCCGGCCGGCCGCAGCAGATCGAATTCGCGCGGCTGAATCTCACGTACACGGTGATGAGCAAGCGCAAGCTGCTCCAGCTCGTCAACGAGAAGCACGTCAGCGGCTGGGACGACCCGCGCATGCCGACGATTTCCGGGCTGCGCCGCCGCGGCTTCACGCCCGAATCGATCCGGCGGTTCGCCGACGAAATCGGCGTCGCCAAGCGCGAGAACATGGTCGACGTCGGCCTGTTGGAGTTCTGCGTGCGCGAGGATCTCAACAAGCGCGCGCCCCGGGCGATGGCGGTCCTCCGGCCCTTGAAACTGACGATTGAGAACTACCCCGCCGGCCAGACCGAAGAGATGGACGTCGTCAACAACCCCGAGGATCCGTCGGCGGGCACGCGCCAAGTGCCGTTCGGACGCGAGATCTACATCGAGCAGGACGACTTCCGCGAAGTACCGCCGCCGAAGTACTTCCGGCTCGCGCCCGGCCGCGAGGTCCGGCTGCGCAATGCCTATTTGATCACGTGCCGCGAGGCGATCCAGGACGCGGCCGGCAACGTCGTCGAGCTGCGCTGCACCTACGATCCGGCGACGCGCGGCGGCGACGCGCCCGACGGGCGGAAGGTCAAGGCGACGCTGCACTGGGTCTCAGCCGCGCACGCGATCGACGCCAAGGTGCGGCTTTACGATCGGTTGTTCAAGGTTGAGAACCCCGGCGCCGGCGACTCGGACTTTCTCGCGCAGATCAACCCGAACGCACTCGAAATCGTCTCCGGCGCGAAGCTCGAGCCGTCACTCGGGCGGGCCAGGGCCGGCGACAGATTTCAGTTCGAACGGCTCGGCTATTTCTGCGCGGATCCGGATTCGATGCCGGGCGCGCCCGTGTTCAACCGCACGGTGACGCTCAAGGACGCGTGGGCGCGGATCCAAGCCAAGTAACGACAGCACCATGAAGGAACTTTGGCGGATGCTGTAGGAACATGCAGGAGCTCTCCGGTTTTCAAGATCGGTGGTCCTTCACGCTCCTACAGCATCCTCAATGGGTCCTTCATGGTGCTGTCGTTCTATTCGCGGCATCACTCTGCTTCGTCGCGGCCGCCTGCAAGGACACGGCCACTTCGCCAACGCTGCCCGCGACCTTCAGGCTCGCGCCGGGTGGTAGCGCCAGCGCCGACGGCGCCCGGGTCACATTCGTGCGCGTCGAGTCCGACTCCCGCTGCCCGATCGACGTTCTCTGCATCACCGCCGGCGAAGCAACGATCACGGTCCACGTTGCGGCGGCGGGGCTGGACGCGGAGTACCAATTGTCGTTGTTCGATGCCAGCAAGCGATCGGTGACGCATCGCGGCTACGTGATCACGTTCGTAAAGCTCGAGCCAGAGCGCGACACCCGCAATCAACCTGCCGCCGCCGACTATCGGGCGACGATCGAGATCGCGAGGTAGTGCAGTGCTGCGTGCTGGGTGCTATGTGCTACGTGCTCGGTGCAGGTGCTTGCTGCTTGGTGCGGTTGGCAGCTTGCCTCGCATAAGGATCGAGATATCTCGATGCCGTTTGCGTCCGAATGCGCACGGCACGAGGCACCAAGCACCCGCACGGAGCACGTAGCACCGAGCACGCAGCACTCAGCGCTGCGCGCTGGGCGCTAAGCGCGCAGCGTCGCCGCGGGATCGAGCCTGAGCAGCCGAAGCGCCGGAAGCAGGCTCGAAATCGCCGCGACAATCAGCAGACCGCCGCCGGCAACGGCGTAGGTCAACGGGTCGGACGTCTCGACACGCCACAGAAACGACCGCACCAGCGTCACCGCCGGAATCGACAGCAGCCCGCCGGCGACGGCGCCGGCGGCGGCGAGCGTGATCCCGCCGAGCGCGACGTCGCGCACCGTCTGTCCGGACGTCGCCCCGAGCGCCATGCGGATGCCGAACTCGCGACGACGCTCGGTGACGGCGTGCGCGATCAGCCCGTGGATGCCGATCGACGCCAGCAACAGCGCGACCCCGGCCAGCACGCCGACCAGCGTCATCAACAACCGCTGCTCGGACATCGCCGCGGCCATGACGTCGCTCATGGGACGCGTCGCCGTCACCGGCAGACGGGCGTCCGCGCCGGCAATCGCGGCGCGAAGCGCGGCGCCGGCGGCGCCGATGTCGCGGGCCCGTACGGACCACACCGGCGCGAACCACGTGTGCGCGGTCCGGAACGTGCCGTCGCTGGTCTGCGCCGCCGGCACGAAGACGAGCGGCAGCGACACGATCGGACCGTCCTCGATCCCCTCTCCTGAGAAACTGCGCCGCTGTTTGACGTCGCCGGTAATGCCGACGATTTCGCGCTCGATGTTGCCGATGCGAATCCGGCGTCCCAGCGCGGCCCGCCCCTTCGAATAGACACGCGCAAACGTCTCGTTGACGAGCGCGATCGGCGGCGCCGCCGCCGTGTCCGTGTCGAAAATGTCGCGGCCCTGCTTCACCGGGATCCGCATCGTCTCGAGGAATCCTGGCGTGATGTAAGTCTGGTTCGTGGTTTTCGGCTGCGCGGCCGCGTCGTCCATGAAGCGATAGCCGCTGTTCAGCAGGCGATCGTATGGGAGCTCGAGGGACACCGCGGCCGATTCGATACCTGGCGTCTCGCGCAGCCGGCGCAGACTCTCATCGAAGAGGCGGTTGACGCTGGCCGCGTCGAGATACCGCGCGTCCTGTAGCGAGACGCTGGCCGTGACCAGGCCGTCAGGTTCGAAGCCGGGATCGAGATTGCGGAGATTCACGAATGTGCGCACCAGCAGGCCCGCGGTCACGAGCAGGACGACGCCGAGGGCGACCTCCGCGACGACCAGCAGGCGCCGCGGCCAATGCTTCGATGACCCTGCGATGCTGCGCGTGCCGCCGCTGACGATCGCCAGCTGAACATTCAAGCGGCTGGCCTGGATCGCCGGGACCAGACCGAAAATGAAGCTCGTGATGAGCGACAGGCCGAGCGTCATGCCGAGCACGCGGCCGTTCAGCGAAACCGTGCCCCATTCTTCGAAGGTGTCGCTGCCAAGAAGCTTGAGCCCGGAGAGTCCAAACTGCGCGACCACCAGACCCGCGGCGCCGCCGGCGAGCGCGAGCACGGCCGCTTCGACCATCAACTGGCGAATGACCGCGCCGCGGCCGCTGCCGAGCGCCATCCGCGTGGCGATCTCCTTCGAGCGGCTGCCGCCGCGCGCGAGCAGCAGCGCGGCGAGGTTGACGCAGGCGATCAGCAGCACCGCGGCCACGGCCCAGCTGAGCATCACAATCGGTTCACGGATGCCTTCGGCGAGTCCTTCCTGCATCGATTCGACGCCGAGGTCGCGCTCGGTGCCTTTCGGCTGGCCGAGGAGGGCAAAGGCTTCGGTCTTCGCAGCGGACAGTTCGCCGCGTACCTGAGTCCAGGTCGCGCCGGGCTTGAGGCGGACGATCGTCTGATAGTTGGTGCCGCTGCCTTCGCCGTTGCGTGACGGCCGCAGCGGTGTCCAGACGTCGACGTCGGGTCGAGTGCTCACGAAATCCGCGGGCATCACGCCGACAACCGTGTAGGGCTCGCCCCGGAGAAGGATTGACTGGCCGATGATCGACGGATCGGCGTGAAAAAACCGCTGCCAGATCGCGTCGCTCAACACGGTCACGGGAGGACCGCCAGGCAGATCTTCCTCGGGCAGAAACGGGCGGCCGCGTTCCGGGACGACGCCGAGGACGCGGAAAAACGACGCCGAGACCCGCTGCTGGCGGATGAACGCCGCGGCGTCGCCAATCACGAGATTCGCGCCGCCCCCGCCGCCGCCCATCACCGCGGCGTCGACCGACGGTACGTGATCGCGAATCGCTTCCCACATCGCGGCGTCCACCGCGCGGCCGGTGTACGTCCCGTTGGCGCCCTTCGAGGTGTAGTGGATCAGGCCGAGCCGATCGGGTTCGGGGTACGGAAGCGATCGGATGAGAATGGCGTCGGCCAGACTGAAGACCGCCGTATTGGCGCCGATGACGAGAGCCAGCGTCGCGATCGCCGTCGCGGTGAAGACCGGCGTCCGTCGCAGCACACGCGCGGCGTAGCGCGCGTCACGCCAGATCGCGCTCAGGAACGCGCCTTTGCTGACGTCGGCGACGGCCTCGAGCTTCGCGCGTGGATTGCCGAACTTCAATCGCGCCTGACGGCGGGCTTCTTCCGGCGCGACGCCGCGGCTCTCGAGCTGTTCGACATACAAGTCGAGGTGCGCGCGCATCTCCTCTTCGCGATCACGGGCATCCGGCACCATGCCTACTCCGTTCTGAGGACGCGGCCGACCGCGTTGACCAGTTCCGACCAGCGACTCTCCTCCGATGCCAGCTGCTTTCTGCCCGCGGCGGTGAGCCTGTAGAACTTCGCCTTGCGATTGGTGTCGGACACGCCCCAATACGACGCAATCCAGCCGCGTTCCTCGATGCGGTGCAGCGCCGGATAGAGCGACCCCTGCTCAACCAGCAGCACATCATCGGACCGCCGCTCGATGCTTTGCGCAATTTGCAATCCGTGCGCGGGGCCCGCTTGTAAAATCCGCAAGATCAGCATGTCCAGGGTGCCGGCCAGCATGTCGCCGTCGGCGTTTCCCGCTCGTCGTCTCATCTTTCCTCCTACGAGGCCACCCGCCTAGAAGTTCTAGAGGAGTTCGACGGCGGAGCGTCCGATAGGGTTGGGCGGGTATCATTTCGCCGTGCCACACCGTCTCGCGGTCACGTTGTTGTCCGTTGTCATCGCCGCCGCTGCCTGCAGCAATCCGCCTGCGATCAAGGAAGGCGACGCGGTCATCGTCGCCGACTTCGCCAACACCACCGGCGACGCGATGTTCGATGCGTCGCTCCGGCAGGTCGTGCACGTCGGGCTGCAGCAGTCGCCGTTTCTCAATGTCGTGCCGGATCCGAGGGCGATGCGCGCGCTCCGGCAGGCGAAGAAGCCGATTGATCAGCTGGCGGTGGGGCCGGGGCTGGAGATCTGTGCCGCCGCCGGGGCGGTCGCGGTTATCGGTGGATCGATTTCGGGATCGTCGGGGACGTATTCGATCAGGCTCGAAGCGATCGACTGCGCCGCCAGGGCGCAGAAGGGCCAGGTCGACGTTCGTGCCGCGTCGCGGGAAGACGTCATCGCGAAGACCGGCGAGGCGGTGATGATGCTGCGCGAGACGCTCGGCGAACCGGCGGCGACACGCTCGACCTTTGCGGTCGGCGCCCCCGAGGCGCTGACCGGATCGATCGACGCGCTGCGTCCTTTTGCGATGGGGACGCGAGTGCGGTCGATCCAGGGTGAAGAGGCGGCGATGCCGTTTTTCGAACGCGCGGTCCAGCTCGATCCGAACTTCACCGCGGCCTGGGCCAAGCTCGGCGTCGTCGCGTCGAACAGCGGTCAGTACGATCGCGCGCGCGAAGCGGCACAGAAGGCCTACGACCTGCGCGCCAGGACCACGGAGTTCGAGCGCTTGTACATCGACTGGAACCATGCGGCCCACAACATCCGCAATGCCGCGGCGGTCATGGCTGCCCTCGACAAGCTGGTGGCAACGTATCCGCGTGATTTCGCGGCGCACAACAACCTCGGCGTCGCCCGCACCGGCGTCGGCGACTTCGAAGGCGCACTGACCGCCTACCAGCAGGCCGCATCACTGGCGCCGGTCGAGCCGGTACTCGCCGTCAACATCGTCTACACGCAGCTTTTCCTCGGCCGACGCGCCGAGGCGTACGCGTCGATGGAAAGGATCCTCGCGCAACGTCCCGATCCCAATCTCGCGATCGCGCGGTGGCATTCGGCGGTGCTCTCCGGCGACGCCAACGCCGTCGCGTTCGAGCAGGCGGCCGGCAAGATCGTCGCGCCGCAGCAGCTCCTGATGGTGCGTGCGACCGTGGCGGCGTGGCAGGGCCGGCTCAAGGCCTACACCGCGCTGGTCGGCGATCTGCGAAAACAGGCGGTCGAGGCCAAGAGCGAGGAGGCCGTGCACAGCCTCGACGCCGCCGAACGGCTGACGCGGGCCGCCTACGAAGGCGGCGCGGCGCTCGCGGCGCTCGAGGCCGCGACCAGAACGGAGACGGACCGGACAATCCTGGCGCAGAACGCGGCATTTCTCGCATCGTCGGGCCGCATCGACGCGGCCGCCGCCGCCGTCGGCCGGCTCGAAAAGGAGCCGCTCGAGGGCCAGCCGGTGTTCCTGCCGGTCTCAATCGCGAAGGCGTACATCCGCGCCGCCCGCGGCGAACTCAAGGAAGCGATTCAGGATATCGACGCGACGAACGCCGAGTTCCCGCATGCGCTGGATCTTCATTTTCATCTCGGCCGCATCCGTGAACTCGCCGGCGATCTCGCCGGCGCGGCGAAATCCTACCGGACGACGCTGCAGGTGCTGCCGCAGCTGGGCCTCAACCCGCAGATCGTGCCGGTGCGGATCTACCTGGCCAACGTGCTCGCCCGGCAAGGCGACGCTGCCGGGGCGAAGGAACAGATGGACGCACTGCGGGCGCAATGGAAAGACCGGGACACTGACTTCGCGCTCGCGAGAGAGCTTCGATAGGTTCTTGCGTTCGGGAGTTCGGGAGTTCGGGCGTTCTGGTTCTTCCGTTCTTCCGTTCTGGCGCCTCCTGCGATCGCAGTGTTTGCGTACCGCCGCATGGCACTTTCTGCAACGGTCGGCACTGAATTCGTTAGAAACGCCGTCAAATGAGCCCGCCGCTGATGGCATCGACACTGCCATCGACGACGGCCATGGCTGGATTCCGTGATCCTTGCGAGATTGACGCATGGAAACTGGCGCGCGAGCTCGAGGATCGCGTCGCCGAGGTTTTGGAGCGGCCCGGGTTTCGGCGCTTTTCCCGGCTGCTCGACCAGTTAGCTCGGAGTTCCGAAGGGCCACCGGTTCACATTTCCGAGGGATTCTCTCGTTTCTATCCGAGCGAAAACGCGCCGTTCGTCCGCATCGCGCGGGCCTCGATCAGCGAGACCATCATTCACCTACATAAGGCCCAGGCCAAAGGCCTGATCGATGCGCGGGAGCTAGTCGGTCTGACGACGCTTGCCAAGCGCGCACGGAACGCGACGACGGGATATTTGCTGTATCTCGAGTCTCAGGCCGCGCGCGACGCCGCGGAGCAGTATCGGGGAAAGCGCAGGCGTAGATCGCAGCTGGCCGAACCGAAGAACGAACGAACCGAGGAAGGAAAGAACGAGAGAACGGAAGAACCTGAACGCCCGAACTCCCGAACTCCCGAACGAAAGAACGGCCCGTGAAATCTAAATGAACTGCGGCCCGTTGGTGAAGTCCGCGCCGAGAATCTGCCCCGAGCTGGCACCGAGCCAGTTGTCGATGATCTTCGCGTAGACGGCGCGGAAGTCGGTTTCGTGTTTGACGTCGCCGCCGTTGTTTTCGAGCGTCGGGTTGCCGCTGAAGGGATTGAGGTCGGCGGCGGTGCCGTAGAGGCCGCCGCGCACGCTGCCACCGATCGCCATCATCAGGCCGCCGGCGCCGTGGTCGGTGCCGGCGCTGCCGTTTTCGAAGACCCGGCGGCCGAACTCCGAGAACTGCACGACCATCGTGTCGCCGAGCAGCCCCTGGTTCTTGAGGTCGTTGTAGAACGCGGTGACGGCGGTGTTGATCGTCCCCATCAGGTTGGCGTAGCCGGCGTTGGCGGCGTTGGTGTTCTGCGTCGCGTGCGTGTCGAAGCCGCCGATCTGCACCCAGAACACCCGCGTGCCGATGCCTTGAACGATCGCGCCGGCGACGGTCCGCAGCGCGACCGACAGGCCGTCGCCGAGGTACGCCACCGACGGTTGATATTGCCCAACCAGCGCGACGCGATCGAGCGTCGCCAGCGCCGCCTGCGTCGTGCCGTTGACGAACGACAGATGCGGCTTCTCGGCCGGCAAATGCGACGCGATCTTGGTCATCGCGGTCCGCGACAGCGCGCGCTCGGCAGCCGTGTTGTTCGGACTCTGGAACGCGTAGTTGGCGACGCTCGGAATCGCCGGCACGCTGACGTGGTTCGCGACCAGCGAGTGCGGCAGTTCGCGCTGTGTGCACCAGCCGATCAGGGGATCGACCGGTGACGGCAGGCTGTCGAGGTACCGTCCGAGCCAGCCGGCGCCGAATGTGTTGGCCGGATTGGCGGTCGACCAGATGTCGGTGCCGAGGAAATGCGACCGGCTCGAGTTCGGATAGCCGGTGCGCTGGATCAGCGCGAGATGGCCGTTCTCGAAGATCGTCTTCAGGCCGGTGAGTCGGGGGTGCAGGCCGAGCAGGCGGTTGTTGCTGTCGCGCCCGATTTGCAGCACATTGGCCGCGGGCACCGCGATGCTGGCCCGGCGCGAGTAGTAGAACGGATCGGTGTACGGCACCAGCGTGCTCAAGGCGTCGTTCCCGCCCGAGAGATACAGCACGACCAGATTGCGGCGCGACGCGCCCTGCGCCATCGCCAGCTCCGACAGGAACTTCGGCGCCGCGAAGCTGACGGTGAATGCGGCGACACCACCGCGAACGAACTGTCGACGAGTGACCTTCATGAATCCCTCGCGTGGCTAGACGATCTGAAACTCGCCCGAGCTCGCCAGCAGGTGGACCAGTCCGCCCGCTTTGTTCAACAGCTGTTCGGCGGAGCCCGTGTAGCCGCCGGCGCGCGCGTAGTCGAGCAACGCGCTGGTCGTCACATCGCTCAGATCCGGCACCGACAGCGACCGCTTGGCCCAGTCGACCAGCGCCTCAGGCGAGCCCGCGGCCCGCAGCGCGGCGTCGCGCAACGCGAACCGCTGGTTCTGCGCCAACTGGGCCGCGAAGTTCATCCGCGCCAGCATGCCGCCGGTCGAAAACCAGCCCTGGCCGAGCTCCCAGCCGTTGACGTCGGGCGGCTCGAACAGCTGCTGGCCCATGTTGACCAGCGCCGATCGCGCGGTATCGACCGAGAACCCGACGTAACCGACCTCTTTCATCGCCCGCACCGCGAACTCGACCGGCCACGAGTACCGCTGATAGCGACGCCCCGGGTCGATGAACTGCGGCGACATCAGCACCGCGCGAATCACGGGCTTGATTTGGGTGTCGTTCTGCAGGTAAACGTCGCTGATCGACGAGACGAAACTCTCGTCCGGTTCTTCGGTCTCGCTGACGAACCAGAACCAGAATCGCCGCGCCAGACGCTTCGCGGTCTCCGGATGCACCGCGAGCGCGTCAATCAGATCGAGTCCGTCCTGCATGCCCGAGGCGGCGTTGCGCGCCTCAATGCGCTTGCTGCCGTTCGAGTAGATGGGAAAGCTGAAGTCCTTCGCGCCGGTGTCGTGGTTGTTGGCGACGTAATTGAACGTGAAGGCGACGGTGGAGGAATTCCGCAGCGACGCCAGCAGGTTCCAGCCGCTGAAGACGCGCGCCGCCGCGTAGACATCAGCCTCGACGTAGTGTTCGACGCCGAACGTGAACAGCTCCATCAGTTCACGGCCGAAGTTCTCCTGCGGGTTGTTCTTGGTGTTGAGGCGGCCGTCGAGCCAGTACAGCATCGCCGGATCTTTCGCGACCTCGACCAGCAGATCGCGGAAGCTGCCCATGCCAGCCTCGCGGAACAAATCGATTTGCCCGCGCTGGCCGGCCGGGTCGGCAGATCGTTTCGCCGCCATCAGCCGCGTCGCCTCGGTGCTGGGAATCATGCCGGCGATCTTGCTGTAGGCGGTCGCGAAGTGCTGATGCCAGATCAACGCCATCTTTTCCTGCAACGGCGCCGGCGAGTGCACCATGCGGAACAGCCAGCGCTGCCGCGCGTGATCGATGTTCGTGTTCGGCGAAAATGCCGAGGTCGCGGTGATGTTGGCGTAACCGGAGGCGCCGATCTTGCCGTCGACGTCGGTTTGCGCGGGATCGAAGTTGACGAGGCCGTCGACCGCGGTGACGTATGTCAGCCGGCTGAATGCCGCTTCCTCGTCAGGCCGCGCGCCGAACGCGGTGCGACGAAGCAGATGGGACATCAGCGGCGAAAGTTGCGCCATAGCCACCAGCCCCCTGGAAGAGACGACAATCCTGTCCCAAATACTGCCCCGGAGATTCCGGAAGAAGCCAACAGACTTAGACCGGCGCGCCACGGCGACGGTAAAAAGCCGTCGGGTCAAACACGGGTCAG
>DASUGM010000259.1:0-7164 GCA_036274055.1 Vicinamibacterales bacterium | reverse complement strand
GATCGACGCGAGGAGCAAGACGATCAAGAATCACGGTCAGAAGTTCACGCTGCGGCTGCTGCGCGAACTCGCGCAGCGCGGCAACGTCACCGTGATGTGTCATTGCGCCGAAGACGCGACGCAGTGCCATCGTCATGAGCTGCGCACACTCATCGAGCGTAGCTAGACGGCCTCACCGATCCGCTGAAGCCGTCGCACGAGCTACTCGGCGAGGTTTTGCTGCGCGCCGGCAAACACGCGGAGGCCGCCGCGGCGTGCGACCTGATCTCGGGACCCGCTAGGGACGCCTGAGTCCTGGGTGAAAAGCACTTGCGAAATAGATACAGCGAGAAGCCAGAGAAAACCATGAGGAAGAGCCCGAGGGTTCTTTCAAAAAATACAAAAACCGCCAAGTTGTTTCTTCTCATGCTCTTCTCTGTTCTCTCGCTGTGAATCCGCTCTTGGCAAGCGCTTCTGACTCAGTTCACTCCCGCTAGCGCACGCGATTGACGCGCCGAGGCAGCGCGCCATACGCTCATCTCGAGCGCGAGGGGCGCCTCCAGTCCGCGGAAAGGGCCGTGCCCACCCATCTCGACAATCGACCGCGCGGCGAGCGATCGCCGCGCAGCGAAACTTCTTTCAGCCCGATCACGGCGGACAGCGGGCGTGCACGTGAAAGGAGCTTCGTATGGATGCGCTGCCACTCCCGCCTCGCCCGAATCTCGACCAGTACAGGAAACGCGCCAAGGAACTCGTCGACGCCGCGCGCGCCGGCGATCCCGACGCGATCCGCGTCTGGGCGTCTGATTGGCTGACCGCGCTCACGCAGGCGCTCGACATGACGACGGCCCCGAACTTCCCGTCGTTGCTCAAGCAGGCCATCGAAGTCCTCGTCGAGCGCACGCAGAAGCGAATCGACGCGTCGGCCGGAGGCTTCGCGCTCGCTGACGCGCAGCATCTGATCGCAACGATTCACGGCTTCGACACCTGGGCCGCGTTCGCGCGGCACGTGGACGCGCCGTTCAAGGGCGATTCGCACGGCCGCGAGTTCGAAGCCGCGGTGGATGCGGTCGTCTCGGGCGATCTCCCGACGCTGCAGAGGCTGATCGCGGCGCAACCCGATCTCGTGCGCCAGCACTCGACGCGCGAACACCGCGCGACGCTGCTGCACTACGTCGCCGCCAACGGCGTCGAGGATTACCGCCAGCGGACGCCGCCGAACGCCGTCGAGATCGCGCGCTTTCTCCTCGACTCCGGCGCTAAGGCCGACGCGCTCGCCGACACCTACGGCCGGGACTACTGGCAGACGACGATGAATCTGCTGGTGTCGAGTGCGCATCCGGACGGCGCAGGGTTGATGTCGCCGCTTGTCGAGTTGCTGCTCGACTACGGCGCCGCCATCAACGGCGTCAAAGACGACGAGTCGCCGATCCTGACGGCGATCGACTTCGGCTACATCTACGCCGCCGAGACGCTGGCGCGCCGCGGCGCGCGCGTCGACAACGTCATCACCGCGGCGTCCCTTGGCCGAGTCGATCTGGTCAGCGCGTTCGTCGTCGACAAATACACGCTGGCGCCTGGTGTGCCGCTGATCGCGCCGGCGTGGCGGAATCTGGCGACCGACGCACGGACCCACATCGAAGCGGCGTTCGTGTACGCCTGCCGATTCGAGCGTGTCGAGGTCGCGACCAGGTTGCTCGAGCGCGGCGTCGACGTCGCCGCCGCCGACGGACAGAAGATGACGGCGCTCCATCACGCCGCCGCGCATGGCTTGATCGATCTCGCGCGCGCCCTGATCGCGCGCGGAGCGCCGCTCGAGGTGAAGAACATGTGGGGCGGCACGGTGCTCGACTCGACCGCGTACTTCGCCGAGTTCATGCCGATTAAGGGCGTCGACTACACGCCGGTGCTGCAGATGCTGGTTGACGCGGGTGCGAACGTCAGAGTGCTCGACGACTATCCCGCCGATGGCACGGTCGTGCCGCAGTTTCTGGCCCGACGGGGCAGTTGACGCACAGACGCTGGCGAGTCAGATTTTCCGACAGCCATGAACGTCGACACCATCCTCAAGCGCTTCGACACGCCCGATGAAACGCGGCAGTTCGACAAGGGCAAGCTCGAGATCGTCAGCATCGCAGGCCAGACGCTCGGCCGCGCCACTTACGAACCGGGCTGGAAATGGTCACAGCACGTCGGCCCGACGATTGGCGAAAGCCGCTGCCATGTCGAGCATCTCGGGATCGTGCTCGCCGGCCACGCCACCGCGGCGTTCGACGACGGCCGCGTATTCGATCTGACGGCCGGTACGGTGTTCTATATTCCGCCCGAGCCGCACGACAGTTGGGTTGTGGGCGACCAGCCCTATGTGTCGCTGCACCTCATGGGCGCGGCGCAGTACGCGACGTAGGCCGACGCAGAGCTCAGTGCTCGGTGCTGAATGCTCGGTGCTTGGTGCGAGTGGATCGAGCTATCTCCATCTTGACCTCGCCCCAATGCGAACCGCACCAGGCACCAGGCTCCTGCACCGAGCATCAGCACGGAGCAGGAAGCACTGAGCAGACGAGGCGCCTACGGCGTCGCGTCAATCCGGTACTCGCCGATGAACGTCATGATGAGCGATGCTTCGACCATGTCCTTGGCCCGGAAGCGAATCGAGTGCGCGTCGACGCGCTCGAAGATCGGCAGGTAGGCGAGCACTTCAGCGGGCAGGTAGTTCTTGAACGAGACGTCGACCGTGAGCGGCCCGCTGATGCGGTACGGCTTGAATTCGGCTCGGCGCGCGAACGCCACGCGGACGCGGTCGCCGATCAGGCGCGCGCTGGCCTCCGGCGTGATCGTCGACGCCGCGTGAAACCCGAGCGTGCGTTTGGTCTCCGCGGCCTCGACGTTGCCGATCGCCTTGCGCACCTCGGCGATCGCCGCGTCGTCTCCCGACATCATCAGCACGGGGACGTTGAACTGACCCGCGATCGCCGCGTTCCACGATCCCTCGGTGACGTTGACGCCGTTGACGGCGACGCGCGTCAAGTTGGCGCTCGAGAACGTGTGCGCGCGGACGCCGGTCGTGTTGTTGGTGCCGGCGTGATAGCCGATGAAGATCAGCGCGTCGACGCTGTCGTCGACGCCGGCGACCATCCCGAGCTTGCGCGGCCACGATCGGATCAGACGGACATCGCTCGGCAACCGCTCGATCAGCAGGTTCTGGCCGTTGCCGTGCGCGTCGGCGATGACGATCTCGGTGGCGCCGGCGGCGCGCGCCGCCTGGACGGCGGCGAGCGCTTCGGCGGTCATGAACTCGCGAAAACGCGCGTATTCGAAGCCGGTCGGCCCGAGCTGCTCGGCCGTGACGACGCCGGCGACGCCTTCCATGTCGACGGAGATCAGGACCTTCAGCCGTTGCGGCTGGGTCTGACGACCGAGCGCCGCGACCGAGCCAGTGAGTGCGATCAGTGCAACGGCCGCCGCGATGAGCCTGGTACGAGACATCGAGACCTCCTCGGAAATGGGGAGGACATCTTACCGGGTTCACGCGTCCGGCCATCCGGGTAGAGTGAAGGCAGTCATGGCAATCATCGGCGCTCACACGTTGCTGTATTCATCCGAGCCTGACAAGGTGCGCGCCGTGCTGCGCGACGTCTTCGGCCTCGCGCACGTCGACGCCGGCCACGGCTGGCTGATCTTCGCGGCGCCGCCGTCGGAGATCGCGGTCCATCCTGCTGACGACAACGCCGGCGAGGGCGCCGCGCGTCATCAGCTGACGTTCATGTGCGACGACATCGTTGCGACGATGCGCGACTTGCGCGCCAAAGGCATCGTCATCGACGGCGAACCGAAAGAAGAGCGCTGGGGCGTGCACGTGACGATGCGGCTGCCCGGCGGGGTGCCGGTGATGCTGTATCAGCCGAAGCATCCGACGGCGATTGGATGAGTGTAGGGACAGCACCGTGAAGGTGCCGTGGAGGACGGTGCAGGAACATGAAGGAGAACTCGGGCTGCTGAAAGCCCGGAGCGCTGCTGCACGCTCGTTCGATGTGGTGCCGGCTGTGTTCTCGAAGACCGAGATGGCGGATGTCAGCACAGCGCTCGAACAGGCGCCGCTCGACCGTACGAAAGCGGGTGCACGACACGTCCTTGGCGTACCTGCATTTACGCGGCTGGCCAACGACGCGCGGATGCTCGCAATCGCATCGACCTATCTCAACGCATCGCCAGTACCATTCCGCGCGACGCTGTTCGACAAGTCGCCAACCTCGAACTGGCTTGTCGTGTGGCACCAGGACACCGCGCTGCCGCTTCGCGCCCGCGTGGATGATGCGTCGTGGGGCCCCTGGTCCACCAAGGCAGGCGTGCTTTACGCGCATGCGCCGGCGTGGGCGCTGGAGGCGGTAGTCGCCCTGCGGCTCAGCCTCGACGACTCGACGGTGACGAACGGCCCGTTGCGCATGCTACCAGGCACGCACAACCTCGGTGTGCTGTCGGAAGATGCGATCGAAGCGCTCGCAAGCAGCGTGACTCCGGTTGATTGCACTGTTCCCGCCGGGGGCGTCGTTGTGATGCGGCCGCTGACGGTTCACGCGTCGTCGAAGGCGAAGGACGATCGCCCGCGCCGGGTGCTGCACATCGAATACGCAGCCAGCCTGCGCATCGGGCCTGGCGCGGAATTGGCTACCTGTTGAGCGCTCCTTCACGCTCCTTCACCATCCTCCAGAGATCCTTCACGTTACCGTCCAGACGTAGACTGGATACATCATGCGCAACTGCGCTCCGGGACCGCAGCTCGAAGTCGACGACATCTCGGCGACGTCGCCGGAGCTCTTGAGGTTCATGACGAACTCCGGCGATTCGTCGGGACTCGTCTGCGTCGTCGCGCGCGTCAACGGCCGGACCGCGGGCGTCGCGTCGATGCGGGAAAGATCCGCAGGCCTGGCCGCGATCATCGAATTGACGGTCGCCGGTCCGTGGCGCGGTACCGGCATCGAGCGCCACTTGGCCGAGGCGCTGCAGCAGCGCGCTCACGATCGAGGCTGGACGTTGACGCCGACGGCACCGTGAAGGTGTGCTCCTTCACGTTCCTTCAGCATCCTCAAGAGATCCTACATGTCCCAGACCGCAAACGACTTCCGCCGGATGGCGCTTGCGCTTCGTGACGTCACCGAGAAGGCCCACCACGGCCATCCCGATTTCCGCGCTGCGGGAAAGATCTTCGCGTCGCTGCACCACAGCATGGAGCGCGGCATGGTGAAGCTCACGCCCGATCAGCAGCGCGAGTTCATGCGCGCGCATCCGCATGCGTTTACGCCGGAGGCCGGCGCGTGGGGACGACAAGGCTGCACCCGCGTTCTGTTCGCGCACGTCGATGCCGAGACCCTCGGCGAAGCGCTGACCACGGCGCGCAGAAACATCGACGTCACACCGGTACGCAAGGTACGCGCGGTACGTCGGGTACGCGGGGGACCGCGAAGGCGCTAGCGCTGGCCACTTTTCATCTGCTGCCCGAACCTGCCGCTCGGAACCAACGTCACATCGATCACATGCGCAACCCCGGTACCGCCGCCGTCCTCAGCCTGCTGATCCCCGGCATCGGCCAGTTCTACAACGGCGACTTTCTCCGCGGTCTGTTCTGGCTGATCGTCACGCCCGGGATGTGGATCGGCACAGGCGGCTTGCTTGGCTGGGTCTGCCACATCATTTCTGCGATGACCGCGCATAGCCGCGCGAAGCGGAAGAACAGCTGGTTGCCGGGATAGGCTGCGCCCCGGCGGGTATGATGACCGCAAACACGTGCGTTTACCGCATCGCCCAGGGTCGCTGGATTTCGTCGCGTTCGCCGCGATCTATTTTCTCTTCGCGAAGCTCAGCCTGCTCAGCGTCATGCCCGAAGGCATGGCCATCGTCTGGCTGCCGACCGCCGTCCTGCTCGCGGCTCTGATTCTCTTCGAGCGCCGCAGCAGCGCGCTGCTCGCCGTCGTGGCGATTGCCATCGAGACCGCTGCCGGCATTGGGCATGGCCGCGTGATCGATGCCTTTTCGGTCGGCGTCATCAACGCCGGTGAGGCGCTGCTTGCCGCGGCCATCCTGCGCCGCCGTCATTTCGATCCGCGGGAGATGACCATTCGTGATGCCGCGTCGTTCGCCCTCGCCGGGCCGATCGTGGCCTCGGCGGCCGCTGCCGCCGTTTTCAGTCTTCTTCGCAGCGTCGACGGCGGCGGGCTCGAGATCTTCCGTATTCGCTGGGCTGCCGATGCGCTCGGACTGACGGTCCTGACGCCGGCGCTGCTCACGTTCGCGCTGCGCGGCCCGATGCTGCAGGGTTCGCCGCGCGGCTGGACGCGCTGGGATTCGGCAATCGCTCTCGCGCTCGCGGCGACGCTGATGTTCACTGGCGGCGGCGGCGTGGCCACCGGACCGGAGGGTGGGCCGTTCCTCGCCGTGCCACTGATGATCGCGCTCGGCGCGCGCGCGACATCCGGCGCAATATCGCTGGTCGTCGCCGGCGTCGCGGTGATCGTCCTCACCCTGGTGCAGATCGGCTCGCATCCGTTCGGCGACGTCACCAACCGGACCGCCGCCATCAAGGTGCAGCAGTTTCTGTTCGTGATCACTCTGGTGTCGCAGGGCCTGGCGGCGATGCTGTCGCAGATCCGGCAGAAAGGCGCGGTCATCGAGCAG
Source organism: Vicinamibacterales bacterium (assembly GCA_036274055.1). GTDB lineage: Bacteria > Acidobacteriota > Vicinamibacteria > Vicinamibacterales > SCN-69-37 > DASUGM01. The sequence goes on along the minus strand of DASUGM010000259.1, from coordinate 516 downwards.
CTCAACACGGATCTCGAGGCGCGCGTGAAGGCGAGGACCGCCGAGCTCGAACTCGCCCTGTCGCAGGTTCGCCAGCTGCAGGGTCTGGTGCCGATTTGCGCGTGGTGCAAGCGCGTCCGCGACGACAAGGACTACTGGCACTCGGTCGAGCAGTACATCGAAGCGCGCACCGATGCGCAGTTTTCACACGGCATCTGTCCGTCGTGTTACGAAGATCAGTTGAAGGACGTCACGGCGTTCGCCGAGACCAGACGCGCGGATCCGGGCGACTGAGGTGAGAGTCGAACGATGCGAAACATGAAACCGCTGAGCGTTGCTGCCGCCGTGCTGGCGTCGTGGGCCGTGGCCGTCGGTGGTCAGACGCCGACCTCCGGCGCGGCGACCACCGTGCTCGTCTCCTTGATCGAGCGTCCGATCGGCACCGAGGTTTCGACCCGCACCGCCGATGCCGGCGTGACCTCGTTGAAGAGCACGACGTCGCTGACCGAGCGCGGCGGCACGCTCGAGCTGATCGCG